>NZ_DASSCL010000043.1:0-88991 GCF_035697785.1 Nocardioides sp.
CGGAGCCGTCTCCGCCGACGATCGGCACGGGCACGCCGAAGCGACTGATCGGACGCACGTCGACGTCCTGACCGGGCACGATGCCCGCCCCCTTGAGATCCGACATCAGCCCGGTGTTCACCTGCACGTGCTCGGCGATCCGGCGCACCAGGACCCGCCCCTCCTCGTCGCTGGCCGCGTCGGACAGCGCCTCGACGCCGGTCATGAACTCCTCGCCCAGGTTCGCCTCGCCCAGCTCGTCGAGCCCGGGGATGGGGTTGCCGTACGGCGACTCGGTGGGGTGGTCGAGCAGCTTGATCAGCCGGCGCTCGACGGTCTCGGACATCACGTGCTCCCACCGGCACGCCTCGGCGTGCACCAGCTCCCAGTCGAGCCCGATCACGTCGGTGAGCAGCCGCTCGGCGAGCCGGTGCTTGCGCATCACCCGGGTCGCCAGCCGGCGGCCCTCGTCGGTGAACTCCAGGTGCCGGTCGCCCTCGACGGTGAGCAGGCCGTCGCGCTCCATCCGGGCCACGGTCTGGGAGACCGTGGGGCCGCTCTGGTGCAGGCGCTCGGCGATCCGCGCGCGCAGGGGCACGATGCCCTCCTCGACCAGCTCGTAGATGGTCCGGAGGTACATCTCGGTGGTGTCGATCAGGTCGCTCACGCGGCCATTGTTACGTACGACTGCGCGCCGCTGGCACAGTGGAGCAGGTGGCCCGCACCGACACCACCGTCATGTGGTTCCGCCGTGACCTCCGGCTCGGCGACAACCCCGCCCTCCTCGACGCCTGCGCGTCCGACGGCATCGTGCCGCTGTTCGTCCTCGACCCGGCGCTGTGGGGTCCGGCCGGTCCCGCGCGCCGGGTCTACCTGACGGCGTCGCTCCGGGCGCTCGACGCCTCGCTGCGGCAACGCCGGTCGGGGCTCTGCGTGGTGCGCGGCGACCCGGTCCGGCAGGTCGTCCGGGCCGCGCGGGCGGTCGGTGCCACGCGGGTGCACGTCGCCGCCGACTACGGCCCCTACGGGCACCGCCGGGATCTCGAGGTGGAGGAGGCGCTGGCCGCCCACGGCATCGGGCTGGTCAGGACGGGCTCGCCGTACGCCGTCGCGCCGGGCCGCGTGACGAACGGCTCGGGTTCGGCGTACCAGGTCTTCACGCCGTTCTCGAAGGCCTGGGCCGAGCACGGGTGGCGCACCCCGGTGGATCCACCCACCGACGTGCGCTGGCTGTCCCTCGACGAGACGGTGGACCTCCCCGACCCGACGCCGCCCGACGGGCTGGAGCTGCCGGAGGCGGGCGAGCGGGCCGCGCTGCGGCGGTGGCGGGCGTACCTCGAGGACGACCTCGGCGAGTACGACACCGCCCGCGACCGGCCCGGCCTCGACGCGACCTCGCACATGTCGGTGCACCTGAAGTGGGGCGAGATCCACCCACGCACGATGCTGGCCGACCTCTCCGCCGACAAGCGTGAGGGCGCCGCGACCTACCGCAAGGAGCTGGCCTGGCGGGAGTTCTACGCCGACGTGCTGTTCCGCCGGCCGGAGACGGCCCGGGAGTACCTGCGCAAGGAGTTCGCCGGCATGGAGTACGACGAGCCGGGCGAACCCTTCGACGCCTGGCGGCAGGGACGCACCGGCTACCCGATCGTGGATGCCGGGATGCGACAGCTCCGGGCGACGGGGTGGATGCACAACCGGGTGCGCATGATCACCGCGAGCTTCCTGGTCAAGGACCTGCACGTGGAGTGGCAGCACGGGGCGCGCCACTTCATGCGCTGGCTGGTCGACGGGGACCTCGCGTCCAACCAGCACGGGTGGCAGTGGGTGGCGGGCTGCGGCACCGATGCCGCGCCGTACTTCCGGGTCTTCAACCCGACCACCCAGGGACGGAAGTTCGACCCGGACGGCAGCTACGTCCGACGCTGGCTCCCCGAGCTGCGCGACGTCGGGCCGCGCCACCTGCACGAGCCGTGGGCGGTGCCGGACGGGCCTCCCGACGGCTACCCGGCCCCGATCGTGGAGCATGCCGAGGAGCGCAGAGAGGCGCTCGACCGACTCGAACGGATCAAGAAGTGAGCGACACCATCACCATCGAGCAGCGGTTCCGCGGACCCGCCCGCTCCGGCAACGGGGGCTACACGGCTGGATCCCTGGCCGAGCGGGTGCCGGCCGAGCACGAGCCGGCCACCGTGGAGGTGACGCTCCGGCAGCCACCGCCTCTCGACACCGCGATGACGGTGACGAGTGCCGTCGACGGCACCCGGCTGCTGGTCGGGGACCAGGTCGTCGCCGAGGCACGGGAGGTCGAGGACGAGCTGCACCCGGTGGAGGGGGTCGCCGCCGACGTCGCGGCAGGAGCCATGGCGTCGTACCCCGGCCTGCGGGTCCACCCGTTCCCGGGCTGCTTCGCCTGCGGGCCCGACCGGGTCGAGGGAGACGGCTTGCAGATCTACCCCGGACCAGTCACCGGCCGGGCCGACACGGTGGCGTCCCTGTGGGTGCCGCACGCCTCGCTGGCGGTGTCGGGCGACGTGGTGGACCGCGGTCTCGAGCGGGTCGGCACCGCCACGACGTGGGCGGCGCTCGACTGCATCGGTGGCTGGTCGGAGGACCTCGAGGGTCGGCCGTCGGTGCTCGGTCGGATGACGGCGCGCGTGGACGCGCTACCGGTGGTCGGCGAGCCGCACGTCGTGGTCGGTGCGCGGCTGCGACGGGACGGTCGCAAGACCTTCACGGCCAGCACGCTGTACGACGCCGACGGCCGGGTCGTGGCGACCGCTCAGCACGTGTGGATCGCGGTCGACCCGTCCGCGTTCAACTAGGCGGACGCGGCGGCCAGGAAGCTCGGCTCGGCCTCGTGGGCGCCGACCACGGTCTGCCACCCGCGGGCGCCCAGGGTGATCGTCGCGGCCGGGAAGATGCCGAGGTTCTCGTTGTCGATGTGGTCCGAGAGCTGAGCCAGCAGCGCGCGCACCCCGTCGGCGAAGTCCGCGGCGTCCGGGTCGAGCCCCGCCAGTGCCTCGTCGAACGAGACGTGCTCGGCCTCCAGCTCCTCGACGGCGTCGACGAAGTCGCCCTGCTCCTTCATCGCGGCGAAGACGCCCTGCTCCTCACGGGACACGTGCCGGCCCAGCAGTCCTGCCAGCCGCCCGAGGGTCTGCATGCAGCGGACCAGGTCACCGCCGGCGAGCTGCCTGCGGGCATCCCCCGACACCTCGAGCAGCGCCAGGTGCTCGTCCATCAGCTCCGCTATCGGCTCGACCTCGCGGCAGCCGCAGTGCTCACACATCCGGTCCCTCTCCCGTGCCCGGCGCGGGCTCGGCCGCGCCACAAGACCGCGCGTCTGCGGCCATCACCAGGCAACCGCACGGGGCCGGTCGGTCACAGGGGCGAAGGTCCCCCGCCCTTGGTGATCGCTGTCACCCGACGCGCTCCCAGCCCTTCCGGGGCTTGCGGGCACCGAGCCGCTCGTCCCGCGAGCGGTAGACGATGTAGGGGCGGGTCAGGTAGCCCAGCGGCGCGCTGAACACGTGCACGAGCCGCGTGAACGGCCACAGCGCGAACAGCGCCATCGCCACCAGGCCGTGCAGCTGGAACCCCAGCGGCGCCTCGGCCATCAGCTCCGGGTGCAGGTCGAACAGGAAGATGCCGCGGAACCAGACCGACACGGACTCGCGGTAGTCGTAGTGGTCGAGGATGTTCGACGCCACGGTGTTCCAGAGGCCGAGCAGGATCACCGCCGCGAGGAAGGCGTACATCACCTTGTCCATCACCGTGGTCGCGGAGAAGACCGGCCCGACGGTACGACGGCGGTAGATCAGGATCACCATCCCGACCAGGGTGCAGAAGCCCGCGACCGCACCCACGGTCACCGCCATGAAGTGGTAGAGCCCCTCGCTGACCCCCACCGCCTCGGTCCACGCCTTCCGCACGCCGAGCCCCATCACGTGGCCGAGGAACACCGCGAGGATGCCGAAGTGGAACAGCGGACTGCCGATGCGCAGCAACCGGTCCTCGTAGAGCTGGGAGGAGCGCGTGGTCCAGCCGAACTTGTCGTAGCGGTAGCGCCAGATGTGGCCGACGACGAACGCGGTCAGGCAGATGTAGGGCACGACGACCCACAGGAACTCGTTCATGTGCGCCCTCCCGGGAAGCTCGGCATCGGCAGCTCGGACGTGGAGCCGTGGCGGTCGGCGAGGGCGGGGTCGAACGCCGGTCCGGCGTACGGGTCGAGCCCGACCTCCTCCGCGGGCGGCCCCTCGGCGGCGAGGCGGCGGACGGCGTCGCGCTCGTCACCGCGCAGCGGCGGGAGCGTCGAGCTCAGCGCCTCGAGCAGTGCCGCCCACGGCGACCGCCGCTCGACGAGCGCCATCCGGAGCAGCTCCAGGCCGGCCCGGTGGTCGAGGAGGAGCCGCCGGCCGCGCTCGATGTCGACGGTGGCGGCGTACTCGAGCACGACACAGAGGTGGTCGGGCAGCTCGCCGCCGTGCTCCGACTCGGCGTCGAGCACGAAGCCGGAGCGCAGGTAGGTCTGCTTGAACCTCAGCAGCGCCACCCCGCGCTTGCGGGTGTCGCCGTGTGCGAAGTAGGTCAGGAAGAGGTTGCACCGGCGCCGGCTGTCGAACGTCTCGACGTAGTCGGCCTGGAGCTCCTCCAGCGGCGTCGACTCGAGGTGTACGACGAAGCCGCGGATCGGGTCACCCACCTCGTCGGGCAGGCAGCGGGACGCCTCCCGGACCGTCGCGGCGAGGCCGACCAGCTGCTCGTCGGGGTAGCCGAGCAGCAACGAGACCGACTGCCAGGCGACGCTCAGCGCGGTCGGCGGCAGCCCGGACCTCGGGTGCTTGCGGCTCATGACTGGTCCTCGGCGTCCTCGCGGGGCGGGAACAGGCCGGACGGGGAGCCCTTGCCGTCCCAGTTGAGCAGGTTGACCCGGTCGCCCTTGTTGCCCGGCGACGCCATGGTGTCGGAGGTCTGCCGGTCGCGCAGCATCTGGAAGTTCTCGACCGCGATCGGCGTCGAGGCACCGGACCCCTCGCCGAACGGGCCGGAGCCACCCATCCCGGGACCGCCCTCGTAGTCGAGCGCACACTCGGTGGCCAGCTCCTCCAGGGAGTGCGCCTGCTCGGCGTGTGCCGGTGGGATGACGTAGCGCTCGTCGTACTTGGCGAGTGCGAGGAGCCGGTACATGTCATACATGTCCTCCTCGCTCATGCCCACCCCTTCCGGGATCGAGCCGTCGGGGTCGCGGCCCATGTTGATGTCGCGCATGTAGGACCGCATCGCCGCCAGCTTCCTGAGCACGCGGTCGACCGGCGCGACGTCGCCGGCGGTGAACAGCTCCGCGAGGTACTCGACCGGGATCCGCAGCGCGTCGATCGCGGCGAACAGGTTGCCGGTGTCCTCGGCGTCGAAGCCGGTGTCCTTGACGACGTCGACCACCGGCGACAGCGGCGGGATGTACCAGACCATCGGCATGGTGCGGTACTCCGGGTGCAGCGGCAGCGCGACCTTGTAGCGGTTGATCAGCGCGTGGATAGGCGAGCGCTGCGCGGCCTCCACCCAGTCGCGCGGGATCCCGTCACGCTCGGCCGCCCGGACCACCTCGGGGTCGTTGGGGTCGAGGAGCACCGACCGTTGCGCCTCGTAGAGGTCGTGGTCGTCCGGCGTCGACGCGGCTTCCAGGACCCGGTCGGCGTCGTACAGCACCAGGCCGATGTAGCGCAGCCGGCCGACGCACGTCTCCGAGCAGACCGTCGGCAGGCCGACCTCGATCCGCGGGAAGCAGAACGTGCACTTCTCGGCCTTGCCGGTCTTGTGGTTGAAGTAGACCTTCTTGTAGGGGCACCCCGACACGCACATCCGCCAGCCGCGGCAGCGGTCCTGGTCGACGAGCACGATGCCGTCCTCTTCGCGCTTGTAGATCGCGCCGCTCGGGCACGACGCGGCGCACGACGGGTTCAGGCAGTGCTCGCAGATGCGCGGCAGGTAGAACATGAAGGTCTGCTCGAACTCGAACTTCACCTTGTCGGCGATGTTCTTGAGCATGGGGTCGTGCTGCGCGGTCGCCGCGGAGCCACCGAGGTTGTCGTCCCAGTTCGACGACCACTCGATCTTCATGTCCTTGCCGGAGAGCAGGGACTTGGGCCGGGCCACCGGCGTGTGCTCCTGCGCCGGCGCCTCGGTGAGGGTGGCGTAGTCGTAGGTCCAGGGCTCGTAGTAGTCCTTGATCGACGGCATCTTCGGGTTGGAGAAGATCGTCACCAGCTTCCTCAGCCGGCCACCTGCCTTGAGCTTGAGCCGACCGCGCTTGTTGAGCGTCCAGCCGCCCTTCCACTCCTCCTGGTCCTCGTAGGTGCGTGGGTAGCCCTGCCCGGGCCGGGTCTCCACGTTGTTGAACCAGACGTACTCCGTGCCGGTGCGGTTGGTCCACGCCTGCTTGCAGGTGACCGAGCACGTGTGACAGCCGATGCACTTGTCGAGGTTCATCACCATCGCCATCTGCGCCATGACCTTCATCAGTAGGTCACCTCCTGCGAGCGCTTGCGGATCACGGTCACCTCGTCGCGCTGGTTCCCGGTCGGCCCGAGGTAGTTGAAGGCGAAGGCGAGCTGGGCGTAGCCGCCGATCACGTGACTGGGTTTGACCAGGATCCGGGTCAGCGAGTTGTGGATGCCGCCGCGCTTGCCGGAGGTCTCGGCGATGGGTACGTCGATGAGGCGGTCCTGTGCGTGGTGCATGTAGACCGTCCCCTCGGGCATCCGGTGCGACACGATCGCCCGCGCCACCACCACACCGTTGCGGTTGACGGCCTCGATCCAGTCGTTGTCCTCGACCCCGACCTTGGCGGCGTCCTTGTCGCTCATCCAGATCGTCTGCCCACCGCGAGAGAGCGACAGCATGAACAGGTTGTCCTGGTACTCCGAGTGGATCGACCACTTGTTGTGCGGAGTGAGGTAGCGGACCGTGACCCCCAGCTCCCCCGTCGACCCGATGTCCGGTTCGGCGAACAGCGCCCCCATGTTCAGCGGTGGCCGGTAGACCGGGAGCCCCTCACCGATCTCGGTCATCCAGTCGTGGTCGAGGTAGAAGTGCTGCCGGCCGGTCAGCGTGTGCCACGGCTTGAGCCGCTCCACGTTGATCGTGAACGGGGAGTACCGCCGCCCGCCCGTCTCGGAGCCGGACCACTCCGGCGAGGTGATGACCGGGACGGGCGCGGCCTGCGTGTCCGCGAAGGTGATCTGCTTACCCTCGTGCTCGGCCGCGAGGTCGTGCAGCTGCGTGCCGGTGCGCTTCTCCAGGGTCTTGAACCCCTGGGTGGCCAGGTGGCCGTTCGTCGTACCGGACAGGGCCAGGATCGCCTCGGCCGCGTGGATGTCGCGCACCAAGGACGGCCGGCCGTCAGCCGGCCCGCCGCGCACCGGCCCGTTCTTCGAGCGCAGGTAGTCGATGGAAGCGGTGACGTCGTAGGTGATGCCCTTCGTGGTCGTGCCGAGCTTGTCCAGCAGCGGGCCGAGTGCCCGCATCTGCGCGCCGATCGCGGTGTAGTCGCGCTCGACCTCCACCAACTTCGGCATCGTCACGCCCGGCACCGGCTCGCACTCGCCGAGCTTCCAGTCGCGGACGACGCCGTGCGGGTTCGCCATCGCGTCGGGGGTGTCGTGCAGCAGCGGCACGGCGACCACGTCGCGCCGGGTGTCGAGGTGCCCGACGGCGAGCTCGCTGAACTTCGTGGCGATCGTCTGGAAGGCGTCCCAGTCGGTGCGGGTCTGCCACGGCGGCGCGATCGCGGGGTTGAACGAGTGCACGTAGGGGTGCATGTCGGTGGTGTTGAGGTCGTGCTTCTCGTACCACGTCGCGGCCGGCAGCACGACGTCGCTGAAGATCGTCGTGCTGGTCTGCCGGAAGTCGAGGGTGAGCAGCAGGTCGAGCTTCCCTTCTGGCGCCGCCTCGTGCCACTCGACGTCGCGAGGCCGCCGGTCCGGCCCGGTCTCCGTGGCCCGCAGCGAGCTGTCGGTGCCGAGCAGGTGCTTGAGGAAGTACTCGTTGCCCTTGCCGGACGAGCCGAGCAGGTTGGCGCGCCAGATCGCGAGCACCCGCGGGAAGTTCTCCGGTGCGTCCGGGTCCTCCGCGGCGAAGCGCAGGTCACCGGACCGGAGCTGGTCGACGACGTAGTCCGCCGCCGGCGTCCCGGCGGCGGCGGCCTCGTCGGCGAGGTCGAGCGGGTTGCGGTCGAACGTCGGGTACGACGGCATCCAGCCCATCCGCGCGCTCTTCGCGATCACGTCGGCGGTGCTCAGCCCGGCGAGCAGGCCGCTTCCGGTGCTGGCGGAGACCACGTCGGCGCCGAAATGGTCGTAGCGGAACTGGTTGGTGTGCAGGTACCAGTACGCCGTGTGGATCATCTGCCGCGGTGGCCGCTTCCAGTCGAGGCCGAACGCGAGCTGCGCCCAGCCGGTGATCGGGCGGCACTTCTCCTGCCCGACGTAGTGAGCCCAGCCTCCGCCGTTGACGCCCTGGCAGCCGGTCAGCGTGGTCAGCGCCAGGAAGCCGCGGTAGATCGTGTCGGAGTGGAACCAGTGGTTCGTGCCGGCGCCCATCAGGATCATCGAGCGGCCCTGGGACTCCTCGGCGTTGCGCGCGAACTCGCGTGCGATCCGCGCGGCCGCCTGGGCCGGGACCCCGGTGATGGTCTCCTGCCAGGCCGGCGTGTACGGCGCGTCCGCGTCGTCGTACCCCGTCGGCCACTCGCCCGGAAGGCCTGCTCGCGCCACCCCGAACTGGGCGAGCATCAGGTCGTAGACGGTGGTGACGAGGTGGTCGCCGATCCGGCGGACCGGGACCCCTCGAGGCAGCGACCCCGGCGTGCCGTCGAGGTCGTCGAACCGCGGGAGCTCCACGAGCGCCGTGTCCTGGCTGGTGTCGAGGAGGGACAGCTTCGGGTCCACGCCCTCGAGGTCGAGGTTCCAGCGACCCACACCGGTCTCGCCGAAGCGGTGACCGAGCGCGCCGTTGGGCACGACCGGCTCGTCGGTGCGTGCGTCCAGGAGCACGGGCTTGAAGTGCGCGTTCTCGGCCTGTTCATGGGCTGGCAGGTCCGCCGCGGTGAGGAACTTCCCGGCCCGGTAGACCTGTCCGTCGCCGACCTCGTCGAGGCGGACGAGGTACGGCAGGTCGGTGAACCGCTTGGTGTAGTCGGTGAAGTACGCCGTCGGCCGGTCGACGAAGAACTCCTTGAGGACGACGTGGCCCATCGCCATCGCCAGCGCACCGTCGGTGCCCGGGGCGATCGCCAGCCACTCGTCGGCGAACTTCACGTTGTCGGCGTAGTCGGGCGAGACCACGACGACCTTCTGGCCGCGGTAGCGCGCCTCGGTCATCCAGTGCGCGTCCGGGGTGCGGGTCACCGGGACGTTGGAGCCCCACATCACCAGGTAGCCGGCGTCCCACCAGTCGCCCGACTCGGGGACGTCGGTCTGGTCGCCGAACACCTGAGGTGAGGCGACGGGGAGGTCGGCGTACCAGTCGTAGAAGGACAGCATCGACCCGCCGAGCATCGAGGTGAACCGGGCGCCTGAGGCGTGCGACACCATCGACATCGCGGGGATCGGCGAGAACCCGGCCACGCGGTCGGGACCCCACTTCCTGATGGTGTGCACGTAGGCGGCGGCGACCATCTCGGTCGCCTCCTCCCACGACGCCCGCACCATGCCGCCCTTGCCGCGCGCGGACTTGTAGTGCCGGGCCCGGGCCGGGTTGTCCACGACGTGCGCCCACGCCAGCACGGGGTCACCGTGCTGGGACTTCGCCTCGCGGTACATCTGCAGCAGCACGCCGCGGATGTAGGGGTAGCGCACCCGGGTCGGCGAGTAGGTGTACCAGGAGAACGCCGCGCCGCGAGGACAGCCGCGCGGCTCGTACTCCGGCTTGTCGGGCCCCGTCGACGGGTAGTCGGTCTGCTGGGTCTCCCAGGTGATGATCCCGTCCTTGACGTAGACCTTCCACGAGCAGGAGCCGGTGCAGTTCACGCCGTGCGTGGACCGCACGACCTTGTCGTGGCTCCACCGGTCCCGGTAGAAGTCGTCGGCGTCACGGCCGCCGGTGTGGTGCAGGGTGCGCAGGTCGTCGGACACCTCCGCCTTGGTGAAGTAGCGACGCGTCCTCAGCAGAGCGTCGGTCCACGGTCCGTCCAGTCCGGGCTTGCTCGTGCCGGGGTCGGCGTCGATGCTCACGGGGCGTGATCCTCCAGGTCGGGGGCGGTGGTCAGCGTTCAGGCATGGGCCGGCTCCGCCTGTCTCAGGGTCGAGCGGACGACGGTCAGGGTGAGGACGAGGGTGAGCGCGGCCGTGACGGAGAGCAGCACCAGGCCGATCGCGTAGGAGTCGGTGCGGCCGTAGACGTAGCCCATGATCAGCGGGGGGACGAACCCGCCGAGGCCACCCGCGGCTCCGACGAGCCCGGTCACGCCACCGACGCGAGCCGGTTCGGTCACCTTGGCCACCAGGGCGAAGGTCGCACCGCTGCCCGAGCCGAGAGCGGCGGCCATCGACAGGAACGCGATCGTGCCGAGGTACTCGAGCAGCGGCGTGGTGGAGGCGATGGCGGCGCCGACGACGACCACGGCGTAGCCGCCGGCGAGCACGACGATCGGGCCGAACCGGTCCGACAGCCAGCCGCCCACCGGCCGCATGAGCACCGCCACCACGACGAAGCCGGCCATCCGGTTCGCCGCGTCGGCGGGGGTCAGCTCGTAGGCGGTCTTGAGGTACGAGGGGAGGTAGACCGAGAACGCGACGTAGCCGCCGAACGCCACGGCGTACAGCACGCAGGCCTGCCAGGTCACGGGCAGCTTCGCGTTGGAGACGAGCCGGCCCACCAGCGACCCCGACGGCGCGGTCCGGCCGGGCGCGTCGCGCATGACCACCCAGGCGACCACGGCGTACACGGCGAGCAGCGCGGCGGTGATCAGGAACGGCGCGGCGGACCCGAGGCCCTCGTAGAGCTGGACGGTGGTGAGTGCGCTGATCGCCGTGCCGCCCATCCCGGCGCCGAAGATGCCGACCGCGGTGCCCCGTCGCTCCGGGGGGTACCACGCGTTGACGAACGGCACGCCGACCGCGAACGCCGTGCCGCCGATGCCGAGGAAGAACCCGCCCACCAGGATGGCGGCGTACGACGACTGGGCCAGCAGCCCGATGAACAGCACGGGGACGATCGTCGCCAGCGACACGAGCGGGAACATCACCCGACCGCCGAACTTGTCTGTGAGCGCCCCGACCGGTATCCGGCCGAGCGACCCGACGATGACCGGGACCGCCACCATGAGCGCCACGTCGGACTCAGTGAGCGGACCCAGCGCGCCGTTCTCACGGAACAGCGGACCGAGCGGGCTGATCAGGGCCCAGGCCCAGAAGTTGATCGCGAACCCGATGGTGGCCAGAGCCAGCATGAGCGAGGGCGACCTTTGGACCCCCGGACTCATCACCGGCCTCCTTCCCATGCGGATGGCTGCTGACATGACACGTCCTCCTCAGACTCTGGCCGACTTCGCCCACGCTGCCAACCCCCTGCGCGTGCCGGAACGGGCCGAAGGTCCCGATTCCGAAGCCGGACGTCCCAGGACGCCGTGGCGCTACCGTGACCCCATGGCTGCACCTGATGGACCGATCCGGGTCTTCCTGCTCGACGACCACGAGGTGGTGCGCCGCGGGCTGCGCGGGCTGCTCGACGCCGAGGGTGACATCGAGGTGGTCGGCGAGTCCGGCCTCGCCGCCGAGGCCACCGCACGCATCCCGGCGCTTCGTCCGCACGTGGCCGTCCTCGACGCCCGCCTGCCCGACGGCAGCGGTATCGACGTGTGCCGCGACGTCCGTTCGGTGGACCCGAACATCAAGGCACTGATCCTCACCAGCTACGACGACGACGAGGCACTGTTCGCCGCGATCCTGGCCGGCGCCTCGGGATACGTGCTCAAGCAGATCGGTGGCCACGACCTCGTGGACACGGTCCGCCGGGTGGCCGCCGGCCAGTCGCTGATCGACCCGAGCCTGACGGCGAGGGTGCTCGACCGGGTCCGCAACGGGCCGGAGGAGCACGAGGAGCTGCAGAACCTGACCGAGCAGGAGCGCAAGATCCTGGCACTGATCGCGGAGGGGCTGACCAACCGGCAGATCGGCGAGAGGATGTTCCTGGCGGAGAAGACGGTCAAGAACTACGTGTCCAGCATCCTGGCCAAGCTCGGGCTCGAGCGGCGCACCCAGGCCGCCGTGCTCGCCTCCAAGCTGCTGGGCTAGCTCGTGCTCGGGACGGGACCTTAGCCCCGGGCCGGTCGTGTCCCATGACCCTCCCCGGGGGTACGTCGCCGCACGATCCTTGAGGGTGTCAAACAGTCACCAGGAGGCGAAAGGCCATGACACAGATCCGCCACCGCCACGAAGGCACGACCGACGTGGGCACCACCCTCGTCGAGACCGACGTCGTGACGACCACTACCGCCCGCAAGGGGCTCGCCGTACTCCGCTTGGCGTACGCCGTCACCTTCCTCTGGGCGTTCTTCGACAAGCTGCTCGCGCTCGGCTTCAGCACCGGCGCGGTCACCAACGACCAAGGCGTGAAGACCGGCACCGACTTCATGGCCGAGGGTGCTGCCTGGCTCAACGGCGGCAGCCCCACCGAGGGGTTCCTCACCTTCGGCGTCCCGGCGAACAACCCGTTCAAGGACATCTTCAACGGTATGGCCGGACAGCCGGTGTGGGACTGGCTGTTCATGCTCGGCCTGCTGGGCATCGGCCTCGCGCTCTTCGCGGGGATCGGGATGCGGGTGGCGGCTGCGGCGGGCGCGCTGCTCTACATGCTGATGTACGCCGCCTCGCTGCCGCTGACGAACAACCCGGTCGTCGACGACCACCTGATCGGTGCGATCGTCCTCGTGGTCCTGGCGCTGACGCTGGCCGGTGACACCTGGGGCGCCGGACGGGCCTGGGCACGCACCCACCTGGTCCGCCGGTATCCGGTTCTGCGATGACCGAGGCGCAGGCCGCCGCGACCACCGACGAGTGGGCATCCGCCCACCTGCCGGTGGTCGTCGGCGTCGACGGGTCGGAGGGCAGCAGGAGCGCGCTCGCCTGGGCGGCCGACGAGGCCGGCAGGGCGGGCGCGGACCTGCGTGTCGCCATCGCCGCGGGTTACCACCGCCGGTTCGGCCACGGTCGTCAGCAGGCCGAGAAGACCGTCGCCGCCATGGCCGCGGAGGTGACCGATGTCGTCCCCGCCGAGCAGGTCAGCCACGTGGTGTACGACGGGCCGCCTGAGACCGCCCTGCTCGAGCACCTGGACGACGCGCGGCTGCTGGTGATCGGCAAGCGCGGCCTGGGCACGCTCGGCCGGCTGTTCGTCGGGTCGGTGTCGCTGGCCGTCGCCGGCCGCTCGCCCGTGCCGGTGGCGGTCGTGCCCACCGGCTGGGACCAGGCCGCGAACCGCGCCCAGCCGCTGGTCGTCGGCGTCGAGCCGGACCAGCCGAGCCACCACCTCCTGCACCTGGCGCTGCACCGGGCCGAACGCCTCGGCGTGGCCCTGGTCGCGGTGCACGGCTGGGAGGCCCCGAGTGCGGAGCCCACCGACGGTGCGCCGATCAGGGGCGAGGCCGAGGCGCACGCCCGCTTCGAGGAGACCGTCTCCAAGTGGCGGGAACGGTTCCCCGACGTGGACGTGCGGACGCGCACCAGCTCGACGCACCCGGCGCTCGCGGTCCTCCAGGAGGCCGAGACGGCCGGGGCGCAGCTGGTGGTGCTGGGTCGGCACCACAGCAATCGGTTCGCCGGCTTCGGCTTCGGCTCGGTGACCCGGGCGGTGCTGCACTACACCGAGGTGCCGGTGCTCGTCGTCCCGACCGACGAGGCTTAGAGCGGGACGACCCACTCCAGCCGCGTGCCGTGCGGCTCCTCCGGCAGGAGCCGCGCGGCACCACCGTGCTCGGCGGCCCGCCGCCGCACGTTGCGCAGCCCGCTCTCGTGGCGGCTCTCCGGCAGTCCGGAGCCGTTGTCGGTGACCCGTAGCGCCAGCTCGTCCGCCGTGACCTCCACCTCGACCACCGCGGCGTCCGCCGCGGCGTGCCTGGCCACGTTGGACAGCGCCTCACGCAGCACCGCCAGCAGCTGGTCCGCCAGCGCGCGCGGCACGGCCGTGTCGAGCGGTCCCGTGGTCCGCACCATCGGGTTGAACCCGAGCGTGGGGACGTACTCCTTCACCACGCCCCGGACGTCGGCGCGCAGCGACCCGCTGTGCGAGTGCTGGAGCTCGAAGATCGTGGAGCGGATGTCGCGGATCGTGACGTCGAGGTCCTCGACCGCGGCCGAGAGGCGCTCCCGGACCTCGTCCCCGGCGATCCGGCTGGCGCCCTGCAGCTGCAGCCCGGTCGCGAACAGCCGCTGGATGACCAGGTCGTGCAGGTCGCGCGCGATCCGGTCGCGGTCGGTCACGAGGAGCAGCTCCTCCCGGTCGGCCACCGCCTGGGCGCGGTCGAGGGCGAGGCTGGCCTGGTCGGCGAACGAGGTCAGCAGCTCGATCTCCTCCCCCTCCATGGCCCGGCGCTCGGCGGCCATCAGCACCAGCAGCACGCCCGCGGCGGTCAGGTGGGCCCGTAGCGGCACGACCAGGACCGTGCCCGAGATGCCGTCCGGAGCCGGTACGACGACGCGCTCGCCGTCCGCCAGCGCTCGGGTCACCACGTCGGTGAGGCCGGCGAGCAGGTCTTCCAGCCGGCCGACACCGGAACCGTCCGCGGCGCGCACCGCCAGCTCCCCGTCGTGGTCCTGCACCACCGCGACGGCCTGGGCGCCGGCGACCCCGGCCGCGACCGCGGCCAGCTGATGGAGCGCGGTGTCCGCCTCGACGGGCGGCTGGAGCGCGTCGGTGATCCGGGCCGACGCCTCCAGCCACTGCCGGCGGCGCTCGCTGCGCGCGAAGGCGCGGGCGTTGTCCACGACGAAGCCGGCGGCGGTCGCGAGCGCGTCGACGAGCATCTCGTCGGTCTCCGTGAACGCGGCCTCGCCGGCCTTCTCGGTGAGGTAGAGGTTGCCGAACACCGTGCCGCGGATCCGGACCGGGACGCCGAGGAACGAGTCCATCGGCGGGTGGTGCTCGGGAAACCCGTAGGAGCGGGGATCCTGCTGCAGGTGCTCGAGCCGGAGCGGCACCGGGTGCTCGATCAGCAGTCCGAGGATGCCGTGCCCACGGGGCAGGTCGCCGATGGCGGCGCGCTGCTCGTCGGTGACGCCGTGGGTGATGAAGTCCGCCAGCATGCCGTCGTTGCCGAGCACGCCGAGCGCGCCGTACTGCGCTCCGGTGAGCTGGCAGGCGGCCACCACGATGCGGTCCAGGACCGTGTGCAGGTCGAGGTCGGAGCTGATCGCGACCACCGCGTCGAGCAGCGTGCGCGCGTTGTCCGGCAGGTCCAGCCGCGTCATGCGCCGGAGCCTAACCGGGAATCCGGGGGGGTCGTGTCGTCAGAGGGTCCGACGGACCGGGGCCGTGGTCCGGGCGGCCCAGCCGGCGCCGATGCGGCGGCCGGTGACGTTGTGCCAGACGATCTTCATGTACAGGTTGCGCTGGCCTTCGGCCCACGGCCGCGGGTCCCAGTGGTGCCGGATGTCGGCGATCTCGTCCGGGTCCTCGATCAGCTCGCCCCGGCCGTACGCGATCACGCTCCAGCCCTGGTGCTGGTCGTAGTCGATGTGGTCGATCTCGAAGGCGAGCTCCGCGTTCCACCCGTAGGTGCCCAGCTCGCTGTACGGCGCGGTCCGGAAGACGATCGTGTCGTCGCCGTGCATGGCGTAGTTGACCGGGACGATCCTGGGTCCGACGGGCGTGGAGAGCGCGACCCGCCCGACGATGTTGGTGCGGAGCAGGTCGAGGCACTCCTCGACGGACATCTCGATGGGCATCATGGCGGGCCTCCTTCCCTCCAGGGTGCGCCGTCGGGAGCCGTCGAGCATGGGTCTTTGGTCCCGTTCGTGCCGACCACCATCCCGGGCCGGGCCACACCGGCGGCTACTTCTCCAGCGTTCGGTTGTACTTCGCGAGCTGCTCGGCCAGCACGGTCAGCTCCTCGACGGTCCAGTCGTCGAAATGGGCGACGTACGCCGACCGGCGCTCCTGTCCCAGCTCCTGCATCCGTCGCTCCCCCTCGTCGGAGAGCCGGACCACGCAGACCCGGCGGTCGGCGGGGTCCTCGGCCCGCACCACGAGGCCCAGGTCGGCGAGCTGCTGCACCTGTCGGCTGACCGACCCCTTGTCCATCCCCAGGGCATCCGCGACGTGCGCCTGCGAGCAGCCGTCCTGGTCGCGGACGTGCGCGAGCACCTGGTAGCCGAGCGGGCCCAGCGCCGGGTCGATCGTCCGAGCACGCTCGCCGGTCCTCCGGCGGGCCCGGCGCAGCAGCGCCAGCACCTCGGCCTCGACCGAACGCACGACGTCGTACTTCGCGGGCTGCGTCATCGGGTCGCCTCCTCGAGCTCGTCGGCCCGCGCGATAGTCGTACGCAGCGGCACCTCCCGGATGAACAGGATGCACCCCAGGGCGACGACCGCGAACGGCACCGCCAGCAGGAACACGTGGCCGGTGGCGTCGCCGTAGGCCGCTTCGAAGACCGCGCGCACCGGGCCGGGCAGCGCGTCCACGTCCGGGATCGCCCCGCCCTCGTGGGCGTCGACCGGCACGCCGAGCCGGGCCAGCCCGGCCGCGACGTTGCCGGCGACCTGGTGGCCCAGCGCGGCTCCGAGGGCGGACACGCCGACCGAGCCGCCCATCGTGCGGAAGAACGCCGCCAGCGAGCTGGCCGCGCCGACGTCGCGCTGGGCGACGGAGTTCTGCACGGCCAGCACGAGGTTCTGGTTCACCGCACCGAGCCCGACGCCCATCACCAGCATCGAGAACGCGACGGTGAGAAGTCCGGTGGTGTGGTCGAGCCGGGAGAGCAGCAGCAGGCCGCCGACCAGCAGCACCCCGCCGGCGATCAGGTAGCGCTTCCACCTGCCGGTGCGGGCGATGAGCCGGCCGGTGGTGATGCTCGAGACCAGCAGGCCGAGCACCATCGGCAGCGTCATCAGGCCGGCCCTGGTCGGCGACATCCCGTGCGCGAGCTGGAAGAACTGGGCGAGGAAGACCGTCGCGCCGAACATGGCGACGCCCACCATCGCGGCCGCCACGGACGCGAGCGCGATGGTGCGGTCGCGGAACAGGTGCAGCGGGATCACCGGCTCGGCGACCCGGCTCTCGACGACCACCGCCGCCACGAGCAGCAGCACGCCGCCGGAGACCAGCACGGCCGTGGTCGCCGAGGCCCACGCGAACCGGGTGCCGGCGAGCGAGACCCAGATCAGCAGGACGGAGACGCCCGACGCGATCAGGGCGGCGCCGACGTAGTCGATGCTGACCCTCCGGCGTACGACGGGCAGGTGCAGCGTCCTCTGGAGCACGATGATCGCCACCGCCGCCACCGGAACGCCCACCGCGAAGCACCACCGCCAGCCCAGCCAGGAGGTGTCGACGATGACGCCGCCGATGAGCGGGCCGCTGACCGTCGCCACCGCGAACACGGCGCCCAGGTAGCCGAAGTAGCGGCCCCGCTCACGCGGGGCGACGATCGACGCGATCACGATCTGCACCAGGGCCGAGAGCCCACCGACGCCGACGCCCTGGACGACGCGCGCCCCGATGAGGAACCCCATCGACGGGGCGAGCGCGGCCAGGACCGAACCGGCCACGAAGATGAGGAGCGAGACCTGGACCAGCATCTTCTTGTTGAACAGGTCCGCGAGCTTGCCCCAGATGGGCGTGGTCGCGGTGAGGCTCAGCAAGGTGGCGACGATCACCCAGGTGTAGCCCGACTCGGTCCCGCCGAGGTCCGCGACGATCACCGGCAGGGCGTTCGAGACGACCGTCGACGAGAGCATCGCCACGAACATCGCGAGCAGCAGCCCGGAGAGCGCCTCGAGCACCTCCCGGTGGGACATCGGGGTCGCGGGTGCGTCCGGGTCGAGCGGCGTGGGGAGCGGTTCGGTCTGGGTGGTGGTCACGGGACTCCGTTGTCGACGAAAGATGGTTGCGGTCGACAACGATACTCCTTTAGTTGCTGTTTGCAACCATTGTTTCTCTCAGGGTGTGGGATGCCGGGCGTCGTAGGAGAGGAACGAGCGCTGCACGGCGACGGCCACCAGGACCCCGACGATGCAGGCCAGCCCGCCGAGCACGAGGGCCAGCCGCTCCGTGGTCGCCTCCCCCACCGAGCCGAGCAGGAAGTCCCCGGCACGCGGGCCACCGGCGACGACCACGATGAACACGCCCTGCAGCCGGCCGCGCAGCTCGTCGGGGGCCGCCACCTGGAGCACGGTGTTGCGGAACGCCGAGCTGACCGAGTCGGCGGCGCCGGAGACGGCGAGGAACAGCACGCCGGCCCAGAGCGCCGGGGCCAGGCCGACCGCGCCGACCGCGGCGCCGTAGACGAGGATCGACAACACGATCGCCACGCCGTGGAGACGCACCCGGCTCACCCAGCCCGACACCACGAAGGCCACCAGCGCGCCGACGGCGGGGGCGGCCTGCAGCACCCCGACGGTCGTGGCGCCGCCGCCGTACACCTTGTAGGCGAGGGCCGGGAACAGCGCGCGGGGGTGCGCGAACACCATCGCGCAGAGGTCCAGGACGAACGTCATCCGCAGGTTGGGCGAACGTCGCAGGAACCCGAGCCCGTCGCGCACCGAGCGCAGCCCCGCCCGCGGGCTGCCCGGCGTGGGGGGCATCGCGGGCAGCCGGAAGAGCGCGTACAGGGTGGCGGTGAACGTGAGCGCGTCGACGGTGTACGCCACCTCGAACCCGCCCCACGAGATCAGCACCGCGCCGAGCAGCGGCCCGACGGTGAAGCCCAGGTTGAACGACGCCGCGTTGAGCGCACCCGCCGCCGGCAGCAGCTCGGCGGGCAGGAGCCGCGGGATCATCGCGTTGCGGGCCGGGCTCGACGTGGCGAAGCAGGCGGCCTGCACCGCGATGCACAGGTAGATCACCCAGACGTGGGTGTTGCCGAGGAACGCCTGCGCCGCGAGCACGAGCGACACCGACCAGGACCCCGACGAGGCGATGATCGCGAGCAGCCGCCGGTCCACCGCGTCGGCGATCGACCCGGCGTAGAGCCCGAACCCGACCAGCGGGACCAGGCCGAAGATCCCGAGCAGGCCGACCGCGAACGACGAGTCGGTCAGGGCGTAGACCTGGACCGCAACGGTCACCGCGGTCATCTGCTGGCCGAGCTGGCTGATCGTGTTGCCGACGAACAGCCGGCGGTACGGCGCGGACACCCGGAGCGGCCGGACGTCGGTGAGCACCCTCGTCCACCGTCGGCCCGCCACGGGCGTCAGCCTCTCACCGGATGTCCGAAAACTCCCTTGAGGGGTCCGGGGGTGCCACGTAGCCTGTGGGCACACGGGAAAGGAGGTGGTCCAGAAGTGAATTCTTTGCGGACTCGTGAGGTGGCTGCTTCCTAGCAGCGCACCGACCAGCACGGCATCGTCCAACTGGCGTGCGCGCTGGTAATTCCAAGCAGTCACCCGGCCCGTGGGCGCTCCGGTAGTCCGACCGGAGAGCGGACCCGCTCCTTCGAAACCGTCGAGGGGTCAGGCACCCGCACCGCCCGCGGGCCGTCTGCATGCCGAGGAGTCACAAAATCAGGGCCCTGGACGGCGTGTCACTGCACAGCTGACCCCTCGCCGGTCCCAAATCCTCAGCCGCCGATCGGTTGTCCGAGCTCCTCCCGGGTGATCGCGGCGTCGTCGGCGGGAGCCGCGAACTGTGCGTCGTACAGGTCCGCGTAGGCCCCGCCCGCCGCGAGCAGCTCGTCGTGCGTGCCCTGCTGGACGATCCGGCCGTCCTCCATCACCAGGATCAGGTCGGCGTCGCGGATCGTGGAGAGCCGGTGCGCGATCACGAAGCTGGTGCGGTCGGTGCGCAGCGCCGCCATGGCGTGCTGGACCAGCAGCTCGGTGCGGGTGTCCACCGAGCTGGTCGCCTCGTCGAGGATCAGCAGCGCGGGCCTGGCGAGGAACGCCCGGGCGATGGTCACCAGCTGCCGCTCGCCCGCGCTGAGGCTGCCGCCCTCCTCGTCGATGACGGTGTCGTAGCCCTCGGGCAGGTTGTGCACGAACCGGTCGACGTACGTCGCGCGGGCTGCCTCGACGATCTCCTGCTCGGTCGCGTCCGGGCGGCCGTAGGCGATGTTGTCGCGGATGCTGCCCTCGAACAGCCAGGTGTCCTGCAGCACCATGCCGGTGCGGCCGCGCAGGTCCGCGCGGCGCATGGCGGCGATGTCGACCCCGTCGAGGGTGATCCGGCCCGAGCCGACGTCGTAGAAGCGCATCACCAGGTTGACCAGCGTGGTCTTGCCGGCGCCGGTGGGCCCGACGATCGCGACCGTCTGCCCGGGCCGCGCGACCAGTGACAGGTCCTCGATGAGCGGCCGGTCCGGGTCGTAGCGGAACGACACGTTCTCGAACTGCACCTCGCCCCGGCCACCGGTCGCCAGCCGCTCGGCTCTCTCGGCCGGCTCCTCCTCGGCGTCGAGCAGCTCGAAGACCCGCTCGGCCGAGGCGACCCCGGACTGCAGCAGGTTGACCATCGAGGCCACCTGGGTGAGCGGCTGGGTGAACTGCCGGGAGTACTGGATGAACGCCTGCACCTCGCCCAGCGAGATCGTGCCGTTGGCCACCCGAAGGCCGCCGAGCACGGCGATCACGACGTAGTTGAGGTTCCCCAGGAACATCATCACCGGCATGATCAGGCCGCTGACGAACTGGGCGCCGAAGCTGGACTCGTACAGTGCCTCGTTCTCCGTCTCGAAGACCTCCTCCACCTCGCGCTGCCGGCCGAGCACCTTGACCAGCGCGTGACCGGTGAAGGTCTCCTCGATGTGGGCGTTGAGGGTGCCGGTGCGGCGCCACTGGTCGATGAACAACCCCTGCGAGCGCTTCATGATCTGCGCCGAGACGAGCATGCCGACGGGCACCGTGAGCAGGCCGATCAGCGCCAGGGTCGGCGAGATCGAGAACATCATCGCGAGCACACCGATGACGGTGAGCAGTGAGACGAGCAGCTGGCTCATGGTCTGCTGCAGCGTCTGGCTGATGTTGTCGATGTCGTTGGTGACCCGCGAGAGCAGCTCGCCGCGCGGCTGCCGGTCGAAGTAGCTCAGCGGCAGCCGGTGCACCTTCGCCTCGACGTCGCCGCGCAGCCGTCGTACGGCGGACTGCACGACGTCGTTGAGCAGGTAGCCCTGCAGCCACATCAGCAGGGACGCCGCGACGTAGACGGCGAGCACGAGCAGCAGCACCCGACCGACCGCGTCGAAGTCCACGCCCCTGCCGGGCACGACGTCCATTCCCTGGAGCATGTCGGCGAGCCGGTTCTCGCCCTGGGCGCGGAGGTCGTCGACGGCCTCGGCCTTGCTGGTGCCGGCGGGCAGGTTGCGGCCGAACAGGCCCTCGAAGATGAGGTCCGTCGCCACGCCGAGGATCCGCGGCCCGGCCACGCTCAGCGCGACCGAGGCGACGGCGAGCAGCAGCACCGCGACGACCTTGGCGCGCTCGGGCGCGAGCCGACCGAGCAGGCGCCGGGCGGAGGGGCCGAAGTCCAGGGACTTCTGGCCGACCATGCCGCCGCGGCCGAACGGCCCGGACTGCTGGACGCGCTCGGTCTCCTTCAACGTGCCGGACGCCTCGGACGTGGAGCCTTCCTCGACGGGTTCGGTGGTCGACACCTCGCTCATGCCGCCGCCTCCGAGGTGAGCTGGGACGCGACGATCTCCTGGTAGGTCTCGTTGTCGGCGAGCAGCTCCTCGTGGGTGCCGCGGCCGACGATCTCGCCGTCCTCGAGCACGAGGATCTCGTCGGCGTCGACGATGGTGGAGACGCGCTGGGCGACGACGACGACGGTGGCGTCGGTGGTGATCGGCCGCAGCGCGGCGCGTAGCCGGGCGTCGGTGGCCAGGTCGAGCGCCGAGAACGCGTCGTCGAAGAGGTACAGCGCGGGCCGTCGGATCACCGCACGGGCGATCGCGAGCCGCTGCCGCTGGCCGCCGGACACGTTGCTGCCGCCCTGGCTGACCGGGGCGTCCAGCCCGCCCGGCATGGCCTCCACGAAGTCGCGGGCCTGCGCGACCTCGAGCGCGGCCCACATGTCGTCCTCGGTGGCGTCGGGCCGGCCGTGCCGGAGGTTGTCGGCGACCGTCCCGGAGAACAGGAACGCCTTCTGCGGCACGAGTCCGATCCGGCCCCACAGCAGGTCGGGGTCGAGGCGGCGTACGTCGACACCGTCGACCTCGACCGTGCCCGCGGTGACGTCGAAGATCCGCGGCACCAGGTTGACCAGCGTTGACTTGCCCGCACCGGTGGACCCGATGACCGCGAGGGTGCGGCCGGGCCCGGCGTCGAGGTCGATGTCGCGGAGCACCGGCGCCTCCGCTCCCGGGTAGGTGAACGTGACCCCCCGCATCGAGAGGCCGCGGCCGGTGGTCTGCCGGACCGGGTCGGCCGGCGGTACGACGGTCGTCTCGGTGTCGAGCACCTCCGCGATCCGGTCGGCGCAGACGGCCGCACGCGGCACCATCATCAGCATGAAGCTGGCCATCATCACGGCCATCAGGATCTGCACGAGGTAGGCGAGGAACGCGGTCAGCGAGCCGACCTGCATCGCCCCGGCGTCGACGCGGTGCCCGCCGAACCAGAGCACCGCCACGCTGGACACGTTGAGGATCAGCATCACGACCGGGAACATCGTCGACATCCAGCGGCCGACACTGACGGCGACCCTCGTGAGGTCGTCGTTCGCCTCCCCGAACCGCTCGGTCTCCACCGGCTCGCGCACGAACGCACGCACCACCCGGATGCCGGTGATCTGCTCGCGCAGCACCCGGTTGACGGCGTCGATCCGGGTCTGCATCAGCCGGAAGCCGGGCACCATGCGCGAGGCGACCAGACCCACCGAGGCGAACAGCAGCGGCACGGAGACGGCGACCAGCCAGGACAGGCCGAGGTCCTCGCGCGCCGCCATCAGCACGCCGCCGACCATCATGATCGGCGCGGTGACCATCATCGTGAAGGTCATCAGCACGAGCATCCCGACCTGCTGGACGTCGTTGGTGGTGCGGGTGATCAGCGACGGCGCCCCGAAGTGCGCGAGCTCGCGGCCCGAGAACGTGCCCACCCGGTGGAACACCGCCGACCGGAGGTCGCGGCCGACGCGCATCGCGGTGCGCGCCCCGACGTACACCGCGGCGATGCTGCACAGGATCTGCACCATCGACACGGCCAGCATCACGCCGCCCGCGCGGACGATGAAGCCGGTGTCGCCGACGGCCACGCCCTTGTCGATGATGTCGGCGTTGAGGCTGGGCAGATAGAGCACGGCCATCGTCGCGACGAACTGGAGCACCACGACGACGGCGATGTCGCGGTGGTACGGCGCGAGGAAGGCGCGCAGCAGTCGGATCAGCATGGTTCCCCCTCGCCGTCCGGGTCGGTGGAGCGCGGTCGGTGGATGCCGTCTAGGAGCACCCCGGCCACCTCGTCGGCGGTGAGTCTGTCCTCCGGTCGCACGCCCGGGTTGCGGGAGCCGAGCACGAGCGTGCGGAGCAGCAGCGCCGCGCGCTCCGGGGTGACCGCCAGCTCGTCGCGGTGCGGCTCGAACACCTCGGTGAGCCGCTCGAGCAGGGCCTCGTGGGACTGCACGACGAAGGCCGGTGGACCCGGGGACTCGTCCTCTTTCGCGTGCGCCATCCAGTGCTTGCGCATCGCCATCAGCACGGCGATCACCTGGTCGGAGCGGTGCAGCATCAGGTCGGCGGTGACCCGCACCTTGGTGGGCAGGTCGATGTGGTCGCCGAGTGCCGCCTGCAGCTGCTCCCGGGCGTCGGCCGGGTTGAGCGTCTCGACGGCGACGGCGTGCATCAGCTCGTCCTTGTCGGCGAAGACCCGGAAGATGGTGCCCTCGGCGACGCCGGCCGCCTCGGCGATCAGCCGGGTGGTGAGCCGGTCGCCGTGCTCGATCAGCAACGGGCGCACCGCGTCGATGATCGCCCGGCGGCGGTCGTCGGGGTTCATCGGGGCGGCGCGCGGAGTCACGCCGTCGAGATTAAGTGAGTGAGCACTCACTCACAAGTGTATTTCTTGTGTGATCACGAGCCCCTTCGGCGCCCGTACGGTTAGCCTCGGATCCGGTTCGATGCGAATTGGGGCTGACGGAGGCCTATCGATGAACAGCGTGCGGACAGTGACCTTCAGGGCCGCGTCGTCGGCGGTCATCGCGGTCGGTGCTGCGGCGTCCCTTGGTGCCACCGCCACGCCTGCACTCCGAGATTGGCCCAGTCATGGATTCAGGGCAGCACCCGCGACGACGGAACACATCTCGGTCGGGTTCGCTAGGGAAGAAGGCAACGATGGCAGCTCCTTCACCGATGTGTCATCCGGCTGTCGCTACGTGCTGTTCGGATCCAAAGCCAGCAACTGGCAACCAGGGGACACCCCTGGAACCGGGGACGTCTACATTCGTGATCGGTCCTCCGGCTCCTTGGAGCTGGTGTCCAGGGGCGTTGACGGTCGGCCGGCTAACGGGCGGACCGACGCGTTCGACATGTCCACCGACGGTCGCTTCGTTGTCATGACGAGCAGCGCCACAAACCTGGTCGACGATGCGGTGGGCGCCGGCCTGTTCATCCGCGACCGGTCGCTCGGGATGACGCAACGGATCACGCTTGTCTCCGCGACAGCGGACCGTCTGGATGTGACAGACGCCGCAATCTCCGACGACGGCCGTTACGTCATGTTGGCGTCAACGGCCTCTTCCGTATTGGGCGAAACCGATCCGCAAGGCCACGAGGGTTCCTACGACGCGTTCGTAACCGACCGGGCGACCGGAGTCACGACGGTAGCTTCCGTGCAGCACGACGGCGGAGCAAGCTGGATCGAGCCCAATAGCCCCTCTCCCATGCTGTCGCGGGACGGCAGGTACGTGATGTTCGAGTCCACCGACCCCGCTCTCGTCCGCCATGACACCAACGGCCAGTCTGACGTCTTCGTCCGTGACCTGCGCCGGGGCACCACGAAACGCGTCTCTACCGATGCACGAGGACGCCAGTTCGATGCCGGAGCGAAGCGCGCCGTGATGTCCCCCAACGGCTTGCGTTACGGATTCCTCGTGCGCGCCTCCCTGTCGCCGAAGGATGACGACCGCGGTTGGGACATCTACGTCAAGGATCTCCGAAGCGGCAGGATCGAGTTCGCGTCCCCGAGTCGAGTTCACGGACCTCGACGTGACCCGGTTCTGCCTCAGTCGATGTCTGCCAAGGGCAGGCACATCGCCTTCCTGACCCGGGACGACGACTTCCAGCCGCGAGATACCGATGGGCGGCTCGACCTGTTCGTCCGGGACCTACGGACGGGCACCACTCGTCTCGCCTCGTTGAAGGCGGACGGCGGTGCTGCGACCGCTCACGTGTATGGAGGCACACTGTCTGCGGATGCCAGCTGCGTAGGCTTCACGACCTCTCAGGCGAACCGGCTGTCCCCCAGCGATACCAACCAGCTCGCGGATGCCTACGTGCGAGTCGACTCCCGCTTCTGACCCGTTCCTACGGGGCCAACCGCTCGACCCGCCAGGACGCCTCGGTGCCCGGTGCGCCCGCGACCCGCACGTAGCGCAGCCGGTCGTGCATGCGGCCGCGCCGGCCCTGCCAGAACTCGACGACCTCGGGCGTGACGAGGTACCCGCCCCACTCCGGTGGCAGCGGCACGTCCGCCTCCCCGAACCGTGCCGCCGTCTCGGCGTACCGACGGTCCAGCTCCTCGCGCGAGGCGACCACGTCCGACTGCGGCGACGCCCACGCGCCGAGCTGGGAGGCGCGCGGCCTGGTGGCGAAGTACGCCGCGTTCTCCCGCTCCGTCAGCCGGCTCGCGGGGCCCTCGACGCGCACCTGCCGCTCGAGGTCCTGCCAGGGGAACAGCAGCGCGCAGGCAGGGTTCGCGTCGAGCTCGCGACCCTTGCGGGAGGAGTAGTTGGTGAAGAACACGAACCCGCGCAGGTCGAGGCCCTTGAGCAGCACCATCCGCAGCGAGGGGGTGCCGTCGACCGACGCGGAACCGACGACCATGGCGTTCGGCTCGTGCAACCCGGCGGCCGTCGCGTCGTGGAGCCAGCGCCGGAACATCGCGATCGGCTCGTCGGTCAGGTCGGACTCGTGCAGCCCGCCGACGGCGTACTCACGCCGCAGTCCCGCGAGATCCCTCTCGTCACTCATGTCACCAACGTAGAGCGTGACGGCCCGCCCGCGAGCGGGCATGATGAGGGAGTTTCGGGCCCGCTGGGCTCGACGGCTCGACGAGAGGAGCTGCCTGATGACCGAGGTCCAGCACGGCCTGGAGGGCGTCGTCGCCTTCGAGTCCGAGATCGCCGAGCCCGACAAGGAAGGCTCCGCGCTGCGCTACCGCGGCGTCGACATCGAGGAGCTCGTCGGGCGGGTCCCGTTCGAGAACGTGTGGGGCCTGCTGATCGACGGCGCGTACTCGCCCGGCCTGCCGCCGGCGGAGGCCTACAACATCCCCGTCCACACCGGCGACGTGCGGGTCGACGTGCAGGCCGCGATCGCGATGCTGGCGCCGGCGTTCGGCTTCCGGCAGACCTACGACATCAGCGACGAGCAGGCGCGTGCGGACCTCAGCCGGGTCGCGGTGATGGTGCTGTCGTACGCCGCCCAGTCCGCCCGGGGCCTGCACCAGCCGATCGTGCCGCAGGCCGACGTCGACCAGGGCAGGACGCTCGCGGAGCGGTTCCTGATCCGCTGGAAGGGCGAGGCGGACGCGAAGCACGTCAAGGCGATCGACGCCTACTGGAGCAGTGCTGCCGAGCACGGCATGAACGCCTCCACCTTCACCGCGCGGGTGATCACATCCACCGGCGCCGACGTCGCGGCCGCGTTCTCCGGTGCCATCGGCGCGATGAGCGGACCCCTGCACGGCGGCGCCCCGTCCCGCGTGCTCGGGATGATCGACGAGGTGGAGAAGCGCGGCGACGCCCGCGGCTACGTCAAGGAGCTGCTCGACAACAAGGAGCGGCTGATGGGCTTCGGCCACCGGGTCTACCGCGCCGAGGACCCGCGCGCCCGCGTGCTCCGGCGCACGGCCCGCGAGCTGAACGCGCCCCGCTACGAGGTCGCCGAGGAGCTGGAGAAGGCCGCCCTCGCGGAGCTGCGGGAGCGTCGGCCGGACCGGGTGCTCGAGACCAACGTCGAGTTCTGGGCGGCGATCGTGCTCGACTTCGCCGAGGTGCCGCCGAACATGTTCACGGCGATGTTCACCTGCGCGCGCACCGGCGGCTGGTCGGCGCACATCCTGGAGCAGAAGCGCACCGGCCGGCTGATCCGCCCCTCCGCGATCTACACCGGCCCCACCGTCCGGAAGGCCGACGAGGTCGACGGTTGGGACACCGCCTGGGCCGCCGGGGCGTGATGTTGGGGCGCAGGGCGGGTGGCCAATTCACTGGGTCCCCTGTGAATTGGCACCTTCCCGGTGTGAACTCACCACGGGATCGTGGAGATAGCCACGGGAAGTCAGCCGTGTCGGCGGGGCGCCTTAGGTTGAACCGATGAGCACCGAGGAGACCCGGGCCGCCTGGGACGCCGAGGCGGCCGGCTTCGACGACGAGCCCGACCACGGCCTGCGTGACCCGCTCATCCGGGCGGCGTGGCGCGACCTGCTGCTCGCGCACCTGCCGCCGGCGCCCGCGCGGGTCGCGGACCTGGGCTGCGGCACCGGGACCCTGTCGGTGCTGCTCGCCGAGGAGGGGTACGACGTCGCCGGAGTCGACCTGTCGCCCGAGATGATCGTCCGCGCCACCGCGAAGGCCGCGGGGCACAACGCGACGTTCGCGGTGGGTGACGCCGCCGACCCCGACCTGGCCGCCGGCTCGTTCGACGTGGTGCTGTCCCGGCACGTGCTGTGGGCCCTGCCCGACCCGGCCGCCGGCCTGGCGCGCTGGGTCGAGCTGCTCGCACCCGGCGGCCGGCTGCTGCTCGTGGAGGGCTGCTGGTTCACCGGAAGCGGTCTGGCCGCGGGCGACACCGAGGCGCTGGTGCGCGCGACCGGCCGCGACGCCGTCGTACGACACCTCCCGGAGCCGATCTACTGGGGCAAGGAGATCGATGACGAGCGTTACCTGCTGGTGAGCTAGACGCCGCCGCCGTCCCCGCCGCCGCCCCCGCCACCCCCGTCGAAGCCGCCCCCGTCCCCGAAGCCGCCGCCCAGGTCGAAGCCGCCGTCATGCCCTCCGGCGAACCCGTGCTCGACGGGCGGCGGGTCGAAGGCCCAGTCCAGGCCGACCACGCCGGGCACCATGCCGCCCACGAAGTAGCCCTGCCCGTACGGCAGGTAGGCCGCGCCGGCCTCCCAGTAGGGCACCATCCGAGACCCGATCCTCACCTTGCGCACCTCAGGAGTCTCGCCACTGCGAACCCGGGCCGCGTCCTGGGCGCACGCCGGCACGGTGCGGGTACCGCGACCCGGTGCTGTCCAACGGACGTCCTCCGTCGACGGCCCGTGCTGCGGGTTGAAGAAGCACGGCACACGGAACGCCGGGACCGGTCTACCCTCCAGACGAGCCTGCACGCATGCGATCGCGTAGCGGCCGTTCGAGAGGGTGTCGGTCACGGTGCTGATCTCGTCGACGCCGCGCATCCGGGGGACGGCTCGCTGCGCGGACTCGTAGGCGTCGAGTGCCCGTTGGTAGTCGGCTCGACCCTCGGCATCGAGGTCCCATACGGCGCCGTCCAGGCGTTGGAGCTGCTCGCCGAGCAGGGTGACGTCCTCGTCCGCGAGATCGCGGACACCGTCCAGCTCGTCGTCGTTCTCGCGGTGGACACGTCGACGATCCAGCCAGTACCTGCCACCGAGCACGAGACCACCGCCGGCGACCAGGGCGACCAACCACTCCATGACGGCTCCCCTCGTCTTTTCGAGGCTACGTCCGCGGGATGGGTGACGGAATGGCCCAACCGGGCGGCGGCTCAGGTGGTCGCGACGAACGCGAATCGCTCGAGAATCAGGTCCCAGTCGCCGAACTTCTGCCGGTAGGCCGCGTTGCCCTCGTGCCAGCCACCGTGCTCGACCCGGACCTCGGAGCCGTCGCCGTCGTCGGTGAAGGTGACGGTAAGCGAGCTCGGCGCCGCCGGGTCCTGCGCGAGGGTCCAGGTCTGCGCGTAGAGCCGGCCCGGCTCCCAGGCGGTGACCTCGCCGATCTGGTGCTCGACGCCACCGGACATCCGCATCACCACCCGGCCGCCGACCGACGGCTCGATGACCACGCCGTCGAAGGCCTCCGGGTCGGGGGTGTAGGCCTCGGGCCACCACTCCGAGGTGCGCGCGGTGAACACGTCGAACGCCTCAGCGGCGTCACAGCTCAGGGACACCGTGTGGGTGCGTGGCTCCATGCGCGCAGTCTGCCACCGAGACCCGGCAGCCGTCCGGATCATCGAGACCCCGACGGGCCGGTATTGGCGACTCCCCGTTGTCGCCGTCGCCGGCCCGTCGGCCCCCGTCCCTCGTCAGCGTCCGGTCTACGGGCCCTCCGCGGAGTCCGCGACGCGAACTGTTCTCCGTACCGGAAACTAGACGTTCCACACCCCGCCCGACTAGTTGCCCGATGGTCCTACGACCACCCCGCCGAGTCGCTTGCCGTAGCACCGCGACTTGGGCGACCAGGCGTAGTGACCGAACTTCTCGACCGGCGCATAGCCCGACGACTCGTACAGCGTGATCGCCTCCGGCTGCGCGATCCCCGTCTCCAGCACCATGACGTCGGCGCCGGCCTGGGCCGCCGTGCGTTCGAGGTGCGCGAGTACGGCGCGGGCGAGGCCCGTGCGGCGGCCGGCCGGGGCGACGTACATCCGCTTGATCTCGGCCGACAGCCGGCCGCCGAGCCTCGTCACGTCCGGCCGGAGCCGCCACCCGCCCATCACCATGGGCACGTCGCCGAGCTTCCCGACGAAGAACGCACCGTGGGGCGGGTCGAACACTCCGGGCTCGAGCGGGGTGTTGTCCGGGCCGCCGTAGCGGCGTACGTACTCCTCCTGCACCTCGGTGATCAGCGCCTGCGCGGCGGCGTCCGTGACCGGGACGCGCTCGATCCTCAGCACGACTCACCCGACCTCACCCGACCCCAGATGGGCTGGCTCGACATGTGTCCCCGTCTCCTCACGCTGGTGGGCGGATGCCAGAATAGGCCGCGCTGGTCCCTCGACCGCACTGACAACGAGGTCAGGTCACTCTCACTCCGAGACGTCTGACGAGGTTCTGTCGTGACCGACACGATCACCATCCCCGACCACCTCAAGCCTGCCGACGGACGCTTCGGCGCGGGACCGTCGAAGGTGCGGATCGAGGCGCTCCAGGCCCTCGCCGGCACCGGGGACACGCTTCTCGGCACGTCGCACCGTCAGGCTCCGGTCAAGCAGCTGGTGGGCCGGGTCCGCGAGGGCATCTCCTCGTTGTTCGCCCTGCCCGACGGCTACGAGGTCGTGCTCGGCAACGGCGGCGCCACCGCGTTCTGGGACATCGCCACGTTCGGCCTGATCCGCCGGCGCAGCCAGCACCTGTCCTTCGGCGAGTTCTCCTCGAAGTTCGCCAAGGCCGCGCAGAGCGCACCGTTCCTCGGCGCCCCCACCGTGATCACCTCCGACCCCGGCACCCGCCCGGCACCCCGCGGCGAGGCCGGCATCGACGCGTACGCCTGGGCGCACAACGAGACCTCCACCGGCGTGATGGCGCCGGTACGCCGGGTCGAAGGCGCCGACGACGACGCGCTGGTGCTGATCGACGCCACCTCCGGCGCCGGCGGCCTGCCGGTCGACATCACCCAGGTGGACGCCTACTACTTCGCACCGCAGAAGAACTTCGCGGCCGACGGCGGCCTCTGGGTCTCCGTGATGTCACCGGCCGCACTGGAGCGCGCCGCCGAGATCGCGGCGACCGACCGGTGGGTGCCGGCGTTCCTCGACCTGCCGACCGCGATCGACAACTCGTCGAAGAACCAGACCTACAACACCCCGTCGCTGGCCACGCTGTTCCTGCTCGCCGACCAGCTCGACTGGCTCAACGGTCAGGGCGGACTGGACTTCGCGGTGTCCCGCACCAGCGACTCGTCGAGCCGGCTCTACGGCTGGGCGGAGAAGACCTCCTACACGACGCCGTACGTAGCCGACCCCGACGAGCGCTCGCTGGTGATCGGCACCATCGACTTCGACGACGCCGTCGACGCCGCGGCCGTCGCCAAGACCCTGCGGGCCAACGGGATCGTCGACGTGGAGCCGTACCGCAAGCTCGGCCGCAACCAGCTGCGGGTCGCGATGTTCTCCGCCATCGACCCGGCCGACGTCGAGGCGCTGACAGTCTGCATCGACCACGTGGTCGAGCGTCTCGGCTGAGGCCTGCCCAGCCACTGGTACACGGCGACCGACAGGCCACCGATATCGGTAGTGCCACCGTGGTCCAGGGGTCACGGTCGGACTACCGATATCGGTGGGCGACGGGACGAGAAATTCGTTCAGGGACGGTCCGCGCGCCACAGCCGGCGCAGGCCCAGGCCGAGGGCGCCGAGGAACACCAGGCCCGCGGCCAGACGCAGGCCGAGCGCGAGCGGGTGCCGGTCCGGTCGGTCCCGCGGCCGGGGGTCGTCGGCGGCCGGGTCCGGGGTGACCGGCGCCGCGCTCGCCGAGGGCGCGGACCCGGGCCGCACGTCCCGGGTCAGCCGCGCGGGTATCTCGACCTGCAGCACCTCGGCTCCCACGCCCTCGCTGCTCAGCAGCACGCGGCCACGGGGGCTCACCGAGACCGCCTCCCCCTGGCGCTGCTCCGGCAGGTCGAAGGTGCCGCGCACCTCGAACGCGGGGAACGTGAAGACGGTCGCGGTGGCATAGCTGCGCAGCACGACGTGCCGCCCGTCGGGCAGGAACGCCCCGTCGGTGATGAGCCCCGGCACCTGCGCGAACCGCCGCATCGTCAGGGTGCCGCCCGGTCGGGCGCCGGCCGGCACTGCGTAGACGGTGCCGCCGAAGACGGTCTTGGACACCACGAACAGCCGCCCGGTGCGCGGGTGCGCGAGCAACGTCTCGGCGTCGCGCGGGCCGTCGGGGTAGGCGAGGTCGAGCCGCGGCGCGGTCGTCGTCGCGCCATGCCGGGCCCGGTAGAGCGAGACGGAGTCGCGCGAGCGCTGGTTGTCGCCGACGTCGGCCACCCACACCGTGCCGGCCCGGCCGGGAGCGAGCGCCTCGACGTCCTCGACCTCGTCGGGGGTGTACGTCGTGCGGCGCGTGGTGTCCCCGCTGCGGGGGTCGACGGCGTAGAGCACCGGCCCCGAGCCGGAGTCGTTGACGGTGTAGACCACGGCGCCGGTGTCGACCAGTCCGCTGGACTCGGCGATCGCCCGGTCGGTAAACGCAAACAGGGGCCGACCCGCCTCGTCCGCCGCGGCTGCGGCACCCGGCGTACCGATCAGGAGCAGGACCGCCGTCAGCAAGAAGGCGCTAGACCAGCCGGTCATGCAGCCGCTCCGCGAGGGCCGGGTGCACGCCCCAGGTGCGGGTCAGGTCGTCGTACTCCGCGCGCGCCTTGTCCGAGGGCGGCGCCCCGGTGCGCACGGCGCGGAGCAAGGTGTTGCGCGGCGTGTGCTTGCTCTCCACGAACTCGATGACGTCGACTCGGTAGCCGACCAGCCGCAAGACGCCGGCGCGGACCGCGTCGGTCAGGGTGTCGGCGAACCGCTCGCGCAGGATGCCGTGCCGGGTGAGCATGGAGTACGGCGGTGGGGTGGGCGTGCGACGCAGCTGGGCGGCGACGTCGTGGTGGCAGCAGGGTGCGGCCAGGACGAGGGGGGCCTGCCACTCGACCGCCCGGGCCAGGGCGTCGTCGGTGGCGGTGTCGCAGGCGTGCAACGCCAGCACCACGTCTGGTCGCTCGTGTACGACGGCGGTGGCGATGTCGCCCTGCACGAACGTGGCCGTGCCGGCGATCCCCAGCTCCTCGGCGACGGCGCTGTTGTGCTCGCGCGACTGGGCCTTCACGTCCACGCCGACGAGGTGGACCGGGAGTCCGCGCACCTCGCTTAGGTACGCGTGCGCGGCGAACGTGAGGTACGCGTTGCCGCAGCCGAGGTCGACGACCCGAAGGGGCTCCCCCGCGGTCGGGGTGCGCAGTCGTCCCGACGCCATCGCGTCGTCGACGGCCGGGCCCAGGCTGCGCAGGAACTCCTCGACCTGCCGGTACTTCGCCTGCCGGCTCGGCTTGACCCGGCCGTCGGCGTCGGCGATCCCCACCGCACGGAGCACGGGATGGTCCTCGGGAAGCAGCCTGGGCTTGCGTCGGTCGTGCGCCCGCGCCGGCGCCGCGTCATCGGTGTCGGGGCTCCCGTCGTCACCGGCGGACGAGGCCGTGCGGCTCCTGGGCGTCGTGTGCACCATCGCCTCGAGCTTCTTGGTGACCCGGAGCTGGTAGGTCTCGGTGGTGGTCTCGACGTGCCAGTTGCCGAACGGCTCGTCGAGCAGCGCTTCCACCGCGTCCCGCGCGGGCTCCCCCGGCTCGTGGTTGCTCGTGTGCGCCTGCGTGTCGTCGTAGGCCGTCAGCTGCAGGCGACGGCCGGCCTTGAGGTCGACGTACCGCAGCTCCACCCGCCGCCACCCCGGCTGCCGACCCTTCTGCCGACCGGACGCCACCGCGCGCACGAGCACCGCGTCGTCGAGGAGCAGCCCACGCATCCGGGCCAGCGCCCGCAGCAACGGCTCGGCCACGTCCTAACCCCGGACGAGGGCGGCGATGGCGACGATCAGGATCAGCCCCACCAGGGCGCCCGGGATCACCATGCGGCGGTAGCGGGGGTTCATGCGGCGAGTTTATCGGGGCAGAACGGACGACCCGATCGCGCTATGGACCCGCGGAGGGCCCACGCCTAGCGTGCGTTGGTACCGACGACCTGGACGTGTGTGCTGACGCGCGCCCAGAAGGAGGCAGCATGTTCATCCAGATCATCCAGGGCAGGTGCAAGCGGCAGGACGAGATGCGGGCACTCGGTGACCGGTGGCTGCGGGAGGTGGCGCCCCAGGCGCCAGGCTGGCTCGGCGGCACCTACGGGTTCACCGACGACGGCGAGATGATCGCGGTCATCCGGTTCGAGTCGAAGGACGCGGCGATGGCCAACTCGCAGCGGCCGGAGCAGCAGGCGTTCTGGGCGGAGATGGAGCGGTTGTACGACGGTCCCGTCGAGTTCCACGACTGCGAACGGGTCGTGATGATGATGGACGGCGGATCCGACCAGGCCGGCTTCGTGCAGGTCATCCGCGGCAAGCTCGACGACCCCGACGCGCTCGAGAGCGGCATGCACGACATGGAGACGATGCTGCACGAGGCCCGGCCCGAGATCATCGGCGCGACGTTCGCGATCGAGGACGACGGCACGTTCACCGAGACCGTCGCGTTCACCGACGAGGCCGCGGCGCGCAGGGGCGAGAGCCAGGCGATGCCGATCTCCGGCCCGATGCACGACGCCATGATGCAGTTCGACCACATGGTGCACGACGTGGAGTACCGCGACCTGCACGCACCCTGGTTCGCCTCCAGGACCTAGCGGGCCCGCCCGAGGTTCCCCGGGGTCAACGAGCTTGAACTGCGGGGGCACGGACGCGCTTACGCAGCCGCGGCCGGTCGTTGACCTCGGGGTCGAGCATGCCCTGGCTGCGGCTGAACACGGCCGCGGCCAGGAGCACGCCGAGGATCGTGCCGAGACCGCCGCCGATCAGCGTCCAGCGCGCCCCGAACACCTCCCCGATCCAGCCGACGATGGGTGCGCCCAGGGGCGTCCCGCCCATGAAGATCATCATGTAGAGCGCCATCACCCGGCCGCGCATCATCGGGGCGGTGCCGAGCTGCACCGTCGCGTTGGCGGCGGTGATCATGGTCAGCGCGGTGATGCCGAGCAGCGGTGTCCAGAGCACGAACGTGAGGTACGACGGCGCGAGGCCGGCCAGGATCTCGACCGTGCCGAACGCCAGCGCGGCCAGCACCACGAGCCGGTGGCGAGGACGGCCACGCCGCGCGGCGAGCAGGGCGCCGGCGAGCGAGCCGACCGCCATCGTCGTACCGAGCAGGCCGTACTCCGTCGCGCCCTTGCCGTAAACGTCGGTAGCCATCAGCGCCGAGGTCATCTGGAAGTTGAGGCCGAAGGTGCCGGCGAAGAACACGATCGCCAGCACCAGCATCAGGTCGGGACGTCCGCGCACGTAGCGCATCCCCTCCCGGATCATCCCCTTGCCGCGCGCGGCGAGCTCGGCCGAGTCGAGGTCCTCGGGTCGCATCCGTTGCAGCACGTAGATGACCGCGCTGTAGCTGAGACCGTTGAGGATGATGACCCAGCCGGTCGCCTCGGCCCCGGAGCCCAACGCGGCGATCAGGACGCCGGCGAGCGCCGGGCCGACCATGCGCGCGGCGTTGAACGACGCGCTGTTGAGCCCGACCGCGTTGGTGAGCAGCTCGGGCTCGACCATCTCGCTGACGAACGACTGCCGTGCCGGCGCGTCGAAGGCCGTGCCGATGCCGAACACGAACGCCAACACGTAGACGTGCCACGTCTGCGCCACCCCGGTCACAGCGAGCACGCCGAGCAGGATCGCCGGCACCGCCATCATCAGCTGGGTGACCTGCAGCAGGCGGCGCTTCGGGAACCGGTCGGCGATCAGGCCGGCGTACGGCGAGAGCAGCAGCATGGGCAGGAACTGCAGCCCGGTGGTGATGCCGAGCGCGGTGCCGTTGTTGGCGCTCAGCTGGAGGACGAGCCAGTCCTGCGCGACGCGCTGCATCCAAGTGCCGGTGTTCGACACCACACCACCGGCTGCGTACAGCCGGTAGTTGCGGTTCGACAGCGCCTGGAACGTGGGACTCAAATGTGGGCCAATCTGTCTAGGAGGGGTGCCGCCTGGCGCAGCACGTGTCGTTCTTCGGGGGTGAGCTCGCGCAGCCGTTGGGCGAGCCACACGTCGCGCCGCTTCCGGTCGGCTCTCAGCGTCTCCTCGCCCTTGGCGGACAGCGCGACCACGACCTGCCGGCCGTCCGTCTCGTGCGGACGGCGGACGACGTAGCCGCCGTCCACGAGGCAGTTGACGGTCCGCGTCACCGACGGGGGCTGCACCCGCTCCTCGGCCGCGAGCTGCCCGATCGTGGACGGTCCCTTGCGGAACAGCGTGCCGAGCACCGACAGCTGCCCCACCGGGAGCAGCTCGTTGTCGGGGTCTCGTTCCGCACGCAGGCGACGGCTCAGCCGGGCGAGGGAGACGCGCAGCGCCGACGCCAGACCGCTGTCCGTCCGCGCGACCTGCTCGATGGTGGGTGACATATCGTTAGCGTAACTCATTAGCCATGCTAACGATTCCCGTGGGATGTTGAGACGTGCTTGCGGGCGTTGAGAGGCGGGCCCGGGGCCGTGAGATGCGGTTCGTGGCTGTCGAGCAGCGTCCCGCGAGTCCTCGAAGCGCGGTCCGAAGGGCCGACATCCCCATACGCGCGCTTCGAGACCCCCGGGGCGCGTCTCGACATCCCGGGAGGCGCGTCTCAACACCTCACAACGCGCGTCTCAACAAGTCAGGCGATGTCGCGTCTCCGGAAGCCCAGGGCACCCACGACGACCAGCACGACCGCCACCAGGGTGAGTACGACGAGGGGGGCGACCGTGACCTCCTCCACGGGTACCTGCGGCAGGTGCTGGAACGGCGACAGCCCACTGAGCCACGACGGCAGCGACAGCAGCCCGCCCAGCCACCCGACGACGAAGGCGAACCCCACCACGGCCCAGGCAACGGCCGTCGCGCGCGGGAGCCAGCCCATCAGCAGCACGGCCAGCCCGACCAGGACGAGGACCGCCGGCAGCTGCACCCACGACTGCGCGACCAGCGGCAGCACCGCGCCGAAGTCACCGCGCACCAGCGCGTCGGCCAGCCCGACCCCGAGGCCGCCGACCGTCACCAGCAGCGCGGCGCCGCCCACCGTCACGACGAGCGGGGTGAGCAGCATCCGGTCCCGGCTCACGTCGGTGGCGAGGAGCGGCTCGAGCCGGCCGGCCGACTCCTCCCCGTGCAGACGCAGCGCGGACGCCACCGCGAACCCGGCCGCCCCGAGCCCCATGAACAGCAGCGCCACCGCGAAGAAGGCGTCGGTGATGCTGCCGCCGGTCTCCGCGAAGTACTCCTGCAGCGTCGGGTTGTCCCGGACCATGTCCTGGAGGTCATTGCTCACCGAGCCGAACACGACGCCGAGCAGCACCAGCCCGACCCCCCAGCCCACCACCGTGCCACGTTGCAACCGCCAGGCGAGCCCCAGCGGAGAGGACAGCAGCCGACCGGCGCGGCCCGGGCCCGGCCGGTCGGCCCAGACCCCGGAGCCGACGTCGCGTCGCGTGGTCAGCCACCCCGCCAGGCCGAACAGGCCGACGGCGAAGACGAGCGAGATCAGCAGCGGCCACCAGCGGTCGCCCGCGAGCAGGTGCACGCCCTGCGACCAGCCCACCGGGGAGAGCCAGGAGAGGAAGCTGCCCTGCACGTCCCCGATCGCACGGAGCGCGAAGGACGCGCCGAGCACCGCCAGCGCCGCCCCGGTTGCGGACCGTCCGTGCGACATCAGCTGCGCGGTGACGGTCGCCACCGCGGCGAACACGATGCCCAGCACGGTCACGGACACGCCGTACAGGACCGCAGCCCCGGTCGGGAACGGCGTCACCAGCACGGACCCGGTGACCCCGAGCCCGACGACCAGCGACGCGCCGACCGCGACGGACACCGCCGCGGCGGTGCCGGCGTGCCGACCGACCACCGCCGAGGCGAGCAGCTCGGTGCGGCCGACCTCCTCCTCGCTCCGCGTGTGCCGGACGACGGTGAACAGCGCCATCAGCGCGACACCGAGCAGCACCGTCAGGCTGGTCTCGTAGACGACGATGCCGCCGATCGTGTCCAGCGCCACGGGCGGCCCAGCCATCGCGATCGAGGCCGGGCTCGAGCCGATGTTGCGGGCGTACGACGCGATCTCCGCGGGAGTGTCGTACGTCGACGCGACCGCCGACGCCGACGCCGCGGTGACGCCGACCAGCGCGAGCACCCACACCGACAGCCGGATCCGGTCGCGACGCAGGGCCAGCCGCACCAGCGCCGGCGTACCCGTGAACGCCTTCATCGCGCCGGCTCCTCCTCCATCACGTCGCCGAACTGGCGCAGGAACAGCTCCTCCAGCGTGGGCGGGTGGCTGACCAGCGAGCGGATCCGCAACGGCGCCAGGTGGTCCATGGCCTCGTCGAGGTGGTCGGTGTCTACGTCGAACCGGACCTTGCCGTCGACCCGCTCCACGTGCAGCACCCCGGGGACGTTGGCGAGGCCGTCGGCCGGCCACTCCGTCGCCACCTCCACGGTGGTCCGGGTGAGACCGCGCAGGTCGGCCAGCGTGCCGGTCTGCACGACGCGCCCCGACCGGATGATGCTCACCCGGTCGCAGAGCGCCTCGGCCTCGGCGAGGATGTGGCTCGACAGCAGGATCGTGCGGCCCTCCTCGCGGATCTCCCGCACACACTCCTGGAACGTCGCCTCCATCAACGGGTCGAGCCCCGAGGTCGGCTCGTCGAGGAGCAGCAGCTCGACGTCGCTGGCCAGCGCGGCGACGAGCGCGACCTTCTGCCGGTTGCCCTTGGAGTAGGACCGGGCCTTCTTGGTCGGGTCGAGGTCGAAACGCTCCAGCAGCGAGGCGCGCCGCTTCTCGTCGATGCCGCCACGCAGCCGGGAGAGCAGGTCGATCGCCTCACCACCGGTCAGGTTGGGCCACAGGTTCACGTCACCGGGCACGTACGCCAGCCGGCGGTGCAGGGTGGCTGCGTCGTGCCACGGGTCGCCGTCGAGCAGCTGGAGGGAGCCCGAGTCCGCGCGCATCAGCCCGAGCAGGATGCGGATGGTCGTGGACTTGCCGGCCCCGTTCGGCCCGAGGAACCCGTGCACCTCCCCCGTCGCCACCTCCAGGTCGAGCCCATCGAGGGCCCGCGTGCTGCCGAAGGTCTTGACCACGTCTCGGGTGGAGATCGCTGTGCTCATTCCTCCATGGTGCCACTAAATTCACGACTTTGTGAACCTTCTGAAGGTTATGATGCCGCCATGACCGACGTCGCGCGACCGACCCAGGACCACGAGCGGCTGCTCGCCGCCGTCGAGCAGGTGGCGACGCTGCTCGCCGAGGGCGGTATCCCCCGCATGGCCGCCCGCGTGTTCGCCTACGCGCTGGCCGAGGACTCCGACCGCTACACCGCAGCGGACTTCGCCGAGGGTCTGCGGATCAGCCCGGCCGCCGTGTCCGGCGCCGTTCGCTACCTCACCGCGACCCGGCTGCTGTTCAAGGAGCGGGCACCTGGCTCACGCGCCGACCTCTACCGGGTGTACGACGAGGACGTCTGGTCCACGATCATGCTCGCCCGGCTGCCGATGCTCGAGGTCTGGGAGCGGGCGGTGCACGACGCCGCGGACGCCGTCGGCCCGGAGACCCGCGGCGGCCGTCGGCTGCGTGAGACCGAGGAGTTCTTCCGGTTCTCGCGCATGGAAACCGCGTCGATGGTCGAGCGGTGGCGCGAGCACCGCCGCACGCTCTGAGCGCCGGCTACCCGATCAGCTGCCGGACCGGGTCGATCGCGAAGTAGACGACGAACAGCGCGGACACGACCCACATCAGCGGGTGCACCGAGGCGGCCTTGCCGCGCACGCACTTGATCAGCACGTAGGCGACGAAGCCGGCGCCGATGCCGACCGAGATCGAGTACGTGAACGGCATCAGCGCGATCGTCAGGAACGCCGGGATCGCGATCTCCAGGTCGTCCCAGTCGATGTTCTTGACCTGCTGCATCATCAGGAACCCGACCAGCACCAGCGCGGGGACCGCGGCCTCGTTGGGGATCACCTCGACCAGCGGCGCGAAGATCGTGGCGAGCAGGAACAGCAGGCCGGTGACGACGCTGGCCAGGCCCGTGCGCGCACCCTCGGCGACGCCCGTAGCGGACTCGATGTACGACGTGTTGCTGGAGACGCCCGCGGCACCACCCGCGGCCGCGGCCAGCGAGTCGACCACCAGGATCCGCTTGGTGTTCGGCGGGGCACCCTGCTCGTCGAGCAGGCCGGCCTCCGCACCGATCGCGGTCATGGTGCCCATCGTGTCGAAGAAGTCCGCCAGCAGCAGCGTGAAGATGAACAGCACCGCGGTCACGAACCCGACCCGCTCGAACGACCCGAGCAGGGAGAACTCGCCGAGCGTCGGGAACGACGGGATGTCCACGATCGCGTCGGGCAGCGCCGGCACGTTGAGGTTCCAGCCCTTGGGGTTGAACGCGCCGTCCGCGCCGACCATCGGGCCGATCTTGGCGATCGACTCGACGACGATCGCCAGCACGGTCGTGACGGCGATGGAGATCAGGATCGCGCCCTTCACGTTCCTCACGAACAGCGTCACCATCAGCACCAGCCCGAACACGAACACGAGCACGGGCCAGCCGACCAGGGCCCCACCGCTGCCGAGCTCGACCGGCACCGGTCCGGCGCCGGTACGGCGCACGAAGCCGGCGTCGACCAGCCCGATCAACGCGATGAACAGGCCGATGCCCACGCTGATCGCAATCTTGAGCTGGGCCGGCACCGCGTGGAACACCGCCGTGCGGAAACCGGTCAGCACCAGCACCAGGATGATCAGGCCCTCGAGCACCACCAGGCCCATCGCGTCCGCCCAGGTCATCCCGGACGCGATCGAGAACGCCACGAACGCGTTGAGCCCCAGGCCGGTGGCGAGGGCGAGCGGGTAGTTGGCGACCACGCCCATCGCGATGGTGAGCACGCCCGCCACCAGCGCGGTGGCCGCCGCGATTCCCGCGAAGTCGCCGCCGGCGAGCAGCTGCCCGTCGGCGTCCTGCGCGCCGAGCAGGATGATCGGGTTGAGCACGATGATGTAGGCCATCGTGAAGAACGTGACGACACCGCCGCGGAGCTCGCGGCCCACGGTCGATCCCCGCTGGGAGATCTTGAAGAAGGAGTCGACGCGGCCTCGGGCTCCGCGGTTGACCTCCGAGCTCTTGGGGCTCTGGGGGCTCTTCGCTGACGTGTCCACGCTGGGGACTCCTCGCACGTGCGCAGGGGGATGGGTGTAGCGCGGGCGGGGCGGTCCGAGCCGGTCGCCCCCGCGCCGGTGCGTATTTTGCCAGATGCGACCGGTTCGTCCTCATTGTCGTACGCCGCCTCGCCCACCGTGTCGCGTCGGCGGGCGTCCCGCGTGCGCCGGCCCGCCCGGCGCCGGGTTAGATTCGTCGGGTGGACCAGCCCGAGGAGCCGACCGAACTCAAGACTCACGAGATCGGCAAGCGCACCTACATCGTCGCGGACGTCGACCCGCTCGACGTCGACGGCGTCCGCACGGTCGCGGTGGGCGCCGCGATGTGGTTGGTCGGCTTCGTCCTGCTGCTCCCCTTCGCGGGCCGTCTGGCCGACACCGACAGGCTCTGGTGGCTGTGGACGTGCCTGGCCGGTTTCGGCCTCGGGGTCATCGGCTGGGACTACTGCCGGCGGCGCCGCAACCGGCGGCAGAATCGTCCGCCGGGGCAGGTCCCGCTGGACCCGACGAACTGACGACCACGGAAGCCCCTGGCTCCGCCTGCTCCTCGGGGAGTGCGTGCCGGATGACCCGAGTCTCAGAACTGGTCGAGCTCGTCCCAGGTGAGCGTGTCGAGCACCGGCTCGGGCAGCGGTTGCGGACGACTCTTCTTGCCGAGCCGGGCCTCGCTGTGCGCGCCGCAGCCGTGGTCGAAGGAGACGACGCGACCGTCGTCGTTGGCGTAGGCGTTGGCGCAGACCCCGAACACCTGCGACAGCGGGCCCGCCATCCTCACCAGGAAGCCGCAGGTGCTGCACGAGCCCGGTGCCGACTGGGCGATCGGTGCGTCGGGACCATGCGATCCGTCGTACCAGCGCTGCGCGGCCAGGTCGCGGCCCTCGAGGGAGAGCACGCGGGTGCGGCCGAACCCCAGCTCGTCGGCGACCTCGCGGACGGAGTCCTGGTCGACGACCTCGTCACCGGTGGTGTAGCCCGGCACCAGCCGGGGGTCGTCGTCCTCGGTCGGGAGCAGGTCCCCGGGGCCGAGGTCGCCCGGCTTGATCCGGTCGCGCCACGGCACCCACTCCGGAGCGACGATCGCCTCGTCGCCCGGCAGCAGGACGACCTCGTCGACGGTGACGGCCTTGGCGCGCGGAGCCCGCGCGACGGTGACGGCCCAGCGCCAGCCCTTGTACCCGGGCCGGACGCAGGCGAAGAAGTGGGTGACGACCCGCTCGTCCTCGCCGACGTGGCCGAGGTGCTCGCCGATATCGACGACGTCAACGGACTCGAGGAGCGCGGTGCGGGCGGCGTCGACCGCGCGGGCACCGACGGCGTCCGCCTTCTTGGTCGCTGTTGCCGTGGTCACGACGGGTGATTCTTCCCTAACCGTCCGCGCGTTGTCGCCCCGGGGCGAAGAACTGGTCACCGCCGTTGGGCAAGATGGGTGCATGTCGCCGGACGACCGCCTCCCGCCCGCGGGGGAGGAGTCCGCCGCCGGGTCCGGCAGCACCCGCACCACCGCCTCCGGCGACGCCCCAGGCGACGGCTCGACCCCCGAGTCGCCCCAGGGCCCGAGCCGGGCCGAACGGGTCCGGGCCGCGGGTCGCGGGGTGGGCCGCGGAGTGGGCCGCGCCGCTGCCGCCTCCGGTCGTGGCGTACGCCGGGCGGGCACGGCCACCGGCTCGGCCGCCGGCTTCACGCTCCGGCAGGCCCGCCGTGCGACCCATGCCGAAGGGGCAGGGCAGAGCGGGCTGTCGCGTCTCATCGAGCTGCACGCGTTCAACGCGGCGGGAGACGCGGCGGTGGCGATCTCGCTGGCCGGCACGCTCTTCTTCCAGGTGCCGACCGAGCAGGCCCGCGGGCAGGTCGCGCTGTTCCTCGGCCTGACCATGTTGCCGTTCGCGATCGTGGCGCCGCTGATCGGACCGTTCCTCGACCGGTTCAGCCAGGGCCGGCGCTGGGCGATCGGGTCGACCATGGCGCTGCGCGGGTTCCTGTGCTGGGTGCTCGCGGACGCGGTGGCGACCGGCTCGGTGGCGCTCTACCCGGCGGCGCTGGGGTGCCTGGTCGCGTCCAAGGCGTACGGCGTCACGCGGGCGGCCGCCGTACCCCGGTTGCTCCCCGACCAGCTCACCCTGGTCAAGGCGAACTCGCGCATCTCGCTGGCCGGCGTCGCCGGAGCCGCCATCTCCGCACCGCTGGCCGTGCTCGCCTCGACCTTCGGCGCGCAGTGGTCGCTGCGCTACGCGTTCGCGGTGTTCGTCGGTGGCACGATCCTGGCGATCCTGCTGCCCGAGCGGGTTGACCACGCGGCGGGTGACCGCGAGCCCGGCTGGCGACGCCGGCCCCGCCCCGCCGTACCCCGTCCGGTCGTGCTCGGGCTGCGCTGCAATGCCGGCCTCCGGCTGCTGTCGGGGTTCCTGACGATGTTCATGGCGTTCCTGCTCCGCGACGAGCCGTTCCCCGGCTGGGAGACCCGGCCCGAGCTCCTGCTGGGTCTCGTCATCGGCGCGGCGGGCTTCGGCAGCACCCTGGGCATCGCCTTGGGCTCGGTGCTGCGCAACGTGAAGCCCGAGATCACGGTCGTGGTCGCGCTGGTGGCCGACGCCCTCGTCGCCACAGTGGTCGCCTTCTTCTACGGGCTCCCGACCGCGGTGCTGCTCGGTCTCACGGCGGGGCTCGCGCAGTCGTTCGGCAAGCTCTCGCTCGACGCGCTGATCCAGCGCGACGTCCCCGAGGCGACCCGGGCCAGCGCGTTCGCGCGGTCGGAGACGCTGCTCCAGCTGTCCTGGGTGGTCGGCGGCTTCCTCGGCATCGCCCTGCCGCTCATCCCGCAGGTCGGGCTGGGCGTGGCCGCCACCATCCTGGTCGCCTGGGCGGTGTTCGTGGTCAGCGCCGTGCGCAGCGACCGCGGCAACCCCGGCGCCACAGCGGCGAGGTAGCTCCCCGTTGCGGCCGCGCGGGGCCGGGCCGATTACCACGGTCCCGTGGTAATCGGCCGCTTCCCGGGGAGAGTTCACCACGGGAAGCGGGAGATCCCCTGGGGAAGGTTGTGCGTGCCACCAAGCGCGAGGGTGAATTACCACGGTCCCGTGGTAATTGACCCCCCATGGCCCGAAGGTCAGAGCTCCAGCTCGTCGGCCAGCGCGCGCAGCAGCTTGGCGGTCGGCTTGGCCGTCTTGGGGTCCGGGTGCCGCCCGTTGCGGTAGCCCTTCTCGATGTTCTCGAGCAGGCGGTAGAGGTCCTCGACGATGTTGACCATGTCCTCAGGCTTCTTGCGCATCGCCTTCGACACCGACTGGGTCGGCTCGAGCAGGCGCACCTGCAGCGCCTGGTCGCCGCGGCGTCCCTGGACGATCCCGAACTCGACGCGGGTGCCCCCCTTCAGCGTCGTGACGCCGGCGGGCAGTGCGTCGTTGCGGACGTAGACGTCGCCGCCGTCGTCCTTCGACAGGAAGCCGAAGCCCTTCTCGGCGTCGTACCACTTGACCTTGCCAGTCGGCACGAGTCTGACCTCTTCTGATTCGGTCCGCGGGTGCGCCGCGGATGCTGCTGGGTGCGAAGCACCAGCCTACGGCGCGGGGCGTACGCCGTTCACCTCGGTTGTTCCGCGGGCCACCGTTGCGCGCTAGCGGTACCGCTCCGGGTCGGCCAGTCGTTCATTCATCGAGCCGGACCGGAAACCGCGCGGGTCGACCCCTGCCTCGGGGAAGCCGGCCTCGACCAGGGCCGAGACCAGGGCCGAGACCACGGACGGCGACGCGCACGCCCGCTCGACGGCGTCCTGGTCGACCTCGAGGCTCGCCCGGTCGCCCAGGTCGCGCACCCGCAGGTTGCGCACCTCCATGCCGGCACCGGCGAGCACCGCCCGGGCAGCCGCCTCGGCGCGCTCGACCCGAGCCAGCCGGTACGAGCTGACCTCGATGCCGTAGGCGACCCGCGAGGACAGGCAGGCCGCGGCCGGCTTGTCCCACGTCGGCAGCCCCCAGGCCCGCGAGGCCTCGCGCACCTGCGCCTTGGTGAGCCCGGCGTCGAGGAGCGGCGTGACCGCGCCCCGCTCGGCGGCGGCCCGGATGCCCGGCCGGAACCCGGCGACCGCGTCGTCGGCGTTGGTGCCGGTGGCCACGTGGGCGAGGCCGTGCTCGTCGGCGAGCGGCCCGAGCACGTCGAGCAGCTCGGCCTTGCAGAAGTAGCAGCGGTCGCCCGCATTCGCGCGGTAGCCGGCCCGCTCCATCTCGTGGGTCCGCGGCGTCAGCAGCCGCACCCCCAGCGACCCGGCGAAGGCACGGGCCGGGTCGCGTTCGGACTCCGGCAGCGAGTCGCTGTACGCCGTGGCCGCCGCGACGCGCTCGGCGCCCAGGGCGCGCACCGCCGCGGCGAGGAGGAACGCACTGTCCGCGCCGCCGGAGAACGCCACCAGCACCGAGCCACGACGCCGGAGATCGGCGTCCAGGGCGGCCAGCCGGGTGCCGAGGACATGGGCGTCCAGCCAGCCCGGGAACTCGTCCAGCGAGTCCAGCAGCACGTCGGTGCCCGCGGCACGCAGCTCGTCGGCGGTGCTGCCGCCGGTCAGCACCGAGACGCTCAGCGCCCCGGCCGCGCGGGCGCCCTCCACGTCGTGCACGTGGTCGCCGACGTACACCGTGGCGCCCCGCTGCCGCAGGACGTCCGCCTTGCCGACGCCCCAAACCTCGCCGGCCAGGTGGTCGACGTCGAAGCCGAGCGCGTCGACGTGCAGCCGCGCGTTGGGCGTGAACTTGCCGGTGACCAGCACCGTGCTGCCGCCGTGCCGCCGCACCGCCGCCAGCGCCTCGTGGGCGCCGTCCAGCGCAAGGGTCGGCGACACCGCGATGTCGGGGTAGAGCGCGCGGAACCGGTCGACCAGGCCGGTGAGCTGCTCGCGCGGGTAGTACGGCGCCAGCAGGTGGTCGAGCGGCGGCCCGAGGTTCGCGGACAACGCCTCGACGTCCAGCTCCACGCCGGTCTCGCCCGCCAATGCCCGCAGGGTCGCCGCGAACCCCGGCCGGGTGTCGATCAGCGTCATGTCGAGGTCGAACCCGACCACGAGCTGGGCATTGGCAGTCACCCGGCAACTCTAGGCCGCCGCACCAGCTGGGCCGGGTCGGGACCGACCGACCGTTGAATACCCCGCGACGCCCTGCGACCATGGTGGGCCCGTCGCAAGGCGTCGCACCAGGTCAGAGAGGCAGCCAGCCGTGTCCGCCCGTCCGCCCGGCTCACCGTGGGCGAGATCAGTTCTCGCTGCCGTCACGGGGCTGTTGCTTGCGCTCGGCGCGATGGTGGTCCCCACCCCGGCGACGCTGGCGACCGCGGCGGTCGACCCGCTCCGCGCGACCGGCGAGGGTCTCTACGTCGTCACGCTGGCCGGCCAGCCGTCCGCTGCACACCGGGCGACGCGGCCCGCGAGCGGCGAGCGCTTCGACCGCACCCGGCCCGCGGTGGCTCGCCACCAGCAGCGGCTGCTGACCCGTCAGGACGCGGTGCTCGCCGCCGTCGGCGGTCCCGAGGTGCTCTACCGCTACACCACTGCGCTCAACGGCTTCGCGGCCCGGCTCGACCCGGCGCAGGTCAAGCGGCTGCGCGCCCGCGACGACGTGCTGCTCGTCGAGCGCAGCACCGTGCGCCCGACGGCGTCCGACACGACCGACTTCCTCGAGCTCGACCGGCCGGGCGGTGCCTGGCAGCAGGCCGGCGGGCCGCCGAACGCCGGCCGCGGCACGGTCATCGGCCTCGTCGACACCGGCATCTGGCCCGACAACCCGAGCTTCGGCGGACTTCCCCAGCGGGTGCCCGGGACCGCCTCCGGTCTGCCCGGCTTCCACGGGGCGTGCGAAGCCGCGGAGCGGTGGAGCCCGTCGGACTGCAACGCCAAGCTCGTCTCGGCGCGTTGGTTCGTGCGCGGCTTCGGTGAGGAGGCGCTGGCCAGCACCGAGCACCTGTCCCCGCGCGACGCGGTCGGCCATGGCACCCACATGGCCTCCTCGGCGGCCGGCCGGAGAGACGTCGGGGTGGAGATCGAGGGACAGTCGTTCGGCCGCAGCAGCGGGATGGCGCCCGGTGCCCGACTGGCGGTCTACAAGGCCTGCTGGAGCGCACCGGACCCGGCCGACGACGGGTGCAGCACGGCCGACGCCGTCGCCGCGGTCGACACCGCGGTGGCCGACGGGGTCGACGTGCTCGGCTTCGCGGCCGCCGGGTCGGACAACCCGCAGGACTCCCTGTCGCGGGCGTTCCTCGGCGCCGCCGCCGGAGGCGTCTTCGTCGCGGCGGCTGCCGGCAACGGTGGCTCCGAGGCCGGCACGGTCGGCCACGCCGCGCCGTGGGTGACGACGGTGGCCGCGGGCACGTCCCACGTCTACGAGGGCTCCGTGCGGCTTCCCGACGGTTCGTCGTACGACGGGGCGATGACCGCCCGCCGCGGCGTGCCCGAGGCCCGGGTGGTGCTCGCCGCCGACGCCGCGGCTCCGGGGGCCGACCCGGACGCGGCCCGTCGCTGCGAGATCGACTCCCTCGACGCGGCCGCGGTGCAGGACGCCGTGGTGGTGTGCGAGCGCGGCGTGAACGCCCGGGTCGACAAGTCCACGACCGTCGCGGGCGCCGGCGGTGTCGGCATGGTGCTGGCCAACACCGGACCCGACAGCGTCGACGGTGACGTGCACGCCGTGCCGACCGTCCACCTCGACGCCGATGCGGGGGCGGAGGTGGCGACCTACGTCCGCGAGGCCGGCCCCGACGCCCGGCTGGCCCTCGTGCCGGCCGGTGGCCGCGACCTCGGCACGCCCGGTGTCGCCCCGTTCTCGTCCCGCGGCCCGGTGCCCGGCGGCGACCTGCTCAAGCCCGACGTGACCGCTCCCGGCGTGGCCGTGCCGGGCGCCGTCGCTCCCCCGGCGAGCTCCGGCCGGCTGTGGGACCTGCGGTCCGGGACTTCCGTGAGCACCGCCCACGTCGCCGGGCTCGCCGCGCTGGTCCGGGGGGTGCACCCGTCCTGGTCCCCGGCGCAGGTGAAGTCCGCGATGATGGCGACCGCCTACGACACCAGTGACCGCAACCCGTTCAGCCAGGGCGCCGGCCACGTCGACCCGAGCAGGCTGCTCGACCCTGGCCTGGTCCTCGACAGCGGACCCGCGGACTGGCGGGCGTTCCTCCGCGGCGAGGTGCGGCCCCAGGACCTCAACCTGGCTTCGATCGCCGTGGGTGGGCTGGTGGGCCGGACCACGGTGGTACGCCGGGTGACCAACGTGGCGTCGACGACCGAGACCTACACCGCCTCGGTGGCGGGGCTGGCCGGCGTGACCGCCCGGGTCCGCCCGGCCACCGTGACGCTGGAGCCCGGGGAGTCCCGGCGGGTGCGGGTGCGGCTGGTCGCCGGCCCGAACGCGCCGGTCGACGACTTCGACAGCGGCACGCTGACCTGGACCGGCCTGAGCCACCAGGTCCGGCTGCCGCTGGTGGTGCGCACCGTGGACGTGTCGGCGCCGGGCGAGGTCGCCGCCTCCGGCGGCAGCGGATCCCTCGAGGTCGTCGGGCACAGCGGTCGCGGCGCCGCCGTCGCCCCCGTCGCCAGCGGGCTCGTCCCGGCCACCCCGGTCGGCCTGTCCCTGCGGCCCGGCGACCTCGACCCGGCCGCCCCCACCGTGGACGACGACACGTTCGGCACCGACCTCACGGTCCCCGAGGACACCGAGGCCCTGCGGGTGGAGGTCGCGGGCCGCAACGGCGGCGACGACCTCGACCTGTACCTGTTCCGTGGTGCCGAGCTGGTCGAGTCCTCCACCAGCGACTCGCCGGACGCGATGGTCACGGTCGAGGCGCCCGAGGCGGGCGACTACCGGCTGCTCGTGCACGCGGCGCGGGCCGGCAACGGGTCGACCGCGACCGCGCAGCTCACCACCTGGGTGGTCTCCCGGGCCGGCGGCAGCCCGCTGACGGTCACCCCGGGGCAAGCGGCGGGCCGGGCCGGTGACGAGTTCGGCTACACCGTGTCCTGGGAGGACCTCGACCCGACGCAGCGCTGGCTGGGCGTGGTCCGCTACGCCGGCACCGACCGTCGTACGCTCGTCCGCGTCAACTAGGGCCCGTCGGCACCCTAGAGCCCGAGCCGGTGCGCGGCCTCCTCGCGCATCTGCACCTTGCGGATCTTGCCGGTGACGGTCATCGGGAACTCCTCCACGATCATCACGTAGCGCGGGATCTTGTAGTGCGCGAGCTTGCCGGTCGCGAAGGCCCGGACCGCGTCCGCGTCGAGCGGCTCCGTGCCGTTGCGCATCTTGATCCAGGCGCACAGCTCCTCGCCGTACTTCTCGTCGGGGACGCCGATGACCTGCACGTCCTCGATGTCGGGATGCGTGTAGAGGAACTCCTCGATCTCGCGCGGGTAGATGTTCTCGCCGCCGCGGATGACCATGTCCTTGATCCGGCCGACGATGTTGCAGTAGCCGTCCTCGCGCATCACCGCCAGGTCTCCGGTGTGCATCCAGCCGTCGCCGTCGATGGCCTCGGCCGTCTTCTCCGGTTCGTCCCAGTAGCCCAGCATCACCGAGTAGCCGCGGGTGCAGAACTCCCCGGTCTCGCCGCGGTCGACGGTCTCCCCTGTGATCGGATCGACGACCTTGATCTCGACGTGCGGGTGGACGCGGCCGACGGTGGCGGTACGACGGTCGAGGTCGTCGTCGCTCCGGGTCTGGCACGACACCGGGGAGGTCTCGGTCATGCCGTAGCAGATGGACACCTCGGCCATGTGCATGTCGTCGACGCAGCGCTTCATCACCTCGACCGGGCAGATCGAGCCGGCCATCACGCCGGTGCGCAGCGTGGACAGGTCGAACGACGCGAAGTCGGGGTGGTTCTGCATCGCGATGAACATCGTCGGTACGCCGTACACGCCCGTGCACCGCTCGTCCTGCACCGCTCGCAGGGTGATGCCGGGGTCGAAGCCGGGCGCCGGGATCACCATCGTCGCGCCGTGGGTGGTGCAGCCCAGGTTGGCCATCACCATGCCGAAGCAGTGGTAGAAGGGCACCGGGATGCACAGCCGGTCCTCGTGGGTGAAGTTGATCAGCTCGGTGGTGAAGAACCCGTTGTTGAGGATGTTGCGGTGCGACAGGGTCGCGCCCTTGGGGAAGCCGGTCGTGCCCGACGTGTACTGGATGTTGATCGGGTCGGTGTTCGACAGGGCCGACATCCGCTCCGGCAGCGCGTGCTCGGGCAGCGACTCCCCTTCGGCGAGTAGCGCGTCCCAGTCGTCGGTGCAGAAGAACACCGCCCGCTCCAGCGGCAGGTCGCCGGAGGCCTCGCCCGTCGCGACCACCTCGTCGACCATCGCCCGGTAGTCGCTGGTCTTGAACTCCGTCGCCGAGAACAGCAGCCGCAGGCCCGACTGGTTGAGCGCGTAGGCGAGCTCGTGGGTGCGGTAGGCCGGGTTGACGTTCACCAGCACCGCACCGGCCTTCGCCGCGGCGTACTGCACGAGCGTCCACTCGGCGCAGTTCGGGGACCAGATGCCGACCCGGTCGCCCTTCTCGACGCCGGCGGCCATCAGGCCGCGGGCGACCCGGTCGACGTCGCGGTCGAGCTCGGCGTAGGTCCAGCGCCGCCCGGTCGCCACCTCGACCAGCGCCTCGCGGTCGGCGTGCTCGCGGGCGATGCGCGCGAAGTTGTCCCCGATCGTCTCCTCGATCAGCGCGGGTGAGGTCTCACCGGTGGCATAGGACGTCATGGTTCTCGACCCTAGTCAGGGCCGGCGCGTGAGGTAACCCTCAACGGCGTGACGCGGCCGCCTCGGAGCGCGGAACGACCGCGTCGAAGTAGTCGGCGATGTCGGTGTCGTCCCAGCCGCGCGACTCGCGCAGCCCCGCGGCCAGCATCGAGAGGTACGCCGCCGTGGGGGCGTTGTGCTCGACGTGGTCGACGCCGTGCGGCGAGGTGAACGTGAGCAGCGGGACGCCGTCGTGCCGGCCGACCTCGACCAGCGTCTCGTAGCGCCCTGGTCCGACTGTGTGCCGACCGCCGTCGAGCGGGCCGGCCACCACCTCCTCGAGCGGGTCGCCCTCCTGCGGGATGCGGTACATCTCCTGGGCGGCGATGTCGGCGAACTGCGCGGTCGTCACCAGGTAGCCACGCGCGGCGGTCCAGCCCGGCGCGGTGTGGTCGTAGAAGGCGACGCCGCCACCCCACTGGGGCGATTCGCCGGCGAAGTACAGCGTGCCGGGCAGGTCCACCGGCATGTCGCGCGTCGGCAGCGACCGGTCGCGGGCCCCGGGGTTCTCGCGTGACCCGCCCGGGGGGCGCCCGCCGAGGACGTAGCAGGCCAGCCGGTCGGCGGACATGTTCGACCCGTAGCTGACGTACCAGACGTGTGTGCGCATGCTCATCTGTCTTTACCCTGCCAGACCGGCGGTCAGTCCGGGAGCCGGGGACCGTTGGCCGGTGGGCCTCAGGCCGGGGCGGAGTCCGCCGCCCGCGCGTACGCGTGGGCGAGCTGGGTCCGGGACCGGAAGCCGCGCTTGCGGAAGACGCTGCCCAAGTGGCGTTCGACGGTCTTGGGGCTGAGAAACAAGGCCGCGGCGACCTCCCGGTTGGACATGCCCTGGGCGACCAGGAGTGCGACGCGGGTCTCCTGGGAGGTGAGCGGCTCGTCGGCCACCGGACCCCGCCGTCGCGCGGTCGCGCCGGTGGCGGCCAGCTCGTCGGCCGCGCGCCGGGCCCAGAGCGTGAGGTCCATGCTGACGAAGGCCTCGTGGGCGGCCCGCAGGTGCTCCCGGGCGACGACCCGATGGCCCGCTCGTCGGGTCCGCGCGCCGTACAGCAGGCGGGTGCGGGCCGTCTCGAACGGGTCGCCGGCGGCCTCGTGCGCGTCCAGAGCGTTCTCGAGCGCGGAGCGGGCTGCCGAGTCCTCGACGGCGGTGAGGCACAGGCATCGGGCGACGAGGGCCGTGGTCAACGCCGGGGCCGACGAGAGGGTGCTGGCCGCATAGCGCTTCGTCAGCGTGGCGGCGTCGTCGGCCCGACCGAGACCGACGTATGCCTCGACCAGCAGAGGCGCGACCCCGAGCGGCTCCCCGCGCGCGCCGATCCCGCCGTCGGCGTCGATCCTGCCCTCGAGCAGCGCGACGACCTGCGCGAGGTCGTCGCGGCACAGGGCGCAGAAGGCCGCGGTGAGCGCCTGGTGGGCTGCGAAGCGGGTGGTGCCGGCGAGGTCGGTGAGCACCCGTGCACGGGCGAGCGCGGCCGCGGCGTCGTCGTGAAGACCACGAGCGGCTGACTGCCAGGCCAGCATCTCGACAGCGACCGACGCGTCCGCCGCGTAGCCGATCTGCTCGGCGAGCTCGGCCGCCTCGCCGGCGTCCGCGAACGCCCCGGCATGGTCACCGAGCCAGGCACGACCGGCAGCGCGGATCCCGAGGGCCGGAACCAGGAGGCCCAGGGCGCCGCGTCGACGGATGTCGTCGATGCGGGCCGCCCCAGCGGCCATCGCATCCTCGACGTCACCGCTGAAGCCGGCCGCCAACGCCAGCAGGAGCGGGGCACGGGGGTCGTCCTCGAGCTCGCCGGACACGGCCAGCACGCGCACCTCCGTGAGCCAGGCGAGACCCGTCTCGAGGTCCCCGCGCAGCATCGCGGCCACCCCGGAGGTGAAGCGCGCGAGCAGACGCTGCTCGGGATCGGCGAGGTCGGCCACCCCGTCGATGCGGGCCGCTGCCTCCGCGATCCCGTCGAGCTCGTTGAGCCGGAACCGGGCCATCGCCAGCTCGGTCAGCGCGCGCACCAGCTGCACACCCTCCAGGAGGTCGGCGGCGGCGGCCAGGTGCTCGACCGATCGTGGGACCGATCCGGCGTACTGCTCGAGCATGCCCAGCACGAAGAGCGCCCGGCCGCGGACCTCGCGGGGCGCGGACGACTCCGACACCCTGGCGACCAGGTCACGCGTCCGGGTGACGTCGCCGGCGAGAAACGCGTCCTCGGCGGCAGCGGCCAGTCGCTCGGTGGCCCGCTCCGGCGCCTGGGTGAGCAGTGCCGCGCGCTCGAGGGCCGCCGACGCGGCCGCGAACCCCAGCCGCAGCCGGTCCGTGTCGGCCGTCCGGGTCAGCTCGTCGGCGATGCGGTCGTCGGCGCCTACCGTGGCCTCCGCCTGGTGCCGGGCCCGCGTGGGTACGCCGGGAGGGAGCGCGTCGGCGATGGCGCGGTGCGACCGTCGGCGTTGCGCCGGCGTCGCCAGCCGCAGCACGGCCGCGCGCAGGAGCGGGTGCCGGAAGCCGAAGCCACGTCCGTCGGCGACCAGGACGCCGAGCTCGCTCGCCTCGTCCAGGGCGCCGGCGGCATCGCCGCGCTCTCGTTCGAACGCCGATGTCGCGGCCGCCGGGCTCTCGGGTGCGACGGCGAGCAGCAGCAGCAGCCAGCGGGCGTCGGCGGACAGCCCCGAGAGGACGGACTCGTAGTACGTCTGCAACCGGTCGCCCACTGGCAGTGGGTCGGGCAGCGGGACGGCACCGACGCGTTGCCCGGCACTCAGCCGGGACGACGCCTCGAGCAGCGCCAGCGGGTTCCCGTGCGTGGCGGTGACCACCCGGTCCACGACGTCCGCGCTGACGCCCGGTGGTACCAACCGTGACGCCGCCGAGTCGGTCAGACCAGGGATCCGGAGCACCGGGAGGTCCCGCGCCGCACCGGTGGCCGAGACCGTCCGGGCGGCGAACAGGAACGCCACCGGGTCCGGCCCCAGGCGGCGGGCAGCGAAGAGGATCGCGGCGGCCGACTCGTGGTCGAGCCACTGGAGGTCGTCCACGACCACCAGGACGGGCGCGGTGTCGGCCGCGGCCGCGAGGATCGACAGGGTCGCGGCGGCGACGAGGAACCGGTCCACCGGCATGTCGGCCGTGCTCCAGCCCAGCGCCGACCCGAGGGCTGCCGCCTGAGGGTCCCCGATGTCGGGGAGCCGTTCCCGGACCGGGTTCAGCAGCTCGAGCAGTCCGGCGTGGGCCAGCACCGACTCGGACTCCACCCCGGTGGCGGACAGACAGGTGAAGCCGGTGGCCAGCGACCGCGCCGAGTCCAGCAGGGTCGTCTTCCCGATCCCGGCTGCACCTTCGAGCAGCAGTGCCGCCGATCGTCCGGCCCTCGCGTCCGCCAGGAGTGCGCGGATCCGCGTCAGCTCCTCGTCGCGACCCACCACGTCGCGGTCCGGGTTGGGGGATTTCCCCGACGCGAGGGTGTGCGCTCCGGTGCGACGGTCAACCGAAGCCGAGTCGACGTCCACAGGAGGTCCCGATGAGCACACCGACCACGATCTCAGAGAAGATCGGACAGTGGGTCATGTCGCCGGGATGGGCCTACTGCTCGATGTGGCTGTTCCTGCCGCCGCTGCCACCCGGCCCGTCGGACGGCCCGTCCGACGCGACCGACCCGAGGGGCAACGGGACCCGTCGCGGCGGGAACGGGCGGGCGTAGTCCGGCTGACGGTCGCCCGGGACGACCGTGGCCCCGCTCCGGTTCGGAACGGGGCCACGTCAGCGACAGGACCGGCTACTTGTGCGCGCCGCGCACCACGCGGTCGTGGCGCATCGACGTCGCCTTGGTCTCCTTGGCGAACAGCACCGCGATCACGGTGAGCACGGAGGCGATCGTCACGTAGATCGCCACGGCGGTGGTGTTCTTCTCCTCGACCGTGCCGAGCAGCTCGACCGCGATGATCGGGGCGAGCGCACCGGCGAAGATCGACGCGAGCTGGTAGCCCACCGAGGCGCCGGTGTAGCGCACCGAGGTGCCGAACAGCTCGGAGAAGAACGCCGCCTGCGGGGCGTACATCAGCGAGTGGAAGAACAGGCCGACCGTGACGGCGAGCAGGACCTTGCCGGAGCTGAGCGAGTCGATGAGGCCGAAGAACACGAACGACCATGCGGCCACCCCGACCGCACCGACGAGGTACAGCGGCCGGCGTCCGACCCGGTCCGAGAGCGCGCCGAGCGCCGGGATCAGGAAGAACTGGAACGCCGCCGCGATCAGCAGCATCTGGAGGATGATGTCGCTGTCGGCGCCGAGGTACGTGGTGACGTAGGTGATCGAGATGACGGTGAAGATGTAGTAGGAGATGTTCTCCGCCATCCGCATGCCCATCGCGATCAGGACCTCCTTGGGGTAGGTCTTGATCACCTCGAGGATCGGCAGGTGCGAGTCCGCGTTCTTCTTCTCCGCGATCTCGGCCTTGGCCTCCTTGTAGACCGGGGACTCCTCGAGCTGGAGACGGACGTAGAGGCCGATCAGCACCAGCACGGCCGAGAGCAGGAACGGGATGCGCCAGCCCCACGCCTCGAACGTCTCGTCGCTCTGCACGGCGGCGAGCACGAACAGCACACCGGTGGCGAGCAGGTTGCCCAGCGGCACGCCTGCCTGCGGCCACGACGACCAGAAGCCGCGGCGTGCGTCGTCGCCGTGCTCCGCGGCCATCAGGACCGCGCCACCCCACTCGCCGCCGACCGCGAAGCCCTGGAGCAGCCGGCAGACCAGCAGCAGGATGGGTGCCGCGACGCCGATGCTGGCGTACGTCGGGAGCAGGCCGATCGCGAAGGTCGCGACCCCCATCAGCATCAGGGCGACGACGAGCATCTTCTTGCGGCCGACCCGGTCACCGAAGTGGCCGAACACCACGCCGCCGAGCGGACGGGCGACGAAGCCGAGGGCGTAGGTGCCGAACGCCAGCAGAGTCGCGGTCACCGGCTCCGACTCGGGGAAGAACAGGGTGCCGAACACGAGGGCTGCGGCCGAGCCGTAGAGGAAGAAGTCGTACCACTCGACGGCGGTGCCGACGAGGCTGGCGAAGACCACCTTGACGATGGACGTCTCCGATACCTGCGGAGCCGCAGACTGGTGTCCCGTGGCGGATGTGGACATGAGGCGGGTTCCTTTCGCGGGGCGGCCTCCGAGCGGGCGGCTCACCCGAGGGGTTTGCACACGTCCCCGGCTGTCCCGGGTCCGTGACGTGCGTCTCTTCGGTACGTACCCCGGACGCTACGAATCGCAAACACGCATGGATATGTGCGCAGCACCCACAACTCACCCGTCGATGTGTGCGCAACCCCGCCCCGGCCGTTGGGTCGGCGCGGCGCTGAGCGGTTCTCGAGGCGCCCGTCACCGAGGAACCGAGGTTGTAGCGTGGTGCGGATGCCCTCGGACGCCTCCCCGCGCACGCTCGCGGACCAGCTGCGGAGCTGGCCCGACGACGCGCTGGAGCGTCTGCTGCGGGAACGACCCGACCTGACCGCGCCGGCGCCGCAGGACTCCGGGCAGCTCGCCTCGCGGGCCGCCACCCGCGCGTCCTCCCTGCGCGCCGCGGACCAGCTCGACCGGCTGGAGCTCACCGTGCTCGACGCCGTCATCGCCGAGGGCGGCACCTCTTCGGTCGCCCTGGTGCGCTCCCGCGTCCACGCCGAGCGGGCCGACGTCGACCGGGCCCTCGACCGGCTCCGTGCCCTGGCGCTGCTCTGGGGCGAGGACGACCGGCTGCGCTGCCTGAGCGTGCTGCCCGACGCGGTCGGCACCCCCGTCAGCGGCCTCGGGCCGGGCGCCGAGGTGCTGCTCGGCGGCTACGGGCCGAGCCGCGTGGCCGCGCTCGCCGCGGACCTCGGCGCCGCGCCCAGCGGCGACCGTGCCACCGACATCGTCGCCGTGAGCACCCGCCTCGCGGACCCGGCCGTCGTCGGCAAGCTGCTCGCCGAGGTCGACGAGAAGGCGGCGGCGATCCTCGACCACCTCGACCGGGAGGGCCGCGACGGCAGCGTCGAGGCGACCGACCGTTCGGTACGACGAGGCGACCACGCCGGGCCGGTCGACCAGCTGCTCTCCCGGGGGCTGCTCGTGGCCCGCGACCGGCGCCACGTCGCGGTGCCCCGCGAGGTGGCGCTGCACCTGCGCGGCGGCCACACCACGCGTGACCCCGTGGGCACGCCCCCGGTCCTCGCCACCGGCGCGCGCGACGCGGCGCTGGTCGACCGGGCCGCCGCGGGAGCCGCGTTCGAGCTGGTGCGGCACGTGGAGCTGCTGCTGGAGCACTGGGGCACCGAGCCGCCCAACGCGCTGCGGGCCGGCGGCCTCGGCGTACGCGAGCTCAGGGCGGCGGCCGAGCTGCTCCACGTCGACGAACGGGTGGCCGCGCTGCTCGTCGAGCTCGCCGCGGCCGCCGGCCTCGTCGACGTCGGCTCCACGGACGACCAGGACGCCGCCTGGCTGCCCACCGACGCCTTCGACGTCTGGTCGGCGGCGGCACCTGCCGACCGGTGGACCCGGCTGGCGCTGGCCTGGCTGGACACCCCGCGGATGATCGCGCTGGTGGGCAGCCGCCCCGGCGGCAAACCGGTCAACGCGCTGACGCCGGACCTCGAGCGCGGCTGGCTGCCCGAGACCCGCAGGATGGCGCTGGCCGAGCTCGGCGCCCTCCCCGCGGGCGAGGTGCTGGCGGCCGGGACCGGGCTGCCGTCGCTGGTCGACCGGTTGGTCTGGATGCGGCCCCGCCGTCCTGCCGCGCGTCGGGAGGCGGTCGCCTGGGCGATGGAGGAGGCCGCGGTCGTCGGCGTGGTCGCGCTGGGCGGCCTGGCCGGCCACGGCCGGGCGCTGCTCCTCGACGAGGACCCGACCCACCACGCGGCTGCGGCGCTCGAGCCGCTGCTCCCCGAACCGGTCGACCACATGCTGCTGCAGGCCGACCTCACCGCGGTCGCCCCAGGCCCGCTCGAGCAGGAGCTCGCGCACAACCTGGCGATGCTGGCCGACATCGAGTCCCGCGGTGGCGCGACCGTCTACCGGTTCACCGAGCGCTCGGTCCGCCGCGGCTTCGACTCCGGCTGGTCGGCCGCGGAGATCCACGCGTTCCTCGCGGCGTCGTCACGCACCCCCGTGCCGCAGCCGCTGGTGTACCTCGTCGACGACGTGTCCCGGAAGTTCGGCACGGTCCGGGTCGGCTCGGCCGAGTCCTTCCTGCGCAGCGACGACGAGTCCGCGCTCGCCGAGCTCGTGCACCATCCCAAGGCGGCGTCGCTGCGGCTCCGCCGGATCGCCCCGACGGTGCTGGTGAGCGACGTCCCCCTCGACGTACTGCTCCCGCGCCTGCGTGAGCTCGGCTCCGCGCCCGTGGTGGAGGCGCCCGACGGGACCGTCCGCCTGGCTCGCCGCGAGGTGCATCGCGCACGTTCGCCGCGGTCCCGCCCGCGCTCGGAGCCCGCGCAGGGGTTCCCGCACGACCCCCGGTCGGCGGCCCGGTTCGGGGCCCGCGTGGCGGCCACCGTGACGGCGGTCCGTGCCGGGGACCGCGCCGCTCGGCACCGGCCCGATCGGCCGTCGTCGACCGCCGGCAGCTCGGGCGCACGCCCCTCTCCCGCCGAGGTGCTCGGCGCGCTCCGCGAGGCGGCCGATGCCAAGCGGTCGGTGCTGATCGGGTACGTCGACAACCAGGGCGCCACCGTGGACCGCGTCGTGGATCCGGTCCACGTCCACGCCGGACAGCTGACCGCCTACGACCACCGCGCCGACGACGTGCGGCTCTTCGCGGTGCACCGGATCACCGGCGTCACGCCGGTGTGACCTGGGCGTCCCCGCCGCGCGACTGCTGCTCGGGCACGGCGAACCGGTGCCGCCCGTCGTCCGGGTCGGACTTACGCGCGATCAACGCCTCCACGGCCAGGGCCGATCCGGGCGCTCCGACGTACCAGCCCTGGACCAGGTCGCAGCCGACCTCGAGGAGCCGCACCAGGGCACGGCGATCCTCGACGCCCTCGGCGACGATCGTGCGGCCGAGGGCGTGGGCGAGGTCGACGATCGCCCGCACCACCCCGGTCGCCCGGGCGTCCACGGCGGTGTCGCGCGCGAACCGGCCACCGAGCTTGATGGTCCCGAACGGCAGCTCGTGCAGCTGCGTGAGGCTGGTGCCGCCGGTGCCGTAGTCGTCGAGCGCCAGGTGCACGCCCAGCTCGTGCAGCGCGCGCACCACCTCCGTGGGCCGCTCGTCGTCCCGGTCCAGCGCGGTCTCGCTGACGTCGAGGGTGAGCACGTCGGCGGGCAGTCGGTGCGCGAGCAGCGCCTCCGCCACCACGCGCACGATCGACTCGTCACGCAGGTCGGTGGCCGACAGGTTCACGGTCACGCCGAGGGTCGCACCGTCCGCCCGCCACCGGGACAGGTCGTCGAGGGCCACGTCGAGCACCCGCTGCGCCACCGCACCGGTGAGCCGGTAGCGCTCCGCGGCCGGCAGGAAGTCGGCGGGCAGCAGCATCCCGCGCTCCGGGTGGTCCCAGCGGACCAGCGCCTCGACGCCGACCAGGTCGTCCTCGCCGGTCACGATCGCCTGGTACTCCACACACAGCTCGTGCCGGACCAGAGCCCGGTGCAGGTCCTCCGCGAGCGTCAGCTGCTGGGTCTTCTCGTCCCGGGCGGGGGCGTGGAAGCGCACCGCGTCGCCCGAGGTCTTGGCGGCGTACATCGCGGCGTCGGCGGCGAACAGGATCTCGCTGCGGGTGCGGCCGTGCACCGGCGCGACGGCGAGGCCGATGCTCGCGCCGGCGTGCAGCGCCGTCCCGGGCAGCTCGAGCGGCTCGGCCAGCGCCTCCTGCAGGGCCTGGCCCACGATCAGCGCCGCGTTGCGCGAGGTCGCCTCGTGCAGGACGACCGCGAACTCGTCGCCGCCGAGGCGGGCGAGCAGGTGCGGGGTGTCCAGCTCCTCCAGCGCGGCCGCGAAACGACCGACCACGCCCTTGAGCAGAGCGTCGCCGGTCGCGTGGCCGAGGGTGTCGTTGACCTCCTTGAAGTGGTCGAGGTCGATGAGCGCGACGGCGAAGGACGCCGGCGGCTCCGACCCGTCGTGGGCGCCGTCCGGCTCGTGGAGGGCCAGCAGCGCGTCGAGGTGGACGTAGAGGGCACGCCGGTTGGCGATCCCGGTGAGCTCGTCGGTCAGTGCCAGCTCGCGGACCTCGGCCAGCTCGCGGAGCTGCAGGAACGCGCGCAGGAACCGGACGCCGCAGACCACGAGGGCGGCGAGCGCCAGCAGCGAGGGGACGGCCGAGACGTCCCACGCAGGCGCGGCGGCGAGGACGGCGACCGCGGCGGAGGAGGCGAGCGCCGGTACGCCGAGCGAGCGCGCCCCTGGCACGCCGGGAACGGAGACCGCGCCGGGGCCCAGCGCGCCCACAGCCAGCAGGGCGAGAGCCGGGACGACCACCACGGCGGTGTCGAGCGGGTCGACCGTGGCGCCGACCGCCACCTGGTGGGCCTCGAGCAGGTGCGCGAGACTCAGCCCGGCCAGGCCGAGGACCCAGAGGCCGAACCGGCGGCCGTGACGGGCTCCGACCAGTGCGAGGCCGCCGAGCGCGGCGGAGACGAGGACCCCGTCGACGATCGGGTACGCCAGCGGCACCACCGTGCTCCACTGCCGTCCCGCCAGCGACGGCAGCAGCGGCGTCACGGCCAGCGCGGCCAGAGCAGCGCCCGCGAGCGCGCCGGCCACGCCGTCCAGGCACATCGTGAGCCGCAGCCCGCGCACGTGCTGGGCGGTCGCGGCGAGCAGACCTCCGAGCAGGAACGGGTAGCCGACCATCGTCACGATGTCGCCGAGATGGCCCTCGCCTCCAGGAGCGACGTACCGCTCGACGGCGGAGGCCAGGTGGCCGAGCGTGAACAGCGCCATTCCCGCTGACAGCGGCAGCAGCCAGGGACGCACCCCTGCAGCGTCCCTCTGCTCCCGCATCAGCACGACCAGCGGCAGGGCGAGGAGGAGCGGGACGACCACCAGGTCACCGAAGGGACCTGACGCCGACGCCGGGGCGAGCAGCAGCCATCCGTAGCCCACGGACCCGAGGACCAGGGCGAGGACTAGTGCTCGGGTGACCTTCACCGCGCTCCCTCGGAGAACTATTCGCCTGCCCCTTGGGAATCGGTCGTCCGAGCCCCCGACTTGAGGCAACCGCGCGGCCGCGCCACCGGCCCGGTCACCGCGGGCCACCCCTCAGTCGCAGAGAGCGGCCTGGAGGATCGCGTCGACCGTGCCGCTGACCGCGCCGCCGACGCTGTTGAGCATGATGACCACCGACCGGCCGGTCTCCAGGTCGTACCACGCCTCGCTGGCGTAGCCCGGCACGCCGCCCGAGTGGCCGTACGCGACGCCGCAGTCGGTGTGCACGCGCGCCACACCCAGTCCGTAGCCGCTCCAGCCGGAGAAGCTCAGGTCACGCATCTCCGTCATCTGCTGCACGGCGGCCGAAGGGACCAGGGCCCCCTCGAAGAGCCCACGCAGGAAGGCGCTCATGTCCTCCGCGCCGGCAGTCACCGCTCCGGCGCCGCCGACCCACGACAGGTCCTCGTCCGTCACGTCCTGCCCGTCGTCGTACCCGTGCGCCAGCCCGGGCGGCGCCGGCTGCTCGGGCGCCAGCCGCGCCGTCCTCATCCGCAGCGGCTCGAACACCCGCCGGTCCAGGACCGCCGACAGTGGCTGACCCTCGACGGCCTCCACCACGAGCCCGAGCACCGCGTAGTCCTCGTTGCGGTACTCGAACCGCTCGCCGGGCTGGCGGTCGAGAGGCTCGTCCGCGATCTCGCGCACGAACGCGTCGTCGTCGGACGCGGGACCACCCTCCGTCAGGCCGCTCGCGTGCTCGAGCAGCTCCTCCACGGTGATCCGGTCCCCCGCGGCGAGCAGGCCCGGGCTCAGCTCGGCCACCGTCTGGTCACGTCGGAGCAGTCCGTCCTGCTCCATCTGCATGACGGTGGCCGCCACGATCGGCACGGTCAGCGCGGCGGTCTTGAACGAGTGGTTCGGGCGCAACGGCGTACGACGTTCGCTGTCGGCCACGCCCCGGACGACGGTGCGCTCGCCGCTGTCGTCGGCGAGCACGACGACCGCTCCGGGTGCAACGCCGGCGTCGATGTCGGCGGCGACGATCTCCTCCACGGAGTCGGCCCGCTGGGCCACGCTGCGCTGGATCGCGGAGGGCTCGGGCTCCGGGGCGGGGGCGGGCTCGTCGGCGTCGCACGCCGCAAGGGCCGCGGTGCTCAACAGCACCGCGGCCACCAGCAAGCCTGCACGGGCCATCGACGGACTCCTCGGACTCCAGGTGTTCATGATGATGGATCCGGGCCTCCGACCGGTATCACCCGAATGGAGTAGGAGGTCCCCCAGCATTGGGCCTTACCGGCGGACTGGCGTGGAACGGGCAGGTAACCTGCAGGTATGGACTTTGTTCGTTACGCCGAGCGCTCCGCGGGGCTCGTCAACGCCGACCTGGACGACGCCGCCGCCGTGGTCTCCTTCCTCGGGGACCGGGCGTGGCTGCACGACCAGGTCGTCGAGCGTGACGCCACCACCCTCCGACGGTTCCAGCGTGAGCTGCGGCCGGTGTTCGAGTCCTCCAATGAAGGCGACGAGCACGGGGTCGTCGACCAGCTCAACACGCTGCTGGCCAAGCACCCGGTGACGCCCTACATCGCGGGCCACGGCGGTTCCGGCTCCGGTCGTCCCGACTGGCACATGCACGTGGCCGACCGTCAGTCGTCGGTGGCAGAGCTGCTGGTGGCGGAGTCGCTGATGGGGCTGTCCACGCTCGTGTGCGACCTCGGGGCGACCCGCCTGGGGGTCTGCGACGCCAGCGGCTGCGACCACGTCTTCGTCGACACGTCGCCGAACCAGTCCCGGCGGTACTGCTCCGACCGCTGCTCCTCACGCGCCAACGTCGCCGCCTACCGCGCCCGGCAGAAGGCCGCGAGCGCTGGTTCGGGGGCCGTCTCGTGAACGACGGTCCGCTGATCGTCCAGTCCGACAAGACCCTCCTCCTCGAGATCGAGCACGAGCGCGCCCAGGACTGCCGCAAGGCGATCGCCCCCTTCGCCGAGCTCGAACGCTCCCCCGAGCACGTGCACACCTACCGGCTCACGCCGCTCGGGCTGTGGAACGCCCGGGCCGCCGGCCACGACGCCGAGCAGGTCGTCGACACGCTGCTGTCGTTCAGCCGGTACGCCGTGCCGCACGCCCTGCTCGTCGACATCGCCGAGACCATGGCGCGCTACGGACGGCTGCGGCTCGAGAAGCATCCGACCCACGGCCTGGTGCTCTCCAGCACCGACCGTCCGGTGCTCGAGGAGGTGCTGCGCGCCAAGAAGGTCAAGCCGATGCTGGGCAACCGGATCGACGACGCCAGCGTGCTCGTGCACCCGTCCGAGCGCGGCAACCTCAAGCAGGCCCTGCTCAAGCTCGGCTGGCCGGCCGAGGACTTCGCCGGGTACGTCGACGGCGAGGCGCACGCGATCGACCTGCGCGAGGACGGTTGGGAGCTGCGCGCCTACCAGCGTGAGGCGGCCGAGTCGTTCTGGCACGGCGGTTCCGGCGTCGTCGTACTCCCTTGTGGTGCGGGCAAGACCATCGTCGGTGCGGCCGCGATGGCGCAGGCCAAGGCGACCACGCTGATCCTGGTCACCAACACCGTGTCCGCGCGGCAGTGGAAGGAGGAGCTGCTCCGTCGCACGTCGCTGACCGAGGAGGAGATCGGCGAGTACTCCGGATCCCGCAAGGAGATCCGCCCGGTCACCATCGCGACGTACCAGGTGATGACCACCCGGCGGAAGGGCGTCTACTCCCACCTCGAGCTGTTCGACGCCAAAGACTGGGGCCTGGTCGTCTACGACGAGGTGCACCTGCTCCCGGCACCGATCTTCCGGATGACCGCCGACCTGCAGGCCCGGCGCCGCATCGGGCTCACCGCGACGCTGATCCGCGAGGACGGCCGCGAGGGCGACGTGTTCAGCCTGATCGGGCCGAAGCGGTACGACGCGCCGTGGAAGGACATCGAGGCGCAGGGCTGGATCGCCCCCGCCGACTGCGTCGAGGTGCGCGTGACGCTGCCCGAGAGCGAGCGGTTCGTCTACGCGACCGCCGAGCCCGACGAGCGCTACCGGCTCGCGTCGTGCACCGCCGCCAAGACGCGGCTGGTGGAGGAGCTGGTCGCCAAGCACAAGGGCGAGCCGACGCTGGTGATCGGCCAGTACCTCGACCAGCTCGACGAGATCGGTGAACGGCTCGACGCGCCCGTCATCAAGGGCGAGACCACGGTCAAGGAGCGGGAGCGGCTGTTCAACGCGTTCCGGCGCGGCGAGATCGACCTGCTCGTGGTGTCCAAGGTCGCGAACTTCTCCATCGACCTGCCCTCGGCGTCGGTGGCGATCCAGGTGTCCGGCTCGTTCGGCTCGCGGCAGGAGGAGGCCCAGCGCCTCGGCCGGTTGCTGCGCCCCAAGAAGGACCAGCCCGACGGTTCCCGCAGCACCGCCCGGTTCTACGCGATCGTCTCCCGCGACACCGTCGACGCAGACTTCGCCCAGCACCGCCAACGGTTCCTCGCCGAACAGGGCTACGCCTACCGCATCGTCGACGCCGACGACGTCGCCTCCGCCTGACCCCTTCGTTGAGACGCGCCTCGCGGGATGTTGAGACGCGCCCCGAGGTTGTTGAGACGCGCTCAGGGTGTGTTGACGCGCGCCCGCCGGCTCCCGAGACGCGCGCTTCATCCTCCAACGCGCTCATCAACGCCTCCAGCGCGCGTCTGAACACCCGTCACTCACGTCTGAACACCCTCCAACCCACTCCTCAACGCTCGGGGGGCGCGTCTCAACGGGACGGGAGGGCGGCGGGGAGCGCGTCGGCGAGGCGTTCGTAGTCCGAGGGGACGTTGTAGACGGCGCCGGAGAGCCGGATCCAGCCGCGTCCGCCGTACGGCGTCACCTGGGCCTCGACACCGAGCGCGCTGAGCCGTTCGTACAACACATCCGCGGCCTCGACCGTGGTGGCCACCCCGTCGGGCAGGCCGACCAGGCGCAGGCACGGTGCGGGCGTGCGCGGCACCTCGACGTCCACCTCGGGCAGCACGGACGCGACGACGGCGGCGCCCTTGTCGAGCAGCTCGACGGCTCGCTCAGCGATCGCGGGACCGCCGGCCGAACGCCAGAACTCGACCGCGGCACCGAGGGCGAACCAGCCGCTGTAGTCGTCGGTGCCGTAGGTGTCGAAAGGCCACGGGAACGGCTGCCCGTGGTTCCAGCTCGTCACGAGCGGTTCGGTCGTGTCGCGCTCGGACTCGGCGACCCACAGGGCGCTGGTGCCGCGCGGCGCAAAGCCCCACTTGTGCCAGGTGCCGGTCCAGAAGTCGGCACCGGTGCGCTCGGGGTGGGCGGGCAGGTGCCCGGGCACGTGCGCGGCGTCGACGAACGTCAGCGCACCGACCGACCGGGCCAGGGCGCAGATCTGCTCGACCGGCACCACCGTGCCCGTCGGCGAGGTGATCTGGTCGACGATCACCAGCGCCGCCCGCTCGCCCCGCTCGGCAACCCCGGTGAGGGCCTGACGGAAGCCGTCGACCAGGTCGGCGTCGTCGGCGTGGACGGGGTGTGGCACGACGAGGTACGACGCGCCGGTCCGCCTGCACCAGTGCGCCACCGTTCGGCGTACGGACTCGTAGCCCTGCTCGCCGATGACCACCACGTCACCGGGCCCGAGCCGGCGGCGCACCGCGAGCCCGGACAGTACGACGGCGGTGGCCTGCGTGACGTTGCGGACCATCGCGACCTCGTCGGCCCCGACGCCGAGGAACTCGGCCGCGACGTGGCGCGCCTGCCCCTTCAGGCCCGGGCTGTCGACGCGGAAGAAGCGCATCGGGTTCGCCTCCGCGCGCATGCGGATCGCGGTCTGTGCCGCCGACACCGCCCTGGGCACCGACCCGAACGACCCGTGGTTGAGGTGCACCACGTCGGGATCGAGGTCGAAGGCGTCCAGCACGTGTCGAAGTGTGTCAGGCGGTGCCCGAAAACCAGGTGACCGCCCCCACATCCGTTGGTAACGTCGGCGGGCTCCCGACAACCCTGTGAGGTCCCCGCGTGCCTACTCCCACGCCCCCGACCCCCGTCCCCGATCCCACCCACGCCGACTCCGACCGCAACGACGCCCACAACGACCCCCACAACAGCCCCGCCGACCCCGAGCTCGAGGCCGAACGCCGTCACCTCACCGAGTCCCGCGCCGCCCTCGCCCGGATGCGCGAGCGCACCGCCGGGCTGGACTCCGCAGCCGCCGGAGACTGGGTGAGCCGGAAGTTCCTCGAGTCCGCCTTCCACCTGCGGATGAAGGCGCTCGCCGACGACCCGACGGTGCCGCTCTTCTTCGGCCGCCTCGACTACGACCCGACGCACCCCGACGCACCCGACCACACGGTCGGCGAGCACTTCTACATCGGCCGCCGGCACGTCAGCGACGAGATCGGCGACCCCATGGTCGTCGACTGGCGCGCGCCGATCAGCCTGCCGTTCTACCGGGCCAGCAAGACCGAGCCGATGGGGGTCCGGCTGCGCCGCCGGTTCGGCTTCCAGCACGGCGCGATGACCGCCTACGAGGACGAGGGACTGATCGACGGCAGCGTCCCCGACGACGCGCACAGCGCGATCCTCGAGGCCGAGATCGAGCGCCCCCGCGTCGGCCCGATGCGCGACATCGTCGCGACCATCCAGCCCGAGCAGGACGTCATCGTCCGGGCCGACCTCGAGCAGTCGATCTGCGTGCAGGGCGCGCCCGGCACGGGCAAGACGGCGGTCGGGCTGCACCGGGCGGCGTACCTCCTCTACTCCCACCGCGAGCAGCTCTCCCGCCAGGGCGTGCTGGTCGTCGGGCCGAACGCGTCGTTCCTGCGCTACATCGGCGACGTGCTGCCCGCGCTCGGTGAGATCGACGCGCAGCAGACCACCATCGAGGAGCTCGTCGCGAAGACGCTGGCCCGGCTCAACGCGCGGTACGCCGTGCGCGGCGAGGACACCCCCGAGGTGGCCACCCTCAAGGGCGACGCCCGGATGGCCGAGGTGCTGCATCGCGCGCTGTGGTCACGCGTGCGGGTCCCCGACGAGGGGCTGCTCGTGCCGCGGGGAGCGCGACGGTGGCGGTTGGCGACGTACGAGGTCGAGGAGATCCTGCAGGACCTGCGCCGCCGCGGGGTCCGCTACGGCGCCGCCCGGGCGATGCTGCCGCAGCGGCTGGCGCACGGGATCCTGGTCAAGATGGAGCTCGCCGGCGACTCCCCCGACGACCGCGTGCAGGACGCCGTCGCCCGCAGCCGCGAGGTGAAGCGGTACGTCGAGTCGGCGTGGACCGCGGTCGACCCCGCCCGCCTCCTGCTCACGCTGCTCGGCGACCGCGAGGCGCTCGCAGCCGCCGCCGACGGCATCCTCACCGACGACGAGCAGCGCTTGCTGCTCTGGGCGAAGCCCCCCAAGGGTCCCGGCTCCGCCCGCTGGTCCCTCGCCGACGCCGTGCTCATCGACGAGGTGGCCGACCTGGTCGACCGGACCCCGTCACTCGGTCACGTCGTCGCCGACGAGGCGCAGGACCTCTCCGCGATGATGCTGCGCGCCGTCGGCCGGCGCTGCTCGACCGGCTCCGCCACCGTGCTGGGCGACCTGGCGCAGGCGACGACACCGTGGGCCAGCCGCTCGTGGGAGGACGCGCTCGGCCACCTCGGCAAGACGAGCGCGCACATCGAGCAGCTCACGCTGGGGTTCCGCGTGCCCGGCGAGGTGATCGAGTACGCCGCTCGGCTGCTGCCCGTCGTCGCGCCCGGGCTCGAGCCGCCGCGGTCGGTGCGCCGCACTCGCGGCGAGCTCGACGTACGACGGGTGTCCTCGCTCGACGACGAGCTCGTCCGTCTGGTCTCCGTGACGCGGGACCGAGTCGGCTCGGTGGGACTGATCGTCCCCGACGCGCTGGTGCCGCGGGTGCGGGAACGGCTCATCGCGGCCGGCATCGGGCACGCCGTGCTGGGCGACGAGCCCACCGACCTGCCGCCGGGTGCCGTCGAGTTCGACGACCCGCTCGACCTGGTGCCGGCGTCGCTGGCCAAGGGCCTCGAGTTCGACCACGTCGTGCTCCTGGAGCCGGCGGGCATCGTCGCCGGCGAGGCCGACCGGATGACCGGGCTGCGCCGGCTCTACGTGTGCCTCACCCGGGCGGTGACCAGCCTGTCGATCCTGCACACCGCGGATCTGCCCGGCGAGCTCGGCACTCCTTAGCCGAGCCCGCTAAGGTCCACGACAGATCGTTCACCCGGGGGTTCACATGGTCCGTCCGCTCGCCCTGCTGCTCGCCGTCGCGTTGGCGGCGCTCACTCCGACCGCCGCCGCGACCGGCCCGTCCGTCGGAACCGGCCGAGACGGCGCCCAGCACGCGCGCGTAGCCAAGGCCGCGAAGGTCGCGATCGAGGTCGACTGGCCGTCGGGTCAGGTGCGCGGCCGCAACGTCCGCGTGCACGTCACCCGCCAGGGCTCGGCGCCGACGCGCGCGGAGCTCCAGGTGCGACGGGGCACGTCCTGGGTGACGGTGGCACGGAGGAACGCCGCCGGGCGCACCTTCACGATGACCCATCGGGTGGACACCCACCGCTACAAGCTCCGGGTGGCGCTGACCGAGCGCGGCCTGGTCAGCCGGACGGCCCGGGCGCCGCAGCCCCCGGCGCTGGTGCGCGACACGTCGTACCCGTCCGACCCGGTCAAGGCCCGTGGACGACGGCTCGACCTGCGCTTCGAGGGCGAGCGCGGCGACCATGTCGACCTGGTCGCCAGGGGGCACGGCCCGGACTCGTGCACGCGCACCGTCCTGCGCAAGGACGACCGCGTCGTCCGGCAGCAGCGGTCCCAGCTGTGGCGGCTCCCGCGCACCGGGAGCTACCGGCTGTTGGTGGTGCCCTGCTGGGGGTACGACCTCCGTTCGGCCGACCTGACCCGGTTCCGGCTGGTGCCGCTCATGCCCGACGGCGCACGCGAGCCCCTCGACCGGCGACGCGGCACCGTCGACGTGGCCGTCGTCGACGTGCCAAGCACCGGGAGGATGATGGTGCGCGGTTGGACGGACAGCAGACCCTGGGCCCGGGTGCTGGATCCCGACGGCAGACGGCTGCCGTTCGAGCGCGGTACGCCGACCTACCTCGAGACCGGGCGGCCCGCCCACTCCCGGGAGTGGCCCAACCAGTTCCCGTTCGGTCCGAAGACGCTCCCCGGCCGCTACCTGTTCGTGCCGGAGCGCGACACGGAGGTGAGCCTGTCCACTCCCGTCGCGGCTCCCGCAGTCCTCGAGGGTGCCCCGGTCACGGTCGCCGACGGTGGCGTCCCCGGGCGGGAGCGCGAGATCGTCTTCTCGGCCACCGCGGGTGCGTTCGTCTACCCCGACCTACCGCTGCCCTCGTTCGCTGAGGGCGGGCACGCGGAGCTCGTCGGACCCGACGGAGCGGTGGTGCACGACTGGAACTACCGCCGGGGCTGGCTGCTCCCCTCGGACGGCAGCTACCGGCTCTACGTCACCCCGGGCCCCGACCAGGCCGACCAGCCGCTGACGGTGCGGCTGCGCAGCGCCACCCTGCTGCCAGCGATGTCGTACGACGCCGCGCCGACCCGCTTCACGGCCACGGCACCGGGCCGGTGGGCGGTCGCCGAGATTGCATTGCCGTCCAGCCCGACGCCTCCGTTCCGGCACCGGTTCGTCGCCTCCGCCCCCGACACCACCGGCGCCTGGGACGCCGTGATCGCCCCGACCCGCTCGGCGTACTGCTCCGCCGACCCGCACGGTCCGCTCGGCTGCGGCGACTACGCCATCGGCACCGTCCGCCCGGACGCGCCGGTCTTCGCCCCGTACTCCACGTTCTTGGGCCTCAGCCACCTCGTGGTCTTCCGACCGGATCCGACGGTCACCGGGACCGTGGACCTGTCCCTCGGCCCCGACGCATGAGGTGACAGCGCGGCAGCTGGTGCTCGACTGCGACACCGGCACCGACGACGCGGTCGCGATCATGCTGGCCGCGCTCCATCCGGGTCTGGACCTGCTGGGCGTGACGACGGTGTTCGGCAACCTCGCCGTCGCCGACACGACCGACAACACGCGGCGGGTCCTCGACAACGTCGGCCGGTCCGACGTACCCGTGCACCGCGGGGCGAGCAGCGCGCGGGACCGGAGCGGCCGTGCCGCGGACGCCTCACCCGCTGTGGACTGGCTGGTGGAGACGCTGCGCGCGGCCACCCGTCCGGTCAGGCTGGTCTCGACCGGGCCGCTCACCAACGTCGCCCTCGCGCTCGCAGCGGACCCGCGGATCGTCGACGCGGTCGACCAGCTGGTGATGATGGGCGGCAGTCACCGGATCCCCAACGTGACGCAGCACGCCGAGCGAAACGTCTGGAACGACCCGGTCGCGGCCGACACGGTCGTGCGGGCGGGCTTCCGACGGCTCGTCATGGTCACCCTGGACGCGACGCACCAGGCGCCCCTCGGCCACGACGACTGCGACCGTCTGCGCCGGCTCGGCACGCCCGCGGGCGTCGCGGCGGCCGACCTCGTCGAGGAGCGGATCGAGCAGTACGCCGGGTGGGGCGGGCCCGGCGCTCGACCGGCCGCGCCGGTCCACGACCCGCTCACCGTCGCCTACGTGATCGACCCGGCCGTCCTGATGTTGCGGCACCTGCTCGTCGACGTGGAGACGACCGACGGGCCCAGCTACGGCCGCACCGTCATCGACGTGGACGGCGTGACCGGGCAGCCGCCCAACGGGCACGTCGCCCTGTCCGCAGACCGCGGCCGGTTCCTCGGCGTACTCCTGTCGACCCTGGGCTAGCGTCGCCGGCATGGACGTCCTGGAGTCGTGGCCGCTCGGTCAGCACACCGACCTGCGCGACCGGCTGCTCGCGGCGTACGACGACCCGGCTCGCGGGTACCACGACGTCCGCCACCTCAACGAGGTCGTCGACAACATCCACCTGCTCCGCGACGAGCTGCCCCGCCCCGAGATGGAGATCGCGATCTTCCCGCCCCCGCACCAGCACGCCGTGCTGCTGGCGGCGTGGTTCCACGACGCCGTCTACGACCGCGACGGAGACCTCGAGGAACGGTCCGCGGCGCTCGCCGAGACCGAGCTCGGCGCCGCCGGGTGCCCCGCCGAGCTGGTGACGGAGGTGGCCCGGCTGGTCCGGCTCACCGCGTCCCACCGGCCCGCGCCGGACGACCCTCGCGGCGCCGTGCTGTGCGACGCCGACCTGGCGATCCTGGCCTCGGACGACGCCCGTTACGCCGAGTACGTCGCCGGTGTCCGCACGGAGTACGCCCACCTCGACGAAGCCGTGTTCCGGGCCGGCCGGGCCGCCGTGCTGAGGGACCTCGCCGAGTCCGACCACCTGTTCCACACCGCGACCGGCCGCCGGCTGTGGGAGGACCGGGCCCGTGTCAACCTGGAGGCCGAGCTCGCCGCGCTCAACAACGATTCGTCTGCGAAGCCCCCGCCTGAATCACCCCATTAACCGCAGACGAATCGTTTCGTCGAGCCGGGCCGGTACGCCAAGGGGGAGGGCGAGGTTGCGGTCCTCGTGACCGAACGGCGCCCCCATGACCAGCGGTACGCCGAGCCCGCCGAGCCGGTCCACCAGGACGGCCCGGACCGTCTCCTCCGGGCCGCAGTCGGTGAGCTGGCCGACGACCACCGCGCGCACCCCGTCGAACCAGCCGGACCGCAGCAGCTGGGTGAGCACCCGGTCGAGCTTGTACGGCTCCTCCCCGATGTCCTCCAGCACCGCGATCGACCCGGCGGCCGGCATCACCCGCGACGTGCCGGCGCCCGAAGCGAGCACCGCCAGGTTGCCGCCGACGAGCACGCCCTCGGCCGTCCCCGGCACCAGCACCACCAGCGGTTCGGGGGTGAGCACCAGCGACCGCGCGGGCTCGAACAGCGTCCGCCGCAGGTGCTCCCGCGACTCCTCGTCGCCGGACCCGAGGCTGGTCACGACCGGGCCGTGCACGGTGGCCAGCCCGAGCCGCGCGGCGAAGGCCTGGAGCAGCGCGGTGATGTCGGAGAACCCGACCAGCAGCTTGGACCGCGCCCGGGCGAGCCGGTCCCAGTCGAGCAGGTCGACGATCCGCTGCGCGCCGTACCCGCCACGCGCACACACCACCGCCGCGACGCTGTCGTCGAGCCAGGCGGCCGTGAAGTCGCGGACCCGGTGCTCGTCGCTCGCCGCGAGGTACGGGTGGCCTGCGTCCAGCACGTGGCCGGCCACCTGCACGTCGAGATCCCAGGAGCGCAGCACGTCCAGCCCCACGGCCAGCCGGCTCTCGGGCACCGGCCCGGAGGTAGCCACTACGGCGACCCGGGCGCCCGGTCTGAGCGGCTCGGGCCGCACCAGCGCCCGGCCCGGGCGACCGGTGCCGAGCACCTCGGACTTGCGGCGGCGGAGGCCGGCTGCACGCAGCCGCGTGATCAGGTCCCGGCTCGACACCGGCACCGCACCCGCGGCAACGACGGAGTCGTAGCGCTCGGCCGGGATGTCGTAGTGGTCCCGGTCGAAGCCGCGCTCGGGGATGCCGAGGCCACGGGCGAACCGGTGCAGCTCCTCGAAGCTCTCATCGCTGGCCAGGTGCGACCACATGCGTCCGTGGCCCGGCGCGTTGGGCGGGTCGATGAGCAGCGTCATGCGGGGCTCATGCGCCGGCGCCGGCGGCCCGGTCGGCTGCGTCGTCGAGCAGCATCCGCCAGGACCGCACGTGCGCCGGGTCGACGTACGCCTTGTCCCACGAGCCTCCCGGCCGCACCGACCCGCCGACGTGGAACTGGCGGACGCCGGCCCGCAGCAGCCAAGGCACGTGCTCCGCCTTCAGCCCACCGCCCGCCATCATCAGCCGCGCCACGTCCGGGTCGGAGCCGGCCCGGTCGACGAGGTCGTCGAAGCCGGCCGCCAGCCCCCGCGGCGACCCCGCGGAGTGGACCGCGTCGAGGCCCGGCAGGCGCAGCACCTGACGCCACGCCCGGTCGGTCTCGAGGGACGCGTCGATCGACCGCGAGAACGTCCACGGCACCCCGGCCAGCTGCCCCGCGATGTGCTCGCAGACCTCTTCGTCGACGAGCAGGTCGCCGTCGAGGAACCCGAGCACGAGACCCTCGGCGCCCACGTTGAGGTAGGACTCGGCCAACCCGACCAGCCGGGTCAGCTCGCCGCCGGTCGTGGTGTGCGAGTCGTTGAGCCGCAGCAGCACCCGCACCGGGAGGTCGGTCTCCTTGCAGACCCCGGACACCAGTCCCGGCTCGGGCGAGAGACCGATGTCGGTGGTGCTGCGGTCGAAGAGGTACAGCCGGTCGGCGCCGCCCTCGTCGGCACCGGCAACGTCGCGAGGGTGCAGCACCGCGACCTCCAGCAGGGGCGCGTCCCCCCGGGCCACACCCGGCTGCGTCATGGACATGCCCTCACAATAGGAGGGTGACCGCCGACGAGGGCCCGGACGACGCGCTGATGCAGGCGCGCGCCATGGTGCTCCACGACCTGGAGGTCACCGGCGCCGCCGACGTCGAGTCGGTGTCCGCGCTGGAGGAGTCGCTGACCACGCGGCGGTGGTGGACCTCGCAGTGGGAGGAGGGCCGGGTGTACGTCGCCGGCCTGATCGCCCAGGACGTGCAGGACGCCATCCTCGACCGGGTCGGCCGGTGGCCGCTGTGCCGGGCCTGCGACGCGCTCGACCCGCACGCCCTCTACATCCATCCCGAGCTCGGCGGTCCCGAGCCCACCTGGGTGTGCGAGCACAGCGGCATCGCGGTCGCCCCGCTCGGCGGTCTCACCCGTTAGAGCGCGATACGACGCGACGTTCTTGCTGTTTCCCGCAGGCTGGGAGAGCAAGTACGTCGCGTCGAATCAGGCGGGTGGAGCGGGGGTTCGACTGGCGTGCCGGCTACCTCTTTCGGATCATCCGGATGACGAACAGGAGCACGACGAGGCCGGCAAGCGCCTGCTTCCAGTACGTCTTCGCCAGGATCGGTACGACGGTCGCACCGAGGTCGAGGGCGTCGTCCTCCTTCGCCTCTGCACGTGGCGCGGCCGACCGGGGCGCGCTCGCCGCCGACGCGGAGCCGGCCGTGGCGGGTGCCGCCGGCGGCGCGGGTGCCGCCGGTGACTCCGGTGGCTCAGGCGGGATCTCGGAGCCGGCCGGCTCGACGGTCTCGGTCGCCGCCGCTGCGCCGGCGGCCGTGCTCTCGCCCACCTGCTGCTCCAGGCAGGCCACGAACTGGCCGAGCAGCTTGTCGGACACGTCCTGGATGACGCCGCGGCCGAACTGCGCCGGCTTGCCGGTGATCGCGAGGTCGGTGACGACGGTGACGTCGGTCGAGCCGCCGCTGTCGGACATCGTCGCGGTCACGGTCGCGCCGGCCGTCCCGTTCCCGCGCTTGTCCTTCCCCTTCGCGTCCACGACGAACCGGTGCGCCGCTTCGTCCTTCTCGACGAACGACCCGGTGCCGGAGTAGACGAGCGCGATCGGTCCGAGCTTGACCTTGCACGACCCCTTGAAGTCGTCGCCGGACACCTCGGTCACGGTGGCGCCGGGGAAGCACCCCGCGACCGACTCGATGTCCTGGAAGTGCGCCCAGGTCGCGTCGACCGTCGCCGGCACAGTGAAGGTGTGCGTGAGCTCCATACCCATACAGGCACTATCCTCCTGCGGCCGCGAGGACGGCACGCCTGGTCAGCACGGTCGCCAAGTGGCGCCGGTAGTCGGCGTCGCCGTTGAGGTCCGAGGGCGGGTTGGTGCCCTCGGCCGCCGACGCCGCGGCCGCCCGGACCGCCTCGTCGGTGGCCGGTTGCCCCACCAACGCCCGCTCCACGGACGTGGCCCGCAGCGGTGTGGACCCCATGTTGGTCAGGCCGACCCGCGCCTCCGCGATCTGTCCGCCATCGACCTTGACCGCCGCCGCGACCGCGACGATCGGCCACTGGTGGGCGACCCGCACGAACTTCTCGTAGTGCGCGCCCCAGCCGGACCACTTCGGGATCCGCACCTCGGTCAGCAGCTCGGTGTCCTCCATCGCGGTGGTGAAGAGGTCGACGAAGAAGTCGGTCGCGGCGATCGTGCGGGTCCCACCGGGGCCGGCTACGACGAACTCGGCGTCCAGGGCGAGCGCCGGGGCCCCGAGGTCACCGGCCGGGTCGGCGTGCGCGAGGGCACCGCCGAACGTGCCTCGATGACGGATCTGCGGGTCGGCGACCTCGGACACCGCCTTGGTGATCAGCAGCGCGTGCTCGCGCACCAGCGGGTCGGTCTGCACCTCTGCGTGGGTGGTGAGCGCCCCGATGACGATCGCGTCGCCGTCGTCGCGGACGCCACGCATCGAGTCGATCTTGCCGATGTCGATGATCATCTCCGGCGCGTTGAGCCGCATCCGCAGCACCGGCAGCAGGCTCTGCCCACCGGCGATCACCTTGCCTTCGTCGCCGGCGGCCGCGAGCGCCTGCAGCGCCTCCTCCACCGTGGTCGGGGACACGTAGTCGAACTTGGCGGGAATCACCGTGCACCTCCGTCGTCGGCTCCGGCCGTGCGGTCTGCGACGTCCTGCTCGTCGAAGTGCGGCATCGCGTCACCCGGTGTCGGCTCGCCGCCACCGCCACCCTGGTCGTGGATCGCCTTCCAGATCCGGGCCGGCGTGCACGGCATCTGCACGTCGTTGACGCCGAAGTGGCGGATCGCGTCGACGATCGCGTTGACCACCGCCGGGGTGGAGGCGATCGTGCCGGCCTCGCCGACGCCCTTGGTGCCGAGCTTGGTGTACGTCGACGGCGACGTGGTGTGACCGGTCTCGAAGCTGATCAGGTCGGCCGCCGTCGGGACCAGGTAGTCGACGAACGACGCCGAGACGAGGGTCCCGGACTCGTCGTGGACGGCCTCCTCGAACAGCGCTTGGGCGATACCCTGGACGAGCCCGCCGTGGACCTGGCCCTCCACGATCATCGGGTTGACGATGGTGCCGACATCGTCGACGCAGACGTACTTGCGCATCTTCACGCCGCCGGTCTCGGTGTCGATCTCGACGGCACACAGGTGGGTGCCGTGCGGGAACGAGAAGTTCTCCGGGTCGAAGCTCGCCGACGCGTCGATCGACGGCTCGGCGCCGTCGGGCAGGTTGTGACCGGTGAACGCCGCCAGCGCGACATCCTGGATGCCGAGGTCCTTGTCGGTGCCCCGGACCGTGAACCGCCCGCCGGTGAACTCGAGGTCGTCGACGGAAGCCTCGAGCAGGTGCGCGGCGAACGGCTTGGCCTTCTCGATCACCTTGTCGGCCGCCCGGACGACCGCCTCTGCCCCGACGACCAGCGAGCGGGAGCCGTACGTGTCCATGCCGTGGTAGGAGACCTGGGTGTCGCCGTGCAGGACCTCCACGTCCTCGAACGGGACGCCGAGCCGGTCGGCCACGATCTGCGACCAGGCGGTCTCGTGCCCCTGGCCGTGCGGCGACGTGCCCGTCACCACCTCGACCTTGCCCGTGGCGAGCATCCGGATGTCAGCGTGGTCCCAGCCGCCGGCCGCGTAGTTGAGCTGGCCGAGGATGCGGGACGGCGCGAGGCCGCACATCTCGGTGAACGTGGAGACCCCGATGCCGAGCTGGACGGGGTCGTTGCTCTCGCGGCGGCGCTTCTGCTCGGCACGCAGCTCGTCGTACCCGAACATCTCCTTGGCCTTGGCGGTGGCCGCCTCGTAGTTGCCCGAGTCGTAGGTCATGCCGGCCACCGTGGTGAACGGGAACTCCTCGTGCTTGATCCAGCTCAGCGCGCGGACCTCGAGCGGGTCCTTGCCGACCTCGGCGGCCAGCTCCTCCATGAGCCGCTCGATGGCGTACGTCGCCTCCGGCCGGCCGGCGCCGCGGTAGGCGTCGACCCAGGTCTTGTTGGTGTAGACCGGGGTGAGGTTGAACTGGTAGGCGTCGAACTTGTAGATCGAGTTGAACATCCAGGCGCCGAGCACCGGCACCCCGGTGCCGACCAGTGCGGCGTACGCGCCCATGTCCGCGAGCAGGTCCACCTTCAGCGCGGTGACCCGACCTTCCTTCGTGGCCGCCAGCGTCAGCTTCTGCCACTGGTCGCGGCCGTGGTGGCCGGCCATCAGCGACTCCGAGCGGGTCTCGGTGTGCTTCACCGGCCGGCCGAGCCTGCGGGCGACGCAGAACGCGATCCACTCCTCCGGCGTGATCTGGAGCTTGCCGCCGAAGCCGCCGCCCACGTCGGGGGCGATCACCCGGATCTTCGACTCCGGCACTCCGGTGGTCGCCGCGAGCGCGAACCGCACGATGTGCGGGATCTGCGTCGCGCTCCACACCGTGATCTGCTCGCCCGTGGGGTCCACAACGACAGAGCGCGGCTCCATGAACGCCGGGATCAGCCGCTGCTGACGGTACTCCCGCTCGATGACGATGCCGTCGGCGCGAGCGGTCGCGATGGCCTCGTCCACCGAGCCGCCGCTGCCCTGGGCCGCGGAGTCGAGCTGCCAGAACGCCGCCTTGTTGGTGCCGAGGTCAGGGTGGGCAAGCACTCCGTGGTCGGCGTCGGCCTCGGCCGCCTGCTTGAGGTCGAGAGCGGCCGGCAGCTCCTCGTAGTCGACGTCGACGAGCTCGGCCGCGTCGCGCGCCTCTGCCGCGGAGCGGGCGGCGACCACGGCCACGACCTCACCGGCGAACGCGACCCGGTCCACCGCCATCGGTGGGTGCGCGGGCGACTTCTGGTCGGTCGTGATCGGCCACGCCGTGATCAGTGTGCCCTGATCGTCACTCACGTCCGCGCCGGTCAGCACGGTGACCACGTTGGGCGCCGTCTTGGCCTCGCTCGTGTCGATGGCGGTGATCCGCGCGTGCGCGTACGGGCTGCGCACCATCGCCAGGTGCAGCATGCCGGTGAGCTGGATGTTGTCGGTCCACCGGGTGCGCCCGGTGATGAGCCGCTGGTCCTCCTTGCGGCGTCGGGACTTGCCGATCTCGCTCTCGACGGCGTCGGCAGGGCGCTCCTGGGTGGAGGTCATCGCGCACCGCCCGACGTGGCCGCGGCCTGCACTGCCTTCACGATGTTGTGGTAGCCGGTGCACCGGCACAGGTTGCCCTCGAGCCCGAGCCGGATCTCCTCCTCGGAAGGGTTCGGGTTGTCGTTGAGCAGGTCGATCGACTGCATGATCATGCCCGGCGTGCAGTAGCCGCACTGCAGGGCGTGGCACTCGTGGAACGCCTTCTGCACCGGGTGCAGCTCGCCGTCCGTCGCCAGCCCCTCGACGGTCGTGACCTCGTGCCCGTCGGCCTGCACGGCGAGCATGTTGCACGACTTCACGCTCTTGCCGTCGACGTGGATGGTGCAGGCGCCGCAGTTGCTGGTGTCGCAGCCGACGACGGTGCCGGTCTTCCCGAGGCGCTCTCGGAGGTAGTGCACGAGCAACATGCGTGGTTCGACGTCGTCGGCGTACCTCTCACCGTCGACGGTGACTTCGATCTTCGTCATCAGGACACCCCTGGACATGCGTCGGACTGGTCGGTGGTAACCGATGTGACGCCTGCCACGTTAGGACCTGGGGGTTGGCGAAAGGTTGGTGCGGGTCAGCCCCCCGTGCGCTCCTCGATCGCGTCGTCCAGGAGGCCTCGAGCGCGCGCCTCGCGGACCGCCACCAGACGGTCGGTCACGCCCAGCTTCCGGTAGACGTGCTCGAGGTGCTTGCGGACCGTGTGCCGGGAGACCCCGAGCCGGCGGCCGATCGACTCGGCGGTCAGGCCGTCCGCCAGCAGCCGCAGCACGGCGAGCTCCCGACCGGTGAGACCCGCGGTCGCCCGTTGGAGTGGTACGACGGACGCGCCGGGCCGGCACTCCTCGAGCACGGCCTGGTTGCGGGCGAGCAGCACCATCAGCGGCTGGATGCGGCGGGCCAGTGTCACCTGGTCGTCGGAGTAGTCGGCACCGCTCTTGGCGAGCACGAAGACGCGTTGCCCGGCCGGGCCGACCCGGTAGGGGATCGCCAGCTGCCGGTCGAGTCCCACCGGACGCAGGCAGTGCGCGACCATCTCTCGCCCGCGCCGCGTCCCCACCGACCTGGGCACCCGCTCGATCGTCGTCGCGCTGGTGTCGCCGCTGACCATGTACCAGTGCGGCAGCGGGTGCTCGGGCATGGCCTCGAGCGTCCAGAACTCCATCTCGGCAGGGGACGGCCAGCCGGGCGGCCGGTCGTACATGTCGAACCCGTAGCCGCCGTCGGCGTCGATCCAGTTCCAGGCCGCGTTCGTGTCGAACGTGGCCACCAGCTGGGCGGTCAGCATCCCGGTGGGGAAGCCCGCGTCGGGGCAGCCGAGCAGGTGGTCGACCAGGTCGACCCAGTGGTTGAAGCGCCGCTCCGCGTCCTGCACAGGTTCCCCGTCGCGCCGTGGCAAGGGCCGCCGTTCTGCAGCCGTCCCCATCGTATTGAAGAACCGAAAGGCCGTCATGCGGATCGGAATCCTCGTCCGGTTCGGCCCGGTTCGTCCGGGACGAACCGGGCAGCCGTGCCGCCGGGGCCGGGGGCAACGTACGCGCTTGTGCGTATGGCACCGCGCCGCCCGGTCTCGCAGGATGATCCCAGCAACACGCGCCGTGGACGGGGGCCGCTGCGGGTGGCGACCTGTTCGGGGGTCCGGTCGCCACCCGCAGTCGCAGCCCGTCCGCTCCGTGCTCGGGAGCGGGCTCTCAGGCCCGGCCGGCCGCGGCCAGCCGGCCCTTGAGCAGGGCTCGGGCCGGGTGCCGCGCGTCGGGCAGCGCCGCCAGCGCGACCTCGATCACCTCGGTGTCGTACGGCGCCAGCTCGGTGTAGCGCATCACCGCACCCGGCTGCGGGTCGGCGAGCAACGCCTCCCGCACCGAGACCGCCACGACCTCGGCCAGCTCGGTCAGGGCCGGCGAGCTGGTGCCCGGGAACAGGTCGCCTCCGTAGGCCGCGAGCGCGCCGGCGACGCGACCCCGGCGGAGCAGGTCGAGCACCGTCTCCACGTCGGTGTCCACGGGCATCATCAGCCGGTAGGGCCGCGAGGCGAGCTGCCCGCCCAGGGCGCTGCGCAGGTGTGACACCTCGGCCTTCAACGTGGACGGGCTGACCGCCTTGTCGCCGTAGACCAGCGCCTGCAGGTGCTCGAGGGTGAGCCCCTCGGGGTGCAGGGCGAGCAGCGCCAGGATCTCGGTCTGCCGGCGGGTCAGCAGCAGTCGCTGCCCGTCGAGCACGACCTCGACCTGGCCCAGCAGCGTGAGCTGCAGGCCCGCCTGGAAGGCGCGACCCCCCGTGTGGCGGCCGTCCGACGGGGCGGTCGCCCGTGGCAGGGCGTTCTCCAGCAGCCGCGCCATCACGCGCGCGGTGGCCATCCCGATCGGGTGGGTCCGGTCCCACGTGGTCGACAGGTCGATGACGCCGAGCTGCTCACCGGTCACCGGGTCGTGCACCGGCGCGGCCCAGCACACCCAGTTGTGCACGATCGGGGCGAAGTGCTCGGCGCTGAAGACCGTCGACGGCCGGTCGTCGGTCGTAGCCAGGGCCAGCGCATTGGTGCCGATGCTGGACTCGCCCCAGCGACCGCCGGCGACGAAGTTCACCGACTCGGCTTTGCGGCGCATCACCCGCCCGCCGTAGGTCCACAGGATCCGGGTGTCGGCGTCGGTCACCGCGACCACCAGGTCGCCGTCCTCCGCCGTACGACGCAGGTCGTCCTCGATGCGCGACACCGCGACCTGCAGCGGCGACTCCTGCCAGAACGCAGCGGTGTCCGACTCGTCGGCCATCGGCGCCTCGGCCACGTCGGGGGAGATCGCGACCCCGGACCGCTCCCAGCTGCGCAGGATCTCCGGGCGCACCATCGCGGCGGCCTCGTCGCCCCGCTCGACGAACGCGGTCCAGGCGCGCACCGCCTCGACCCGCTGCCCCCGCAGCTCTTCTCGCGGACTGGTCATGTCCCTCGCTCTGCCTCGGAAGGGCCCTCCCCTGCCGTCACCGTAGCGGCTCGGCGGCCCGCGTGGGCGGAGTGATTCGGGAGCCGTCCGAGCCCGAGCCGCGGGTCGGCAGACGGATGCTCAGTGGTGGATGCGGTCGTCCAGCGCGGTCAGCCGCTGTCCCTGGCCGCCCCACTGCAGCGCGATGATCTCGGCGGCGATGCTCACCGCTGTCTCCTCCGGCGTCCGGGCCCCGAGGTCCAGGCCGATCGGCGACGAGAGCCTGGTGAGCTCCTCGTCGGTCAGCCCGGCCTCCTGCAACCGCTTCATCCGGTCATCGTGAGTCCGCCGCGACCCCATCGCGCCGACGTACCGGACCTCGGGCAGCCGCAGCGCCACCTCGAGCAGGGGTACGTCGAACTTCGGGTCGTGCGTGAGCACGCACAGGACGGTGCGGCTGTCGACGCGCCCGGCCTCGGCCTCCGCTCGGAGGTACTTGTGCGGCCACTGCACCACGACCTCGTCGGCGGCGGGGAAGCGGGAGTTGGTCGCGAACACGGGCCGGGCGTCACACACCGTCACGTGGTAGCCGAGGAAGCCGCCGATCCTGGCCACGGCCGCCGCGAAGTCGATCGCGCCGAAGACCAGCATCCGGGGCGGCGGCGCGAACGCCCACACGAAGACCCGCATGCCCTCGCCGCGGCGCTCGCCCTCGGGGCCGTAGGTCAGCGTCTGGTGGTGCCCAGCGGCGAGCAGCCCGCGGACGTCGTCGGTGACCGCGTCGTCCATGCGGTCGGTGCCGAGGCTGCCGAGCACTGCCCCGTCGGCAGGGGCGGCGTCGACCGGGCGCACCACCAGCCTTCGGCCCACCCTGCTCGGGTCCGGGTGCTCCACCACGGTCGCCACCGCGACCGGGCGGCCCGCCTCGATGTCGGCCGCGATGCCGCCGAGCTCGGGGAAGGTCTCGCGGTTCACCTTCTCGACGAACACGTCGAGGATCCCGCCGCAGGTCAGGCCGACGGCGAAGGCGTCGTCGTCGCTCACGCCGTACCGCTGCAGCACCGGGGTGCCGTCACCGACGACGGACTGACCGAGCTCGTAAACCGCGCCCTCGACGCAGCCCCCGGAGACCGACCCGACGGCCTCGCCCGACGGGCCGACCAGCATCGAGGCGCCGGGCGGTCGGGGCGCGGAGCGGAACGTGGCCACCACAGTGCCGACGCCGACGGTCTCGCCGGCCTCCCACCACCTCAACAGGTCCGACAGCACCTCACGCATCGGCCACCACCTCGATCAGCTCCGCGAACGTGGCCAGGGAGTGTCCCGCCACGAAATGGTCAACGTGGTCGAGGGCGGCCACGATTCCCTGCTGCACCGGCTGGTAGCCGGCCTTGCCCACGTGCGGGTTGACCCAGACCACCGAGTGCGCAAGTCCGTGCAGCCGGCGCATCTGCTCGCGCAGCAGGTCGGTGTCGCCCCGCTCCCACCCGTCGCTGAACACCACGACGACCGCCCCGCGTGCGCAGCCGCGCTGACCCCAGCGGTCGAGGAAGATCTGCAGCGTCTCGCCGAGCCGGGTGCCGCCGGACCAGTCCGGCACGGTGCGGCCGGCCGCGATGATCGCCTGGTCGGCGTCGCGGACCCGGAGCGCGCGGGTGACCCGGGTCAACCGGGTCCCCACCGTGAACACCTCGGTGAGCCCGGGCCTGGTCGAGACCTCGAAGCGGTGGGCCAGCCGGAGCAGCGCGTCGGCGTACGGGCTCATCGAGCCGGACACGTCGATCAGCAGCACGATCCGGCGCGGCCGGGTCGTGCGCCGCCGCCACGCGATCTCGGCCGGCTCGCCCATCCGCTGCAGGGTGCGGCGCATCGTGCGCTCGGCGTCGATCTCGCCGCGGTGCCACGGTGAGCGCCGGCGCGTCCGCCGCCCCGGGGATCGCGGTCGCAGCAGGTCGAACAGCAGCGCCATGCGTGCCCGGTCGTGGGCCGACATCGCTCCGATGTCGCGGTGGCGCAGCACCTCGACGTCGCTGGCCCGGGCGCGCAGCGGGTCGTCCTCGCCCTGCGACTCGCCGGCCCCCATCTCCTCGAGCGCCGCCTGGACCTGCGGCGGCCGAGGCTCGGACCGCTTCGGGCCGTTCGGCGTCTCGTCGCCGAGGAACCAGGCGCTGAAGACCTGGTCGTAGCGGTCGAGGTCGTCGGGTCCGGAGCAGAGCGTGGCGCGGCCGGCCCAGTAGGTCGCGCGACGGTCGTCGAGGCCGACCACGGCGACCGCGGCCAGGTAGGACTGCGCACGGTCCATGGTCACGGGTACGCCGGAGGCGCGGAGCGCGCGCGTGAAGCCGAGCAGCAGCTCGTCGGCCCCGTGATGGAAGCCGGGCACCAGGCCCTGACGCCGCTCCGCCGTCGTCATTGGGTCAGCATCCGGTCCAGCGCCTGGCGGACCCGCTGGGCGTCCTCGCGGTACTTCACGACCGCGCCGAGGGTGGCTGCGGCCGTGGCGAGGTCCAGCTCCTTGGTGCCGAGCCGGTGCAGGGCGCGGGCCCAGTCGAGGGTCTCGGCGACGCCGGGCGGCTTGAGCAGACCCTCGTCGTTGCGCAGCCGCTGCACCAGCGCGACCACCTGCTCGGCGAGCTGCTCGGGGACCTCCGGGGCGCGGGTGCGGACGATCTGCACCTCCCGCTCCAGGCCGGGGTGCTCGACCCAGTGGTACAGGCAGCGCCGCTTCAGCGCGTCGTGGATCTCCCGGGTGCGGTTGGAGGTGAGCACCACGACCGGCGGGGTGCTGGCGGTGATGGTGCCGAGCTCGGGGATGCTCACCTGGTAGGTCGAGAGCACCTCGAGCAGGAACGCCTCGAACTCGTCGTCGGCGCGGTCGATCTCGTCGACCAGCAGCACCGCCGGCGCCTCCCGCAGCGCCCGCAGCACCGGCCGGGAGAGCAGGAACCGCTCGTCGAACAGCGAGGACTCGGCCTTATCCACGTCGACCGTCTCGCCGGCGGCCTCGAGGGCCCGCAGGTGCAGGATCTGTCGCGGGAAGTCCCAGTCGTAGAGCGCCTGCGTGGCGTCGATGCCCTCGTAGCACTGCAGCCGCACCAGCGGGGTGTCGGTCGCGGCGGCCACCGCCTCGGCGAGCGCGGTCTTGCCCGTGCCCGGCTCCCCCTCGAGCAGCAGCGGCCGTTGCATCTCGAGCGCGAGGTAGACGATGGTGGCCAGCGACTCGTCGGCGAGGTACCCGGTCGCGCCCAGCCGTGCCGACAGCTCCGCCGCCGACCCGAACCTCGCACCGGGCGCGGGCATCTCGTCAGCAGCGCTCATGTCACGAGCCTACCCACGCGCCACTCCCGACCTCCCTGTCCGCGCGAGGAGTCAGAACTTCAGGGCCCTCGGCGGCGTGTCGCTGCACAAGTGACCCCTCGACGGAGCGCAGGTCAGAGCTCTCCGGGACGGTCCACGTCGCGCCCGGTCGCGAGGTCGCCGCACTCCACGAGCCGCACCTCGCGGCCACGGAGGTAGTCGCGGGCCCCGCGGTCCCCTCTGGCCACGGCCACCACGCCGGACCAGTGACCGCGGCCGAGCAGGACCGGGTGGCCGGCGACCCCGTCGTACGACGCGCGGGCGAGGACGTCCTCGCCCGCACCCGCAGCGAGCACCCGACGCACCACGTCGTCCCCGACATCCGGAAGGTCGACCAGGGAGACGAGCGCCGCCGTCACCGAGGCCGGGGCGGACGCGAGCGCGGCCAGGCCCGCCCGCAGCGACGCACCCATCCCCTCGGCCCACTCGTCGGCGACGACGACCGACACCGCGTCGTCCTGCGACCAGCCGGCCTCGTCGAGCAGCACCCGCACCTCGTCGGCGGACGCACCGAGCACGACGGTGACCGCTTCGCAGCCGCCGTCGAGGAGCCGGCCGACGGCGCGGTCGACGAAGGGCACGTCGGACGCGTCGCGCAGCAGCGCCTTCGGGCCGCCCATCCGATGGCCGGCCCCGGCGGCGAGCAGCACGCCCACCGTGCTCATGACCGGCTCACGACGCGGCCGACTCCATGTCGCGCAGGGCGCGCAGCACGTTGCCGGAGCCGACCGCCGCCAGGTCGGACTCGGCGTAGCCGCGCGAGCGGAGCTCCTCGAACAGCAGCGGATACCCGGAGACGTCCTCCATGCCGGCCGGGAAGCTCGAGGCGCCGTCGTAGTCGCCGCCGAGGCCGACGTGCTCGATGCCGGCGACGTCGCGGACGTGGTCGACGTGGTCGGCAAGCTCGGCCACCGTCGGCGGCGCGGGCGCGGAGTCGAGCCGCTCGCGCAGCACCGGGTCGACGTCGTCGAAGGAGCGCGGGTCGCCGCCGCGTGCGGCCACCACGTCGAGGCACTCGAAGAACCACGTCACCCAGCGCTGGCTGACGAAGAACGACGGGAACCCCACCATGCACACGCCGCCGTTGTCGCGGAGCGTCGCGAGCACGTCGTCGGGCACGTTGCGCGGGTGGTCGGCGAGGGCCCGCGCCGAGCTGTGGCTGAAGATGACCGGCGCGGTGGTGACGGCCAGCGCGTCGCGCATCACCGCGTCGGAGACGTGGGACAGGTCGACGAACATGCCCAGCCGGTTCATCTCCGCGACCACCTCGCGGCCGAGGTCGGAGAGCCCACCGAGCAGGGGTACGTCGGTCGCGGAGTCCGCCCAGGGCACGTTCTCGTTGTGGGTCAGGGTCATGTAGCGCGCACCCCGCTCGTGCATCTCCCGCAGGGTGTCGAGCGAGGAGTCGATCGAGTGGCCGCCCTCCATCCCGATCAGCGACGCCACCCGCCCCGAGTCGATCGCGGCGTCGACCTCGTCGGCGGTGACGCACAGCGCCAGCCGGTCGGGGTAGGTGTCGGCGAAGCGGCGTACGAAGTCGATCTGCTCGCGCGTCGCCTGCACCGCCTCCGCGCCGGTCAGCGAGCACGGCACGTAGACCGACCAGAACTGCCCGGTGACGCCGCCGGCGGCGAGCCGCGGGAAGTCCGTCTGCACCGCGGGCTCCCCGCCGACCAGGTCGACCGCACCGAGGTCGTAGCCGCAGTGGTCGCGCAGCGTCCAGGGCAGGTCGTTGTGTCCGTCGATCACGCCGACGGGGGCGCCGGACGTCACCGCGGGCGGGTGACGGGCGTGTTGGGTCGCGACAGTGGCATCCAGAGCGTGAACCGGTCGGCGCGGTAGGTCGACCGGGACACCTCGATCGCGATGCTGCCGGCAAACGCGCGACGTGCGATGCGCAGCGCGGGTGCGCCCGGGGCGATGCCGAGCAGCTCCGCCTCCTCGGGGCGAGACAACGCGGCGTCCACGGAGTCCTCACCCCAGGTCGGCATCAGGTCGCGGCGCTGGAGCTCCTCGTAGAGGCTCTCAGGCAGCGGCTGGTCGAGGAAGTTCGGCACGATGCTGTCGGCGAGGTAGGCGTCCTCGATGCACATCGGCGCGTCGTCGGCGAGCCGGAGCCGCTGCCAGTGCACGACCTTGGCTCCCTCGGTGATCTCCAGTGCCCGGGCGACACCGGGACCGGCGGACTCCATCCGGGCGAGCAACGTGCGGGAGCCGGGCTTCATGCCACGCCGGCCCATCTCCTCGGTGTAGCTGGAGAGCCGTACCTGTACGTCGATCTTGGCGCGGGCGACGAAGGTGCCGCGGCCCGGCACGCGCTCGAGCAGCCCTTCGGACACCAGCGCGTCGAGAGCTTGGCGGACGGTCATCCGGGCAACGCCGAAGTGCTGGACGAGCTCCCGCTCCGAGGGAGCCGGGCTGCCCGGCTCCGCACCCTGGATGAGCCCCCGGACGTATTCACGCACCTGCACATGCTTGTGCACGGTCTGGCGTGGTCGGTCCGGAGTCGCCACGTCGCCCATCGCACCTCCGCTCAACTCGGTCCTACCTTAGCCACTTCGTGGGGCGGTGGGCCGCGTCGAGCGGAGGCGCTTTCGGGACGTACCGGGGCTACTCGGTCGCTATTGCCTGCAGTACGTCGAGCCTGGCGGCGCGGCGTGCCGGGAAGACCGCGGCGAGGACACCGACGAAACCGGCGGCCAGGACGTAGCCCGCGAGCTGCCAGCCCGGCACCGTGATCACCTCGAGCCCGTCATCGGCGAGCGAGGTCATCAGGGCCAGTCCGAACACGATGCCCATGCCCACGCCGAGCACCGCGCCGAGCACCGCGATCACGATCGCCTCCAGCCGGATCATCCGGCGCAGCTGGCCGCGGCCCAGGCCGATCGCGCGCAGCAGCCCGACCTCGCGGGTCCGCTCGATCACCGACAGCGCCAGCGTGTTGACGATGCCGAGCACCGCGATCACCAGGGCGAGTCCGAGCAGTGCGTAGATGAGCAGCAGCATCTGGTCGATCGGTGCCCGCTGCTCCTCGGCGAAGCCGGCCTGGTCCTTCACTGTCACCGTGGGCAGCTCGGCGGTCTGCTTCTCCAGGGTGCGCTGCACGGCGGCGGTGTCGGCACCCTCCTCGGTGGAGATGAGCAGGTAGTTGTCCGCCTCGGGGAAGCCCGCGTCGGCCAGGGTGTCGAGCGTCGTGGTGAACGGGTAGAACAGCACGGTGTTGTTGTCGGTCTGGTAGATGCCGACGACCTCGAGGTCCCGCTTCCCTGTCGGGAAGGTCATCGTCACCTCGTCGCCGACCGCCAGACCGTCCTCCTCCGCACGGCTGTCGGAGACCAGCATCGTGCCGTCGCGAAGGTCGGTCAGAGATCCCTCGACCATCGGCACGTCGGCCTGGTCGACCAGCGACTCCGCCTCGATTCCCATCACGCCCTGGCCGTCGCCGTCGAAGGACGCGTTGGCGTAGCGGAGCCGGCTCACCTCGGCGATGCCGTCTGTCCGCTCGATGCGGTTGGCGATGGACGGCGAGAACGGCACGCCGATCACGTTGGAGACCACGAGGTCGGCGTAGAAGCTCTCCTCGATCGTCTTGTCCACACTGTCCTTGGCCGACGATCCGAGGATCGACATCGTCGTCACCAGCGCCAGGCCGATCATCAGTGCGGACGCCGTGGCCGACGTACGCCGCGGGTTTCGCAGGGAGTTCTGGCCGGCGAGGTTGCCGACGGTGCCGTACACGCGCCGGTAGATTATCGTCGCCAGCGCCACCACCGGCCTGCTGATGACCGGGCTCGCGGCCGCGACCCCGAGCAGCGCCGCGAGGATCCCGCCCCCGACCCACCAGCCGGGGCGGGGTACGTCGACGTACAGGCCGGCGAGCATCGCGCCGGCCCCGGCCACGATCAGCCCCGTGCCGAACACCAGCCGCCAGTGCAGCGCCGACTCCGGCATCGCCACGTCGTCGCGGAGCGCCGCGATCGGCGGGATCCGAGCGGACCGCCGGGCCGGGATGTAGGCAGCGACCAGCGTCACCAGGATGCCGACGGCGTACGCCGCCAGCGGGGTCCGTGCCGCGAAGATCAGGTCGGACCCGCTGAGGTCGAGGCCGAAGGTCGCGAACAGCGCGCGGATGCCCATGGCGAGGAGCACCCCGAGGCCGAGACCGATGGTGGACCCGACGGCGCCGAGCACGACGGCCTCGAACATCACCGACCGGGTGACCTGCCGGCGCGAGGCGCCGATGGCTCGGAGCAGCGCGAGCTCGCGGCTGCGCTGCGCCACCAGGATCGAGAAGGTGTTGACGATCAGGAAGGTGCCGACCACCAGCGAGACACCCGCGAACACCAGCAGGAAGGTGTTGAGGAAGCCGAGGATCTCGTCGATCACCGCCTGGTTCTCCTCGACGACGACGTCGCCGGTGCGCGCGACCACCCCGTCCGGGAGGACCTCCTGGGCCGCGGCGGCGAGCTCCTCCTGGGTGACTCCCTCGGCCGCGTTGAGCGACACCGCGTTGTAGACGTCGCGTCCGCCGAAGAACTGCCGCTGCATGTAGCCGAGGTCGAGCAGGGTCAGCGTCGCGCCGTTGAGCCCGCCGGCGCCGAACTCCACGATCCCCGTCAGCTCGGCCTCGATCGTCGGCGGGGTCCCCGGCGTCACCAGGGTGAGGGT
>NZ_DASSCL010000044.1:0-19912 GCF_035697785.1 Nocardioides sp.
GTAGATCGTCAGTTCGGGATCGCCTGTGGCCTCCGATTGACCGCAAGCCGGGACAACGACAGCTATAAGGGGATGACCAAGGCGGTCACGAGGGCGCGAAGCCGCAATTTCGGGCGAGACCGGGGTTGTGGCCGACTCCCCGCACCGATCCTCGCCGAACGACTCGGCATCCACCAAGCCCGCGCAGCGCAATGGGCGCGCGCCGCCGGCGCCACCTACAGCGGCTACGTCGAGCTGCGCGCGTGACGTCGGCGACGGTCCGTAAGCGGATCCCTTACATACATGGCCTGTGATCCGGCAGGGGTATCACGATCGCCTCGGAACACAGCACCACGAGATCCTTGGGTGGCCCGAGGCCGCGCCGATCCGAGGTCGGGTATTCAGTGCCTGGTCTCGTACCTGGTCAGGAGCACGCCGTCGGGAAACGTCCGGGTCTCCACCAGGTTCAGGGGTCACCCAGTTGTCCAGGGCCGTGAAGAACGGCGTGCCGCCGCCCACCAGGACGGGATGGGTGACGATCGCGTACTCGTCGATCAGCCCGGCCCGCATGGCCGCCGCGGCGAGGGTGGCGCCGCCGACGTCCATGCGACCGCCGTCCTCAGTCTTGAGCCGGGTGATCTCGGTGACAGCGTCGCCCGTCACCAGGCGGGCGTTCCAGTCGACCGCGCTGGTCGTCGAGGAGAACACCACCTTCGGCATGTCCCGCCAGCGGCGGGCGAACTCGATCTGCGCCGGTGTGGCGCCAGGCTGCTGGTCGGCGGTCGGCCAGTGGGAGCTCATCGTCTCCCACAGTTTGCGCCCGTACAGCGCCAGGCCCGTCGCCCCCACCCGGTCGGACCACCACTGGAACAGCTCGTCGCTCGGCACGCTCCAGCCGAGGTCGTCGCCGGGCGCGGCGATGTAGCCGTCCAGGCTCAGGTTCATGCCGAAGGCCAGTCTCCGCATGGCGTCAGCCTCCCGTCAGTCGGTTTCGGCGTACAGGCCAGCACGACGGAATTCTCGGATGGGGTTGTTCCGTAGCCTGGTCCGCATGCCAACGACCCAGCGCGCCAAGCTCGCGGTCAGCTGCGTGTTCGTGCTGAACGGCCTGGCGTTCGCGTCCTGGGTCTCCCGCGTCCCCGCGATCCGGGACGCGCTGGAGCTCACCCCGGGCGCCGTCGGGCTGCTCCTGCTCTGCCTGTCGGCAGGCACGCTGCTGGCGCTGCCGCTGTCGGGGGCCGTCGTCGGCGGGATCGGTCCGGCCCGGACCGTCGCGCTGTCCGCCGTGGCTGTCGGTGGCGGCCTGGTCGTGATGGCGAGCGGCCTGTGGCTGACGTCGATCCCGCTGGTCGGGGCCGGCATGTTCGTCTACGGCATCGGCACGTCCGCGTGGGATGTCGCGATGAACGTCGAGGCGGCCGACGTCGAGCGACGGCTCGCGCGCACGATCATGCCCAGGTTCCACGCTGGGTTCAGCGCCGGGACCGTGACCGGGGCGCTGGTCGGCGCCGGTTGTGCCCGGCTCGGCGTCGACCTCTCCACCCAGCTCGTCGGCACGGTCCTCGTGGTGCTGGTCGTCGTGCCCCTGGCCACGCGCGCGTTCACCCCGGTCGAGCCGCCGCACCCGGACCACGTCGGCGGTCCCGGCGTGCTGGCCGCGTGGCGGGAGCCCCGCACGCTGATGATCGGCCTGGTGGTGCTGTCGTTCGCGTTGGCGGAGGGCATCGCCAACGACTGGGTGGCGCTCGCGATGGTCGACGGGTACGGCGCCAGCGAGTCCGTCGCCGCGACCGGCTTCGCGGTGTTCGTGACCGCGATGACGATGGGCCGGCTGTTCGGCGGCTCCTTCGTCGAGCGGGCCGGACGGGTGACCACCCTCCGGATCACCGGGGTCCTGGTGGCCGCGGGTGTGGCAGTCGTGGTCTGGTCCCCCGGTCTCCCCGGCGCACTCGCAGGTGCCGCGCTCTGGGGAGTCGGCGCCTCGCTCGGGTTCCCGCTCGGGATGAGCGCCGCCGGCGACGACGAGCGGCGCGCAGCGGCGCGGGTGTCGGTGGTCAGCTCGATCGGCTACACCGCCTTCCTCGGCGGCCCGCCCCTGGTCGGCCTGCTCGCCGACACCTTCGGGGTCCGCCAGGCCGTCGTGGTCGCCGCCGTGGCCGGGTTGGCAGGTGCTCTGGTCGCCAAGGCGACCGCCCCGCAGCGCGCACCGGCGGAAGCCGACCAACCGTTAGCGTGACCCCCATGCGTCTCCCCCCGGTCCCCGGTCCCCGCGACGTCCTGGCCCTGGTCGAGCGTGGCGGCGACGCTGTCGAGCAGCTGCTGGGCGCCGTACCGCGTCTGGTCACGGTCCTCGACGACGCCGAGGCGCTGGTACGCCGGGTCGGGGGGCTGGTCGACGGCATCGACGCCACCCGGTCCGCGGCGGACGGCGTGGTGGAGCGCTCCGAGGCCACCGTGCAGCAAGCCGACGAGCTGCTCGCCTCCGCGACCCGGCACAACGAACGGCTGGCCGCGCTGCTGGACCGGCTCGAGCCCCCGCTGACCCGGCTGCAGCCCACCCTCGACCGGCTGGCCGAGACCACCGACGCCCGCGAGGTGGACGCCCTGGTGGAGCTCGTCGACCATCTGCCCGCCCTCGCGCACAAGATGGAGGTCGACATCGTCCCGGTGCTCGACTCCCTGAGCACCGTCGCACCCGACCTGCACGACCTGCTCGACGTGTCCCGCGAGCTCAACCAGATGCTCGGCCAGATCCCCGGCCTGGGCCGGATGAAGGCCCGTATCGACAAGCAGCAGGAGACCGAGGGCCGGGGGTGAACCGGCTCACTCGCCCGAATGTCGCCGGGCCGGCTGGGTACGACACCCGCAGGAGCACGTAACCCCAGCGAAAGGTGTGAGTGCACGTGACCACCCAGAACGACAGCCGCAAGGTCGCCTTCCTGGTCGCCTCCGAGGGCATCGAGCGCGTCGAGCTGACCGAGCCGTGGGCGGCCGTCGCCGACGCCGGTTTCCAGCCCGTGCTGGTCTCCCCCGAGCCCGGCGAGGTGCAGACCTTCGACCACCTCGACCGCGCGGAGAAGCGGCAGGTCGACGTGACCGTCGGCGAGGCCGACGCCGACGACTACGCCGCGCTCGTGCTGCCCGGCGGTGTCGCCAACCCCGACGCGCTGCGGATGGACGAGGAGGCCGTCGCGTTCACCCAGAAGTTCCTGGGTTCCGGCAAGCCGGTCGCGGCCATCTGCCACGCACCGTGGACGCTCGTCGAGGCCGGGGTGCTCGACGGGCGTCGGCTCACCAGCTGGCCGAGCCTGCGCACCGACATCACCAACGCGGGCGGCACCTGGGCCGACGAGAAGGTCGTCGTCGACGGAAACCTGATCACCAGCCGCAAGCCCGACGACCTGCCGGCGTTCATCTCGGCACTGCTCGAGGCGCTGCAGCACGGAGACGCCGGCAACGCCTGACCGTCTCCCCTGAACCGCGTCGGCGGCGGCGCTTCCCTCCCAGGGCGTCGTCGTCGGCGTGCCCGCCCGTCAGCGGGCGCCGGCCAGTAGGTTTGGTGCCGATGTCCGCGAACCTGCACGACCTGCCGACGCCCACGCTGCTCGTCGACGTCGACGTCCTTCAGCGCAACATCGAGGACATGGCGGCGTACGCCGACCGCGCCGGGCTGGCGCTGCGGCCGCACGCGAAGACGCACAAGTCGCCCGCCGTCGCGGCCCTCCAGCGAGCGGCGGGTGCGACCGGCCTGAGCGTCGCGACCGTCTCGGAGGCCGAGGTGTTCGCCGACGCCGGCCACACCGACCTCTTCATCGCCTATCCCCTGTGGCTCGACCACGACCGGGCCACGCGGGTGCGCGCGCTGTTGCAGCGGGCCACGCTCACGCTGGGCGTCGACTCGGCCGACGCGGCGCGCCGACTGGCCGCCCAGCTGGCTGCCGACGCGGCCGGGATCCGGACCCTGGTGGAGGTCGACAGCGGTCACCACCGCAGCGGTGTGCCGCCCGAGGAGGCCGGCCTCGTGGCCGACGCGGCCCGGCACGCCGGCCTCGAGGTCGGGGGGGTCTTCACGTTCCCCGGACACTCCTACTCCCCCGCCGCACAGGCGGCGGTCGCGGCCGAGGAGGCCGACGCCCTGAAGCGGGCCGCGGCCTCGCTGCGTGACGTGGGTGTCGAGCCCACCGTGGTCAGCGGCGGCTCCACGCCGAGCGTCGCGCACACGCACGCCGACGCGATGACCGAGCTGCGGCCCGGCGTCTACGTCTTCGGCGATGCCCAGCAGTGGGAGCTCGGCACCACCACCCCGGACCGCATCGCGCTGACCGCGTGGTCGACCGTCGTCAGCCACGCCGGCGGCCGGGTCGTGCTCGACGCCGGGAGCAAGGTCATCGGTGCCGACCGGCCGGCCTGGGCCACGGGCCACGGGCGGCTGCTCGACCACCCGGGCGCGCGGATCGTGCTGCTGTCCGAGCACCACGCCGTCGTCGAGTGGGACGAGGGACCGGTGCCCGAGCTCGGCAGCCGGCTGCGCGTCGTACCCAACCACGTCTGCAACGCGGTCAACCTCGTCGACGAGCTCGTCGCCGTGCACGACGGGGTCGTCGTCGAGCGTTGGCCGGTCGCCGCTCGCGGAGCCAACACGTGAAGCCCGGTCCCGACCTGGTCATCTTCGACTGCGACGGCGTGCTGGTCGACAGCGAACGCCTGACCACGAAGGTGGAGGCGCGCGTGCTCACCGAGCTCGGCTGGCCGATGGAGCAGGCCGAGGTCGTGCGGCGCTGGATGGGGCGCACGTCGCAGGCGCAGCTCGCCGAGGTGAGCGCCCGTCTCGGCAGCGAGGCCGCGGCGCGCTTCGATGCGCGCACCACCGACGAGCTGCACGCCGCCTTCGAGACCGAGCTCGAGGCGATCGCCGGGATCCCCGCGCTGCTCGACCACCTGGACGCGCACGGGATCGCCACTTGCGTGGCCTCCAGCGGCACCCACCACCGGATGAGCGTGACGCTGCGGGTCACCGGTCTCCGGGAGCGGTTCGAGGGGCGCATCTACAGCGGCACCGAGGTCGTGCACGGCAAGCCTGCGCCGGACCTGTTCCTGCACGCGGCCGCCGGGATGGGGGTCGACCCGCACCGATGCGTCGTCGTCGAGGACAGCGTGTTCGGTGTGCAGGCCGGCGTCGCGGCCGGGATGCGCGTCTACGGGTTCGCGGGCGGGCTCACGCCGGCGGCCGCGCTCGCCGACGCCGGCGCCGAGGTGGTCCACGAGATGAGCGACCTCGTCGGGTTGCTCCCCCACTCCCCCTCGAGGATCGCGTAGTCGGCCTCGGTGCTCCACTCACCCTTGAACCACTCGTTGTCGACCAGCAACGCCTCGCGGCGCATCCCGAGCCGTTGGAGGACCGCGGCGGAGCCGGTGTTGCGCGCCTCGATCCGGGCGATCACCCGGTGCAGGCCCATCGTGTCGAACGCGAGCTGCAGCATCGCCCGGGCGCCCTCGGTGGCCAGTCCCCGCCCTTGGAAGTCGGGGTGCACCACGTAGCCGACCTCTCCCCCGCGGTGCTCGACGCTGCGCAGGAACAGCACGAACTCGCCGACCAGCCGGCCCGACCCCTTGTCGAAGCCGGCGAGCGTGATCCCGTCGTCGTCCTTCTCGAGCCGCATGCCCTGGTGCCGCTGCAACGCCGCGCGTGAAGCCTCGGCGTCGCGCGTCTCCCACGGCAGGTAGCGGGCCACGTCGTCGCGGCTGTGCAGGTCGTGGAACGCCTCGAAGTCGTCGAGTGCGTAGGGGCGCAGCGTCATCCGCTCGGTCCCGCCACGAAAACCGGTGAAGTCCATGCTCAGACGATCTCCACCTCGACCGGGGTCCCGAGCTCGATGGTCCTGCTGACCGTGCACAGCCGGTCGTGCGAGCGCTGCGCGGCGCTCGGGAGGATCTCGCGCGCGGCGTCGCCGGCCTCACCGTCGGGAAACGTCAGGTCCAGGTCGACCCTGATGTTCTTCACGCAGTTGCCGGTCTCGTCGCGCACCTTGTCACCCCGGATGCGTACGTCGAAGCGGGTGGGCTCGGAACGCTTCACGGTGATGTAGTCGACATCGGCCGCGGTGCAGCCCGCGATCGCGGCGAGCAGCAGCTCTACCGGGGTGAACGCCTCGTGCTCACCGGACGCGAACCGGATCCGGCCACCGCGCGGGTTCACGGCTTCGTACTCCCCCAGCGACAACCGGGTGATCTCGACACTGCGCTCCTCCGGCGGTCGAGCCGGTCTGGGTGGTCGAGACGACTCGGCTATGGGCGGACCGGGCTCGCTGCTGGCTGCCATGCCGGGAACTCTGCCACAGCGCAGGGAGCGCGGCCGGTCCACTCCTACGATCGGGGGATGCGCACCGAGATCGACCCGGCCGACCCGGACGTGAACTTCTACCGGATGCTCACGGCGGTGGTCGTGCCGCGACCCATCGCCTGGGTCAGCACGGTCTCCACGGACGGCGTACCGAACCTGGCGCCGCACTCCTTCTACTCCGTCGCCTGCGCACGCCCGCCGATCGTGCTGTTCACGTCGGTGGGCAAGAAGGACACTCTGCGCAACGTGCGTGAGACCGGGGAGTTCGTGGTGAACCTGGCCAGCGCACCCCTGATCCACGAGGTGAACGACTCGTCCGCGCGGTTCTCCTCGGCCGCGAGCGAGGCCGAGGAGCTCGGCATCGCGATGGAGCCGAGCGTCAAGGTGACACCCCGGCGGGTGGCGGCGTCCCCGGTGTCGATCGAGTGCCGGCTGCACAGCACGACCGAGCTCGGCGACTCGACGCTGGTGCTGGGCGACGTCGTGCTGATGACGGTCGCCGACCACGTGCTCGTCGACGGCCACCCGGAGTACGACCTGCTCGACCCGCTGGCAAGGCTCGGCAAGGACGAGTGGGCCCTGCACGCGGAGGTGCTCGCGATCCCCCGGCCCCGGCGTCCGGAGGACATCCCGCCGGAGCACCGTCGTTGAGCGGGAGCTAGCAGTTCCCGAGCAGCGCGCCCGGCTCGAAGAGCTCCGGCATCTTCTTGCGCAGCAGCGGGTCCGCGATGTGGTCCTCGGTCTGCTCGGTGCCGGTGCGCACGACACCGTCGGCGGTGAGGTCGTACGTCGTCCGCTCGACGTCCCACGCGAGCACGACGCCTGGCGGCTCGCTGGTGGTCGCGGTGAGCACCGCCACTCCGCCGTCGTCGGTGCACGTCGCCGTCATGGGCGCCATGCCGCCGTCGGTGGCGACGAAGGGCAGCACCGGGTGCCCGTCGACGGTCAGCTCCCGCACCGTCTCGGAGACGAGGAACAGGTGCGGCTGGAACCCGCCCCGCGGGTGCATGCCGCCGTCCACCCGGAGCAGCGCCTCTCCCCCGCCCGACGCCGTGTCGCCCGCACGGACGACCTGCGCCGTCGACGCGTCGAGGTCGAGACCCTCGACGTCGAGCCCGGTCACCCCGTCACCGACGCGCGCCACCAGGCCGTCGGCACAGGGGCCGCTCGTCGGCAGCTTCACCGAGACCGCGCCCGCTCCGGTGGGGATGCGCAGGGCGCGGCCGTCGGCCTCGTCGTACGCCGTCTCGGTGCACTCGCGCCACTTCGCGGCGCGCGTCTGCTGTCCGGCGCCGGGGTCGTCCTGCGCGGCGGGGCCGGACGTGTCCTGCTGGCCGCAGCCCGCGAGGAGTGCGGCGGCGAGTGTGGCCAACGTGGCGGTCACCGAGGTGCGCATACGGATGGGACGCACCGTCAGGACGCTGGGTTCCGTCGGATCCGGCTGGTCGCGACCCGGCGCACGTAGCTCGCTCCCCGGGCCAGGCCCGGCCGGAGCCCGTCGTCGAAGGCGGTCCGGGGCATCGCCGCGTCGGCGGCGACCGTCAGCTCGAGGACGGCCCCGCCCACGATGAGCCCCGCGATCAGGTCGGCGAACCAGTGCCAGTTCAGGGACAGCGACACCACGACCATCAGCACCGACAGCGCCGCGACCGCGGACCAGAGCGCGAAATGCTCGGCGCGGCTGAGCCCGTAGTAGCGGCCGAGCAGGTAGACGACGAGCCCGTAGACCAGGACGATGTTGGCGGTGTGCCCCGACGGGTAGGCCATCCCGCCGATGAAGAACGCAGGGTCGGCCGGTGCCGGCTGGCCGCGCCCCAGACCCACCTTGAGTACGAGCACGACCAGGTTGAGCACGAACACGGAGCCCGCGGCGATGACCGCCGGTCGCCAGGACCGCTGCCGCCTGCAGCAGGCCCAGACCACCAGCGCGAGTATCGGCAGGGCGATCGCCCGCTGGCCGATGCGGTCGAGCAGGTGCAGCACCGGGACCCAGGCCGGTGGTGGCGGGTCGAGGTTGAAGTAGGCGTCGAGGGCGATCAGCGGCTCCATCGCCAGCAGCGTGAAGCCGAAGAACACCAGACCGAGGAACCCCGCCAGCGCGAGCGCCGAGGAGGCCTCGCTCGTCCAGTCGTCGTGGGGACCGGGCACGCCGGACCCCACTCCTGGCCTGCGCACCCATCGCCTCCGATCACGCCCCGTCGGCCTGCCCGTCCGCGGCTCGTGGTTGTTGCCAAATATAGGCTGACGGACGTGAGTCCACGCCGACGCCCCGGGCCGTCCGTCCGCACCCGGGTGCGCGAGTTCGGCACCTCCGGACCTGTCGATCGTGAGGACCGGCTGGCCACGGAGGAGCCGCTCGAGGTGCGGTGCGCCTGGCCGTCCGCGCCGGCCCGCCGGGTGGCGGTCACGATGCGCACCCCTGGCCACGACTTCGAGCTGGCCACCGGCTTCCTGTACGCCGAGGGTGTGCTGGGCGGGCCCGAGGACCTGCACCGGGTCGCCTACTGCACCGACGTGACGCTGACCCGCGAGCAGGAGTTCAACGTGGTGACCGTCGACCTCACGCGTCCGCCGCGGTCCATGCCCGCCGAGCGCTACGCCGGAGCGTCCGCCGCGACGTCGGCCTGCGGTGTCTGCGGCACCGAGAGCATCGACGACGTGCTCGCCCTGCTGGACGCCCGGCCGTCCCGACCGCCTGGGCACGCCACCGGGCACCCGCCGGTGGACCCCGCGGTGATCCGCACCCTCCCGGACCGGCTGCGGGAGGCCCAGTCGGTCTTCGACAGCACCGGGGGCCTGCACGCCGCCGGTCTCATGGACGCCACCGGCGTCCCCCTGGTCGTCCGCGAGGACATCGGCCGTCACAACGCGGTCGACAAGGTGGTCGGGGCCCGGCTGCTGGCCGGCGAGCCGACCGGCGTACCCGTGCTCGCGGTGAGCGGCCGCATCGGGTTCGAGATCGTGCAGAAGGCCGTGACCGCCGGTGTCGGCGTGCTCGCCGCCGTGGGCGCGCCCTCCAGCCTGGCGGTCGACCTGGCCCGTCGGGCCGGGCTGTGCACGATCGGCTTCGTCGGTCCGGAGAGGTTCGTCACCTACTCGGCTCCGGAGCGCCTCGGCGTGTGAGCCGGGTTGTGTCGGCGCGCGGACCTACGGTCTCCGTGTGCGGATCCTCCACACCTCCGACTGGCACCTGGGACGCTCCTTCCACCGGGTGGGGCTGCTCGACGCCCAGGCGGCGTTCGTCGACCACCTCGTCGCCACGGTGGAGGCGGAGCTAGTCGACCTGGTGGTCGTCTCCGGCGACGTCTACGACCGGGCGCTCCCGCCCGTCGACGCCGTCGAGCTGGCCGACGACGCGTTCGCCCGGCTCGCGGCCTCCCGCGCCGACGTCGTGGTCACCAGCGGCAACCACGACTCACACATCCGGCTGGGCTTCAACGCCCGGCTCGCCGACGCTGCCGGGGTGCACCTGCGCACCCGGTGGCAGGACGTCGGCACACCCGTGCTGATCGACGACGCACACGGGCCGGTGGCGGTCTACGGCCTGCCCTACCTCGAGCCCGACGCCGTCCGGGGGCCGTGGGGACTGGCCTCCCGGAGCCACGAGACGACGCTGGCCGAGGCGATGCGACGCGTGCACGCCGACCTCGCCGGCCGCGCGGGCACGCGGTCGGTGGTGATGGCACACGCGTTCGTCGCCGGCGACCCCGACGCCGCCCCCGCGATGGCGAGCGACAGCGAGCGCGACATCGCCGTCGGCGGGCTCCAGATCGCCCCTACCCACCTGTTCACCGGGGTCGACTACGCTGCGCTCGGCCACCTGCACGGCCGGCACACGCTGACCGACTCGGTCCGCTACAGCGGTTCGCCGCTGGCCTACTCGTTCTCCGAGGCCGGCCACACCAAGGGCTCCTGGCTGGTCGAGCTGGGCCCCGGCGGTGTGGAGCGGGCCGACTTCGTGCCGGCGCCGGTCCCCCGCCCGCTGCGCGCGGTGCGCGGCCGAATCGCCGACCTGCTGGCCGACCCCACGCTGGCATCCGCCGAGACGGCCTGGTTGCAGGTCACGCTGACCGACCCGCGCCGCCCGCAGCACGCGATGGAGCGGCTGCGCGACCGGTTCCCGCACACCCTCCTGCTGGCCTTCGAGCCCGACGGCGCCGCCCGCGACCGGGGGCCGATGATGCCGCGCGTCGACGGCCGGTCCGACCTCGACGTGGCGCTCGGCTTCGTGGCAGAGGTGCGCGAGCTCGAGGCGACCACCGAGGAGACGCTGCTCCTGCAGCTCGCCTGCGACGCCTGCCGGATCAACTCCGACCGCGACGCCGACCGCCGCATCGACGTGGAGCACGCCGGATGAGGCTGCACGACCTCACGGTGACGGCCTTCGGCCCGTTCGCCGGCACCGAGCAGGTCGACTTCGACACCCTCAACGACGCCGGCCTGTTCCTGCTCTCGGGTGCCACCGGCGCCGGCAAGACGAGCATCCTCGACGCGGTCTGCTTCGCCCTCTACGGCCAGGTGCCGGGCGTCCGCGGCGTCAAGACCCTGAAGTCGCAGCACTCCCCCGACGACCTGCGCCCCGAGGTGGTCCTCTACTTCAGCGTCCGCGACCGGCGCTTCGTCGTACGACGCTCGCCGGAGTGGACCCGGCCCAAGCGCCGCGGCGAGGGGGTCGCCACCGAGAAGGCCTCGGCGAGTCTGGTGGAGATCTGCGGGGACGGCGAGCACTTCCTGTCCTCGCGAGCGGCCGAGGTCGGCCTGATGGTCTCGGACCTGGTCGGCATGCAGGCCGCACAGTTCCAGCAGGTCGCGATGCTCCCGCAGGGCGAGTTCCAGCGCTTCCTGCAGGCGAGCAGCCAGGACCGGCACGACGTGCTGCAGCGGCTCTTCCACACCGACCGGTTCTCCCGCATCGAGGAGTGGGTGCACGAGCACTCCCGCCGGCGACGCGAGGACGCCGAGGCGGGACGGTCCACGACGCAGCGGCTCATCGACGGGATCGCCGACCGCGGCGGCGTCGAGGTGCCCGCCCGGCTGGTGCCCGAGACGCTCGCCGCGGCCGCCGCGGCCGGCGAGGTGCAGCCCTGGCTGGCCGAAGTGCTGCGCGCCGTAGTCGCGTCCGCGACCACCGCCGCGGCCGCGCACACCTCGGCCACCGAAGCCGCCGAGGCGGCTCGCGCGGCACTCGCCGACGGTCGGCGCGCCTGGTCCGCCTGGCAGCGCCGGGCCGCCGCCCAGCAGCGGCTCGCCGAGCTCGAGGCCGACACCGAGGCAGCCGACCTGGTCGCGGCGGCTCTGGACGCCGACCGACGGGCGGCCGCCTGCCTGCCCGTCCTCGCGGTGCTCGACCGCGCCCGCCGGGAAGGTGATGCCGCGCGTTCCACGCGCGAGAGCACCGCCGCCACCGCCGGCGCACGCGTCCTGCCTGCGCCCGAGGACCCAGGCGAGTGGGGACCCGTCGTCGCGGCCGCCCGTGACCGACTCGCCCGGGTGGAGGCCCTGCTCCCCGTGCTCCACGAGGTGACCGCGGCCCGGCGGTCCGAGCACGACGCCGCCGCGGCCCTGGCCGCGGCCACGGCTGCCGCCGACGCCGCTGCGACGACCCACGCCGCGCTGCCCGACCGGCTGGGCGAGGCTCGCGCCGAGCTCGACGGGGCGCGGGCCGAGAGTGCCCGTGGTGAGGCGCTCGGCCTCCAGCTCACGTCCGCTCGCCAGCGCGGCCGGGCCGCCGCCGAGCTCCCCGCCGCCGAGCAGGCGCTGCTCGATCTCCAGGACGCCGCCCGCTCGGCCCGGGACGCCGCGGCCGACGCACGCGACCTGGTGCAGGACCTGCAGCAGCGACGGCTCGACGGCATCGCCGGCGAGCTGGCCGGCCGCCTGGTCGACGGCGAGTCGTGCCTGGTCTGCGGCGGCACCGAGCACCCCTCCCCCGCCGCGACCCACGACGACGCCGTCACCGACCAGGAGCAGGACGCCGCCGCCGAGGCCCACGACCTCGCCCAGCGCGCCCACGCCGACCTGGTCGCCCGGGTCGCCGACGCGCAGCGGCAGGTCGCGTCGCTGCGCGAGCTCGCCGCCGGCCGCGACGCAGAGTCGTGGGCCATCGACGTGGAGGCGATCACCTCCGCACTGGCGGATTCCGAGCGCGCCGGCGACCGGGCCACGGAGCTCGAGACGACCGTGGCCGATCTCGAGAGGCAGCTCGTCGCCGCCGAGCAGTCGGCCCGCGCCCTCGACGTGCGCCGGGCCGAGCTCGCGGAGACGTTGCGCACGTGCACCGCTCGGCTGCAGGCGGCGGAGGCCGCGGTGGAGGACGCCTGCCGTCGCGACGACCTGACCGAGGAGGACCTGCCCGCTCTCGTCTCCGGCGCCCGTGACGACCTGAGCGCCGCCGAGGCGGCCCACGATGCAGCCCAGGCGCACGCAGCGCTCGCCGCACGCCTGACCGAGCTCGAGCAGCAGGCCCTGGACACCGCCTTCGACCACGGTTTCGCCGACCTCGAGGAGGTCCGGTCGGCGGTGCTGCCCGAGGACGACAGCCGCCGGCTCGACCAGCACGTGGCCGAGCGCGCCGCCGCGCTGGCCGAGGTCCGCGCGGTGCTCGCCGACGAGGAGGTGGCTGCGGTCGGGGCCGCCCCGCCCGTGCCGGTCGTCGAGCTCGAGCGGGCCGCGGCCTCCGCCGAGCGGGCGGCGCAGGCCGCGGCGCGCGACTTCCACGTCGCCGAACAGCGGGAGACGTCCGTGCGCGTGCTGGCGACAAGGCTCGTCGACGCGATGGCCGACTGGGCGCCCACGCGCGACGACTACGTCTTGGCCGAGTCGATGTCGCGGCTGGTGCGCGGCATGGGCAGCGACAACCATCTCCAGCTGCGGCTGTCCTCCTACGTCCTGGCCACCCGGCTCGACCAGGTTCTCGAGGCCGCCAACGAACGGCTCTCCCACATGCGCGACCAGCGCTACCTGCTGCAGCGCACCGGGCGAGCCACGCGCCGCGGCAGCCAGGCCGGTCTCGGGCTCGAGGTCGTCGACCAGTGGACCGGCGACGTCCGCGACCCGGCCACCCTGTCGGGCGGCGAGACCTTCGTCGTGTCCCTCTCGCTGGCACTCGGGCTCGCCGACGTGGTGACCCACGAGGCCGGCGGCACCGAGATCGAGACGCTCTTCGTCGACGAGGGGTTCGGCATGCTCGACGCCGACACCCTCGACGACGTGATGGACCGCCTCGACGGCCTTCGCGCGGGCGGCCGCACGGTCGGCGTGGTCAGCCATGTCACCGAGCTGCGCAGCCGGATCCCGACCCAGGTGCACGTGCGCAAGACCCCGTCCGGCTCCTCGATCCGCACTCGCACACTGGTCGGCTGACCGGGTCTCGATCGCCGGGAGGTGGACCCGGTTGGCACACTGGGGCGGTGCGCATGCTGGCGGTGATCGACCTCGACGGGGTGGTGGCCGACGTCCGGCACCGCGTGCACCACGTGACCCGCCGCCCCAAGGACTGGCGGGCCTTCTTCGGGGCCGCCCCCGACGACCCGGTGCTCGACGAGGGCCGGCGCGTGGTCGAGGCGCTCGCGGGGGTGCACGACGTGGTCTACCTCTCCGGGAGACCCGAGTTCTGCCGCGCCGACACCCTCGCCTGGCTGGAGCAGCACGACCTGCCCGAGGCGCCGGTCCACCTGCGGCCGTGGGGTGACCATCGCCCCAGCCGCGAGTTCAAGGTGGACATGCTGCGGCAGCTCGCCCGGGACCGTGACATCGCCGTGCTCGTCGACGACGACCCGCTGGTCTGTGACGCGGCCCGGGCCGCCGGGTTCGACGTACTCCCGGCGACCTGGATGGACGAGCAACCGGCCCTGATCGAGGCGCAGGAGGTCGACGGCCAGACGTGAGGCCGTTCCATCCGCGGGGCGCCCCTGCTCCCGGGAGGTCACCGTTGCCCTTATAGGTTTCACCCCATGACCTCGTCGCAGATCGACCCGACGTTCACGGCGCTGCCCTACCGGCGGATGGCCGAGGCCGCGCTCACCCGGGCGCAGGACTTCCACGTCAGCCACGCCGACTTCAGGTTCGAACGGGTCCGCTACCAGGACGTCCGGGTCCGGGACGGCCGGCTGCAGGGCGCCTCCGACACCGAGGACGTCGGCTTCGCGGTGCGAGTGATCCTCAACGGGGCCTGGGGATTCGCCTCCGGCGTGGTGCTCACGCCCGACTCGGCCGTGCAGGTGACCGAGACCGCCATCCAGACAGCCCAGGTCGCGGCGGCGATGACCAGCCGGCCCGTCGCGCTCGCCCCCGAGCCGACGTACGACGACGTCACCTGGGTCAGCTCCTACGACGTCGACCCGCTCGCTGTGCCGCTCGAGGAGAAGGTGGCGCTGCTGACCGACTGGTCCCGGAGGCTCGTCGACGCACCCGGGGTGGCGCACTCGAGCGGCCTGCTCAAGCAGGTCGTGGAGAACAAGTTCTACGCGGACCTGGCGGGCACCATGACCACGCAGCAGCGGGTCCGGCTGCTGCCCGAGCTCGAGGCGTTCGGCACCGACGACGCGACCGGCACCTTCGACTCGATGCGCACGATCGCCCCGCCGGTCGGGCGCGGGTGGGAGTACCTCGCCGACGGCGGCTACGACTGGGAGACGGAGATCGCCCAGCTTCCCGAGCTGCTCGCCGAGAAGCTCAAGGCACCGTCGGTGGAGGCCGGCCGCTACGACCTGGTCATCCACCCGTCGAACCTGTGGCTGACCATCCACGAGTCCATCGGGCACGCGACGGAGCTGGACCGTGCGCTGGGCTACGAGGCGAACTACGCGGGCACGTCGTTCGCGACCCTCGACAAGCTCAACACGCTGCAGTACGGCTCGCCGGTGATGCACGTGACCGGCGACCGCACCGTCGAGCACGGCCTCGCCACGATCGGGTACGACGACGAGGGCGTCCAGACCCAGAGCTGGGACATCGTCAGGGACGGGATCCTGGTCGGCTACCAGCTCGACCGGCCGATGGCTCACGAGTACGGCGCCGAGCTCAACGGCGGCCGCTCCAACGGCTGCGCCTACGCCGACTCCCCCGGCCACATCCCGATCCAACGGATGGCGAACGTCTCCCTGCAGCCGGCACCCGACGGTCCCGACACGGACGGGCTGATCTCGCAGGTGGAGCGCGGCATCTACGTCGTCGGCGACAAGTCGTGGAGCATCGACATGCAGCGCTACAACTTCCAGTTCACCGGCCAGCGGTTCTACGGGATCGAGAACGGCCGACTCGCCGGACAGCTCCGCGACGTCGCCTACCAGGCGACGACGACGGAGTTCTGGCGCTCGATGGAGGCCGTCGGCGGCCCGGACACCTGGGAGCTCGGCGGTGCCTTCAACTGCGGGAAGGCCCAGCCCGGTCAGGTGGCGGCCGTCTCGCACGGCTGCCCCACCGCGCTGTTCCGCGACGTCAACGTCCTCAACACCACGTCCGAGGGGGCAGCATGAGCACCACGCCGCAGGAGCTCGTCGAGCACGCGCTGAAGACGTCGCGGTCCGACCACTGCATCGCCATCGTCCGCGACTCCACCCGGGCGAACCTCCGCTGGGCCAACAACACCCTGACCACCAACGGCGTCATGCACGACGTCACGGTCACGGTGGTGGCGTTCCAGGACGGCGGCGAGGGCACGTCGACGGGGTCGGTCACGGCGAGCGCCGCTTCGCTGGAGCAGGTGATCCGCATCGTCGAGGCCGCCGACGGCGCAGCCGCCGCGAGCGGGCCGGCAGAGGACGCCCAGGAGCTGGTCGCCGGCGACGCCGCGGCCGACTGGGACGAGCCCCCCGGCAGCACGTCGATCGAGGTGTACTCCGAGTTCGCCCCCGCCCTGGGTGAGGCGTTCGGCCGGGCCACGTCCGACGGCCGGGTGCTCTACGGGTTCGTGGACCACGACGTCACCACCACCTATCTCGGCTCCAGCACCGGCCTCCGGCTGCGGCACGTGCAGCCGACCGGGCACTACGGCTGCACCGGCAAGAACGCCGACCTCACCACCAGCGCCTGGGTCGGCGGCGCCACCCGCGACTTCTCCGACGTCGACGCCGCGGCGATGGAGGCCGAGCTGGTCCGCCGGCTCGGCTGGGCGGAGCGGCGCGTGGACCTGCCGGCCGGCCGCTACGACACGGTGCTACCCCCCACCGCCGTCTCCGACCTGATGATCTACGCCTACTGGACGGCCGGTGCCCGCGAGGCGCACGACGGCCAGACGGTGTTCTCCAAGCGGGGTGGTGGCACTCGGATCGGCGAGGCGCTGTCCTCGCGACCGGTGCAGGTGTACTCCGACCCGGCGTACCCGGGACTGGGCGCCGGCCCGTTCGTGACCGCCACCCAGAGCAACAACTTGGAGAGCGTGTTCGACAACGGCCTCACCCTCGGCCGCACCGACTGGGTCAAGGACGGCGTGCTCACCTCGCTGCTGCAGACCCGGCACTCCGCCGGCATCACCGGGCAGCCGGTCACGCCGTACGTCGACAACCTCGTGGTGTCCGTCGACGACGGCACCGGCTCCACCGAGGACCTGGTCGCCGGCATGGAGCGGGGGCTGCTGGTGACGTGTCTGTGGTACATCCGCGAGGTCGACCCGCAGACCCTGCTGCTCACCGGGCTGACCCGTGACGGTGTCTACCTGGTCGAGAACGGCGAGGTCACCGGTGCGGTCAACAACTTCCGCTTCAACGAGAGCCCGGTCGGCCTGCTGGACCGGTTCTCCCAGGCGTCGGAGACCGTCCCCAGCTTCTCCCGCGAGTGGGGCGACTACTTCCCCCGCACCGCCACCCCCGCGCTCCGCGTCCCCGACTTCAACATGTCCACGGTGAGCCAGGCCCAGTAGCCACGCCCAACAGACCGCGCCGCCGAGGGGTCAGCTCTTCAGGCCCCTCACCGGCGTGTCGCTGCACGAGTGACCCCTCGCTCACCCAGGAGTGCCACCGGGGATGGGGGCGGCCGGGTCGTACGGCGCCCGCGTGTACACGAACGTCGCGCACACCAGGTGGCTCACGGAGCCGTCGTCTGCGCGCGCGACACGCAGCGTCTCGCCGTGGTGGTATCCGCTGCTGCCGACGAGCCTTCCGTCCCGCAGCTCGAACCGCTGCGACTCCGCGCCGCTCGACATCAGCGTCGCGACCACCTCCGAGCCGGTCCACGTGAACGCGTACGCGGTGTTGCCCCAGTGCCACACGCCGATCACGTCGGCGACCGCCGCAGGCACATCGCGCACCGGCTGCCAGGCAGGAGGCAGCGTCGGCTCCAGCTCCTCCAGCGCGGCCAACAGGTCCATCGGCAGCCCCTCGCAGCGCATCCCGTGCGTGCCGTTGGCCAGCACGACCGCACCGGTGCGGCGCCGGCGGTCGACCAGCAGCCCGGCGAGGAAGCCGGGCATCGAGCCGGTGTGCCCGAGCAGGACGCCGCTGCCTCCGGCCACCAGCCGGAAGCCGAGCCCGTAGCCGCCGGCCAGGCCGCCCGCGAGGCTGCCCGACTGCGGGGTGGCCATCTCGTCGAGCGTCCGGTCGGCCAGGATCTGGGTGCTGCCGCCGGCCAGGAACGCGGCGTACCGCGCCAGGTCCTCGACCGTGCTCCACACCTGCCCGGCGGGGGCCATCGCGCCGGCGTCGTGAGCCGGCTCCTCGTCGAGAGTGTTGGCGAAGTGGTGCACGCTGTACCCCTGCGCAGCAGGCGGCTCCGGCAGGTACGTCGTGCGCACCATGCCGAGCGGGTCCAGCAGCCGCGCCTTGACCGCGTCGAACCACGGCATGCCGGTCAGCCGGGAGACCACCTCACCCAGCAGCCCGAAGGCGACGTTGGTGTAGTGGAAAGTAGTGCCGGACGGGAACGCCGGGTCGACGTCGCCGAGCCGGCCGGCCAGGTCGGCGAACGAGCCGCCGGGCGTGCGCTCCCACCACTCCCCGGCGGGCTCGGAGTGCATTCCCGACGAGTGCGAGAGCAGGGAGCGAATGGTGCGGTCGCCGTAGCCCACGTTGGGCAGGTGCCTGTCGAGCCGGTCGTTCAGGTCGAGGCGGCCCTCGTCGCGCAGCTGCAGCACGACCACGGCCAGCAGGGTCTTGGTGATCGAGCCGATCCGGTACTGCACGTCGGGGCCGGTGGCGGCGCCGTATGACGACTGCCAGACCAGCTCACCGTCGCGGACCACGCCGCCGACCACCGAAGGCAACCGGCCGGCGACCTGGTCGCGCGCGAGCAGCACCTCGAGCCGACGGGCGGTCAGCTCGGCAACTGTCATGCGTGGTCCTCCGCGAACGCCTCCGGCGACGGGCAGGCGCAGACCAGGTTGCGGTCGCCGTAGGCCTGGTCGACCCGGGCGACCGGCGGCCAGTACTTGTCCGGGTCATAGCCGGTCGGGAAGACCGCGACCTCGCGCGAGTAGGCGCGGTCCCACTCGCCGACGAGCGTGCGGGGGGTGTGCGGGGCGCCGCGCAGCGGCGAGCCCTCCGGGGTCCACTCCCCCGCCTCGACGCGGTCGATCTCCTCGCGGATCGCGATCATCGCCGCGCAGAACCGGTCGAGCTCGGCCAGGTCCTCGGACTCGGTCGGCTCCACCATCAGCGTGCCCGCGACAGGGAAGCTCATCGTCGGGGCGTGGAACCCGTAGTCGATCAGCCGCTTAGCGACGTCGTCGACGCTGACGCCTGAGGACTTCGTCAGCCCGCGGAGGTCGAGGATGCACTCGTGGGCCACCAGGCCGTTGTGACCCTTGTAGAGCACCGGGAAGTGGTCCTGCAGACGCCGCGCGACGTAGTTGGCGCTGAGCACCGCGACCGACGTGGCGTCGGTGAGACCGGGGCCGCCCATCATCCGCACGTAGGCCCACGAGATCGGCAGGATCCCGGCCGAGCCGTGCGGGGCGGCGCTGATCGGGCCGATCCCGTCGCGACGGTCGGCGTCGGGGTGCATCGGGTGGCTGGGGAGGTACGGCGCGAGGTGCTCACGCACCGCCACCGGCCCGACACCTGGCCCCCCACCACCGTGCGGGATGCAGAACGTCTTGTGCAGGTTGAGGTGCGACACGTCGCCGCCGAACTCGCCGGGCCGGGCGTGGCCGAGGAGCGCGTTCAGGTTCGCCCCGTCGACGTAGACCTGGCCGCCGTGCTCGTGCACGACCGAGCACAGCTCGGTGATGCCGTCCTCGTAGGCGCCGTGGGTGGAGGGGTAGGTGACCATGATCCCGGCGAGGTCGTCCGCGTGCGCCTTGCACTGGGCACGCAGGTCGTCGAGGTCGACCGAGCCGTCGTCGGAGGCCTTGACGACCACGACGCGCATCCCCGCCATCACGGCTGAGGCGGCGTTGGTGCCGTGCGCGGACGACGGGATCAGGCAGACGTCGCGTTGGTCGTCGCCGTTGGCCACGTGGTAGGCCCGGATCGCCAGCAGGCCCGCGAGCTCGCCCTGCGAGCCGGCGTTGGGCTGCACGGACACCCGGTCGTAGCCGGTGACCTCGGCCAGCCAGTCCTCGAGCTGGGCGATCATCCGGGTGTAGCCGGCGGCGTCCTCGGCCGGTGCGAACGGGTGCAGATCGGCGAAGCCAGGCAGGCTGATCGGCTCCATCTCCGT
>NZ_DASSCL010000045.1:0-3910 GCF_035697785.1 Nocardioides sp.
CGCACGCCGCGGTCCAACCCGGCGACCTACACCGGCGTCTTCGACCACGTCCGCAAGCTGTTCGCCAACACCCCCGAGGCCAAGGTGCGCGGCTACCAGCAGGGCCGGTTCTCGTTCAACGTCAAGGGCGGCCGCTGCGAGGCGTGCTCCGGCGACGGCACCATCAAGATCGAGATGAACTTCCTGCCCGACGTCTACGTCCCGTGCGAGGTCTGCCACGGCGCCCGCTACAACCGCGAGACGCTCGAGGTGCACTACAAGGGCAAGACCATCGCCGAGGTGCTCGACATGCCGATCGAGGAGGCGGTGGACTTCTTCGCCGCCATCCCGGCGATCTCCCGGCACATGCAGACGCTCTGCGACGTCGGGCTCGGCTACGTCCGGCTCGGGCAGCCCGCACCGACCCTGTCCGGCGGTGAGGCACAGCGGGTCAAGCTCTCGGCCGAGCTGCAGAAGCGCTCCACCGGACGCACCGTCTACGTCCTCGACGAGCCGACGACCGGCCTGCACTTCGAGGACATCCGCAAGCTGCTCCTGGTCCTCGGCCGCCTCGTCGACCAGGGCAACACGGTGCTGGTCATCGAGCACAACCTCGACGTAATCAAGACGGCCGACTGGATCGTCGACATGGGCCCCGAGGGCGGCAGCCGCGGCGGCCTGGTGGTGGCGGAGGGCACGCCGGAGGAGGTGGCCGGCCACCCCGACAGCTTCACCGGCGAGTTCCTCGCGCCGCTGCTCGAGGGCACCGCCGTCCGCAATGCCAAGCGCCCGCGCAAGACCACGGCGGCGGCCAAGGCCGCCCCGACCAAGAAGACTCCGGCGACCCGGAAGTCGACGAGGAAGACCACCGCGAAGAAGCGATAGCCGTCGTTCCGCCCCGGATGTCCGGAATTGCGCGGCGGACAAACTCAGAGTGCTCTCAGGACTCGTCCCTTCGTGCGCCCCTACTGTGTTCAGCAGGGTCGCCACCGACCCGCCACCGATCCGCCAGAGGGGAACCGACCATGACTTCCGAGCCGTTCGACAACCCGGACGCCGCGTCCGCCGACCTGAGCCGCCGCGGCGTGATCCGCGGGGTCGCGATCGCCGGCCTGGCGACCCCGCTGCTCGTGGCCTGCGGTGACGACTCCGACTCCGGCGGGACCGGCGGCGGGGACTCGGGCGGCGAGGAGCCCGCCGCGGGGAGCGAGCTGACCAGCACCTCCGACGTGCCGTCAGGGGGCGGTGTGGTGCTCGCCGAGCAGAAGGTCGTGATCACCCAGCCGGCCGACGGCGACTTCAAGGCGTTCACGGCGGTGTGCACCCATCAGGGCTGCATCGTGGCCGATGTGTCGGACGGCACGATCAACTGCAACTGCCACGGCAGCAAGTACAACATCGAGGACGGCTCGGTCGAGAACGGTCCCGCGACGAAGGGCCTCGCGGAGGTCCCGATCACCGTCGACGGGGAGTCCATCACCCTGTCCTGACCTGTCCTAACCACCGCCTAGGGTTGTCCACGTGGCCGACCCGTCGACGTACCGCCCAGCCCCGGGGTCCATCCCGACCTCGCCCGGGGTCTACCGGTTCCGCGACGGACAGGGCCGGGTGGTCTACGTCGGCAAGGCGAAGAACCTCCGGGCGCGGCTGACGTCCTACTTCCAGGACCTGGGTGGGCTGCACCCGCGCACCCAGACCATGGTCACGACCGCCGCGAGCGTGGAGTGGACCGTGGTCGGCACCGAGGTCGAGGCCCTCCAGCTGGAGTACTCCTGGATCAAGGAGTTCGACCCGCGGTTCAACGTCAAGTACCGCGACGACAAGTCCTACCCCTGGCTCGCGGTCACCCTCAACGAGGAGTTCCCCCGGGTGATGGTCGGCCGCGGCGCCAAACGCAAGGGGGTGCGCTACTTCGGCCCCTACTCCCACGCCTGGGCCATCCGCGAGACCGTCGACCTGCTGCTGCGGGTGTTCCCGATGCGCTCCTGCTCCAATGGGGTGTTCAAGCGCTCCGCGCAGATCGGCCGGCCCTGTCTGCTCGGCTACATCGGCAAGTGCGCCGCCCCCTGCGTCGGCCGGGTCTCCGCCGAGGAGCACCGGGCGATCGTCGAGGACTTCTGCGACTTCATGGGCGGCCAGACCTCCGCGTTCGTCAAGCGGGTCGAGAAGGAGATGTACGCCGCGTCCGCCGAGCAGGACTACGAGCGGGCCGCCCGTCTCCGCGACGACCTCGGCGCGCTCAACCGGGCGCTGGAGAAGCAGGCAGTGGTGCTGGGCGACGGCACCGACGCCGACGTGATCGCGGTGTCCGAGGACCCGCTCGAGGTCGCGGTCCAGATCTTCATCGTCCGCGGCGGCCGGGTCCGCGGGCAGCGTGGCTGGGTCGCCGACAAGGTCGACGACGCCGACACGGCCGGCCTCATGCACGGGTTCCTCCAGCAGCTCTACGCCGACGAGGCAGCCGACGGCATCCCGCGCGAGGTGCTCGTGCCGGCCCTCCCCGACGATCAGGAGGCGCTGGAGCTGTGGCTCACCGACAAGCGCGGGGCGAAGGTCTCGATCCGGGTCCCGCAGCGCGGCGACAAGAAGGCCCTGCAGGAGACCGTCGCCCGCAACGCCCTGCAGGCGCTCGGGCTGCACAAGACCAAGCGCGCCAGTGATCTCACCACCCGCAACCGCGCCCTGGAGGAGATCCAGATCGCACTCGAGCTGCCGACGGCGCCGCTGCGGATCGAGTGCTTCGACATCTCCAACCTGCAGGGCACCGAGGTCGTCGGCTCGATGGTGGTGTTCGAGGACGGACTCGCCCGCAAGAGCGAGTACCGCCGGTTCGTGGTGCGCGGCGTGGACGGCCAGAACGACGTCGCCTCGATGCACGAGGTGGTCACCCGCCGGTTCCGTCGGCTGCTCGACGAGCGGGCCGAGATGCCCGACCTCGACGGCCTTCACCAGCGCGCGACCGGCGACATCGACGCCGAGGGGCCGATGCTCGTCGACCCCGACACCGGACGGCCGCGCAAGTTCGCCTACGCGCCCGGCCTGCTCGTCGTGGACGGCGGCCCGCCGCAGGTGGCGGCGGCGCAGCGTGCCCTCGACGAGCTCGGCATCGACGACGTACCGGTCTGCGGCCTTGCCAAGCGGCTCGAGGAGGTGTGGGTGCCCGGACAGGAGGACCCGGTCATCCTGCCGCGCACCAGCGAGGGGCTGTACCTCCTCCAGCGGATCCGCGACGAGGCCCACCGGTTCGCGATCACCCATCACCGGTCACGGCGGTCCAAGAGCATGGTGGAGAGCCTGCTCGACGACGTGCCCGGCCTGGGGGAGGTGCGCCGCAAGAGCCTGTTGCGGCAGTTCGGCTCGCTGAAGAAGCTACGGGCTGCGACAGTGGACGAGATCGCCGCCGTGCCGGGCATCGGCCCGCGCACGGCCGACGCCATCGTGGTCGCGCTGGCCGAGCAGGGCCCACGCAGCGGCCGGACCGTGAGCGTCAACACCGCCACCGGAGAGCTGGAGGAGTCCTGAATGGCCGAGGCCCCGTCGCTGACCCCCCGGGGTGCGCCGTCGTCGACCGCGCCCAGCCCCGACGACCGCGGCGAGCTCGTCGTGGTCACCGGCATGACCGGGGCCGGCCGGAGCACCGCCGCCAAGGAGCTCGAGGACCTCGGCTACTACGTGGTCGACAACCTGCCGCCCTCGCTGCTGCGCGACGTCGTGCGCCTCGTCGACGAGAACCGGGGCGTGCGGCAGCCGATCGCAGTGGTGGTGGACGTCCGGTCCGGGTCGTTCTTCCAGTCGCTCACCGCCAACCTCGCCCACGGCGCGACCGGCCGCCAGGCGACCCTGCTCTTCCTCGAGGCCACCGACGACGTCCTCGTGCGCCGGCAGGAGGCGGCCCGGCGGCCCCACCCGCTGCAGGGCACCGGACGGCTGC
>NZ_DASSCL010000046.1:0-11536 GCF_035697785.1 Nocardioides sp.
TCGCGAACAGGGTCACCCGCCCGGCGGCGGCGAGCCCGCGCTGGATCTTGATCAGCCGGTTGATGTACGCCGCATCGGCGTCACCGCGCGACTCCTCGATCTCGGCCCGGATCGCGTCGAGCTCGCGACCGAGCTCGTTGACGTCCTCCTCGCTGAGGTGGGTGTACTCCTTGACGTCGGCAATGGCCATGCTCTCGGGTGTCCTCTCGTCAGATGTCGAGCGTGCAGTCACCGGCTGCTGCAGTGACACAGGTCTGGATCGGTTCGTTGGGCCCGGTGAGCTCTTCGCCGCTGCGCAGGTCGCGCACGGCGCCCTCGATGAGAGTCAGGGTGCAGGTGTGGCAGATGCCCATTCGGCACCCGTAGGGCATCCCGATGCCGGCTGCCTCCCCCGCCTCCATCACGGTGGTGGCGCCGTCGGCCTCGTGGGTCTTGTTGGAGTTGCGGAAGGTGATCGTGCCGCCCTCGGCCCCGTCACCGCCGAGGTCGAGGGTGAAGCGCTCGAGGTGAAGGGAGTCCTCGCGCCCGGCCTCGCGCCAGTGCTCCTCGCAGGCGTCGAGCATCGGTCCGGGACCGCACGCCCAGGTCTCGCGCTTGCGCCAGTCGGGGCACACCCGGTCGAGGTCGGACATCTCGAGCATGCCGTCGACGTCGGTGTGCTGCTCGTGCATCTGCAGCTTGTCGTGGCGCTGCGACATCTCGACCAGCTCGTCGCGGAAGATCATCCGGTCCTTGGTGGGCGAGCTGTAGGCGAGCACCACGTCGGGCATCGTGTGGCGCCGGTCGAGGGTGCGCAGCATCGCCATCACCGGGGTGATCCCGCTGCCGCCGACCAGGAACAGGATCCTTTCGGGAGGCGGCTCGGGCAGCACGAAGTCACCGCTGGGCGCGGCGAGCCGCACGATGGTGCCGGGCTCCAGCCCCTCGACCAGGTGGGAGGAGAGGAAGCCCTCCGGCATCGCCCGCACGGTGATGGCGATGGTACGGCCCGAACGCTTGGGCGGGGAGGACAGCGAGTACGAGCGCCAGTGGAACTTGCCGTCGACCTGGATCCCGATGCCGACGTACTGGCCGGGCTTGTGGTCCCAGTGCCACCCCCAGCCGGGCCGGATCACCAGGGTGGCTGCGTCCTCGGTCTCCTTGATCACCTTCTCCACGCGGCCGCGGAGCTCGCGCGCGGTCCAGAGCGGGTTGACCAGCGAGAGGTAGTCGTCCGGGGAGAGCGGGGTGGTGAGGCGGGACCCGAGCTTGCGGACGCTGGTCCAGCTGACGTTGTCGGCGACCTTGTCGGCGACCTTGTCCGCGACATTCCCTGCGACCATCAGGCCGGGTCCTCCCATCTCTCGTCCGCCGCCACGTCAGTGAACAAGCGTACACTCGATCGAGTCAACCCCGCGGCCCGCAATGTGGCTCCACCGCGCTGCCTTGGGGAATCCGACTACCGTGTACCCCATGTCGTACGAGGTGAACAAGACCGACGAGGAGTGGCGGCAGCAGCTGTCCCCCGAGGAGTACAAGGTGCTGCGCCAGGCGGGCACCGAGGCGCCGTTCACCGGTGAGTACACCGACACCAAGGACGTCGGCGTGTACCGGTGCCGCGCCTGCCGGGCCGAGCTGTTCCGGTCGGAGACGAAGTTCGACTCGCACTGTGGCTGGCCGTCGTTCTACGCGCCCCTGGCCGAGGACCGCGTGCAATACATCGAGGACCGCAGCCTCGGTCGCGTGCGCACCGAGGTGCGCTGCGCGAACTGCGGGTCGCACCTGGGTCACGTCTTCGAGGGTGAGGGCTACGGCACCCCCACCGACCTGCGCTACTGCATCAACTCGATCAGCATGACCCTGGAGTCGGTCGACCAGCAGGCCGGCTGATCGTCACGTTTGTTCGTTAAGGCAGGGCTGTGACCAGCTCGGTCGGCGTACGGCGCCGACCGGTGTAGAACGGCACCTCCTCACGCACGTGTCGCCGGGTCTCGGACCCGCGCAGGTGACGCATCAGGTCGACGATGCGGTGCAGCTCGTCGGCCTCGAAGGCGAGCATCCACTCGTAGTCACCGAGCGCGAAGCTGGCCACGGTGTTCGCGCGGACGTCGGGGTACTCCCGCGCCATCCTGCCGTGCTCGGCGAGCAGCCGGCGGCGCTCGGCGTCGTCGAGGAGGTACCACTCGTAGGAGCGGACGAAGGGGTAGACGCAGACGTAGTCGCGGGGCGTCTCGTCGGCCAGGAACGCTGGGATGTGGCTCTTGTTGAACTCCGCGGGCCGGTGCAGCGCGACCTGGGACCACACCGGGTCGAGGCGGCGGCCGAACGCCGTACGACGGAGCTGCTGGTAGGCCTCCTGCAGGCTCTCCACCTGTTCGGCGTGCCACCAGACCATGAGGTCGGCGTCCGCGCGCATCCCGCTGAGGTCGTAGAGGCCCCGGACCACCACGTCCCCGGCGCCGAGCTTGGCGAACAGCTCCTCCACCTCGCGGGCCTCGGCGTCGCGGTCGGCGTCGGCGAGGACGTCGCGCAGGCGGAAGACCGACCACATCGTGTAGCGGATGACGGCGTTGAGCTCGCGGGCCTTCTTCACCTCGGACATGGGCCCATTGTCTCAAGCGCTCCCACGGGACACGTCGGCGGTGGTCGCCGTGAGCCCGTCGACGATGCGGACCGCCGCCCGCTCGGCCGAGGCGATGCACGCGGGGATCCCCAGACCCTCGTACGCCGAGCCGCACACGGCGAGCCCCGGCTTGCCCGCGACCTCGGCCCGGACGGCCGCGACCCGGTCGAGATGCCCGACGGCGTACTGCGGCAGCGCGCCGCCCCACCGCTGCACGTGGCTGTCGACCGGGCGGCAGGACAGCCCGATCGCGGCGGAGAGGTCCGCCAGGGCGGTGTCCACCAGCTCGTCGTCACTCACCTGGAGCACGTGCTCGTCGCGGTGCCGGCCGATCGAGCAACGCACCACCACGACGTCGCCGTCCGCCCCGGCCTCGCGCACCCAGTCCCACTTCGCGAAGGAGAACGTCGCGGCCTTCACGGTGCGCCCGTCGACGGGCGGCACGAGGAACCCGGAACCTGCCACCTCCGGGAAGGCGCGGCTGGGGAACGCCATCGTGACGATGGCCATCGAGGCGTACTCAATGCGGGCCAGGGCGAGGGCGGCCGCGGGGGTGATGTCGCTGAGCAGCCGTGCCGTGGCGCGAGCGGGGGTGGCGAGCACCACCGCGTCGTACTGGAGGACCTCGGGGTCGCGGGTGGAGCCGACGACGAGGTTCCAGCCACCGCCGGGCCGGTGGGCGAGGTCGCGGACGGTCGCCCCGGTGCGCACGCGGACACCGGGCACGGCGGCGAGCGCCTCGGCCAGACGGCCGAGGCCGCCGCGGATGCCGGCGAAGACGGGCGGAGCGGGGCGGTCCGGGGGCGGCATCGTGGCGGCCGCGGCGCGCACCAGCGACCGGTCGCGCTCGAGCAGGGCGACGACCTGGGGCACCGCGGCGCGGGCCGAGATCTCCCGCGCGTGCCCGGCGTACACGCCGCCGAGCAGGGGCTCGACGAGGCGGTCCACGACTTCCTTGCCGAGCCGCTCCTCGACCAGGTCGCCGACGCTCATGTCGCGGTCACCGAGCTCGGTCGGTGGCAGCACGGCGTCCATCGCGGCGCGGGCGAGGCCCTTCGCGGAGATCACGCCGTCGAGGGCACGCAGGTCCACGGGGACGCCCATCAGGGTGCGTGGCATCGGCGCGAGCCGGCCGCGGCTCCACAGGTTGGCCGTGGTGGTCGCCGGGTGCACGACGTCGTCGGCGAGCCCCAGCTCCCTGGCCAGGCCCACGGCCTCGGGCCGACGGTGCAGCATCGCCTCGGCCCCGACGTCGACCACCACTCCCCCGACCTCCGCGCGGCGCAGGCTGCCGCCGACGCGCGGTGATCCTTCGAGGACGGTGACCTCCGCGTCGGGCAGCAGCGTGGTCAGTCGATGGGCCCCCGCGAGTCCGGAGACGCCGCCACCGACCACCGCGATGCGGACCGGTTCGGGGCGTGCAGGCACGGGCCCAGCGTGGCACAGGCCCGGTCGCGCCGGCCGGGGGAACCGTGCGCCGGTGGGCTGCGTCACAGCGGCATGACGAAGCTGCACAGGCCCCTCATCGGGATCCTCCTGGCCCTCCCCTCCCTCCTGCTGGTCGGCGCCTGCGGCATCGGACAGGGAGACGACGGCGGTGGCGACTCCGCCACGACGGGTGAACCCGCGTCCGCCCAGGCTGAGGACGGGCCGAAGTCTGCCGGGTCCGGCCGCGGCTCCTCGTCGTCCGACTCCGGGGCGACCGCGCTCGAGTCCCGGAAGTCCGCTGAGGCGGCGCGCCCGGCGAGCACCGAGCCCATGGCCCGAGCCGTCATCTCGACCGGGCAGGTGACCATGACCGCGACCTCGATCGGCAGGGCCGGGTCGGAGGTGCTCCGCCTCGCGACGTCGTGGGGCGGCACCATCGCGGACGAGCAGACCACCAGCGACCACCGGGGCCGGATCGTCGACTCGACGCTCACCCTCCGGGTGCCGACGCCGAAGTTCTCCGAGGCGATGATCGCGCTCTCGCGCCTCGGCGAGGTGACCGAGCAGAGCCGGAAGTCGGAGGACGTCACCACGCAGGTGATCGACAACAAGGCCCGCATCCGGGCCGCCGAGCGCAGCATCCGGCAGATCGAGCGGCTGCTCTCCCGGGCACGCGACCTCGGCGACATCCTCTCCATCGAGTCCGACCTCGCCCGGCGGCAGGCCGACCTCGACTCGCTGAAGTCCCAGCAGGCCTGGCTGGAGGACCAGACCTCGCAGAGCACGATCAACGTCTACATCAGCCGGCCGGCCCCGGCGGACGCCGAGGAGCGCGAGGCCCGCGGGTTCCTCGCCGGTCTCGACGACGGCTGGTCCGCCCTGGAGGGCGCGACGGTGGTGGCGCTGACGATCCTCGGGGCCCTGTTGCCCTTCGCGGTCGTCGCGGCACTGGTCGGCGCGCCGGCCTGGCTCGTCGTACGACGGCGGCGAGGGGTTGCCCCCGCGCCCACCGCCGAGGCCTGACCAACCAGAACTGCCCGGTCACCACGTTTCGGGCAACCAGAACTGCCCGGTCGGCGGGTTTCGGGCAACCAGAACTGCCCGGTCGGCGGGGTTCAGGGGGTCTGGGAGTGCTCGTGGACGAAGTCGGTGAGGCGGGCGAGCTGGTCGGGGTCGGTCGAGGGGATCACGCCGTGGCCGAGGTTGAAGATGTGCCCGGGGGCGGCCCTGCCTGCCCCGAGGATCTCGCGGGCGCGGTCGAGCATCACCTCGGTCGGGGCAAAGACCAGGGTCGGGTCGAGGTTGCCCTGCACGGCCCGGCCGCCGACGCGCTCGATGCCCGCGGCCAGCGGCACCCGCCAGTCGACACCGACCACGTCGGCGCCCGCCTCGCCCATCAGATCGAGGATCTCACCGGTGCCGACCCCGAAGTGGATGCGCGGCACCCCGGTGGTGCCGATCTGCTCGAGCACGCGCGCCGAGTGCGGCATCACGTGGGCCCGGTAGTCCGCCCGGGTGAGGGCGCCGGCCCAGGAGTCGAAGAGCTGCACTGCGGACGCGCCCGCGGCGACCTGCACGTCGAGGTAGGCAGCGGCGATGCCGGCGATCTTGCGCATCAGCGCGTCCCACACGTCCGGTGCGCCGAACATCATCGCCTTGGTGCGGGCGTGGTCCTTCGACGGGCCGCCCTCGACCAGGTAGGACGCCACCGTGAACGGGGCGCCGGCGAACCCGATCAGCGGGGTGCCGCCGAGCTCACCGACCAGACCCTGCACCGCCTCGGTGATGAACGGGACGTGCTCCGGAGTGAGGTCCGGGATCGCCTCGACGTCGGCCAGGGTGCGCACCGGGTCGGCGACCACGGGACCGACGCCGGGCTTGATGTCGAGGTCGACGCCGACGGCCTTGAGCGGCAGCACGATGTCGGAGAAGAAGATCGCCGCGTCCACGCCGTACCGGCGCACCGGCTGCATGGTGATCTCCACGACGAGGTCGGGCCGCATGCACGACTCGAGCATGCCGATGCCCTCGCGGACCGCGAGGTACTCCGGCAGCGAGCGGCCCGCCTGGCGCATGTACCAGACCGGGGTGTGCGGGACGGCCTCGCCGCGCGCGGCCCTGAGGAACGCGGAGTCCGACAGCGCGGAGCTCGAGGTGGGGGCATCGGACATGGGGGGATCTTCGCAGGTCAGGCGGCGAGTCGGGTCCCGGGGAGGGGGGAACCGGCCTAATCTGTCAAGCATGGCGGCCCCTGACCACCCCCGCATCGAGCCACCCCTGGCTCCGCAGGAGTTCGCGCGCGCCGTGGACCAGATGCGCCGGGCGAAGTTCCGTCCCGAGCTCTTCGTCGAGGAGATGCCTGCTCCCCAGCGGATCGCGCCGTTCGCCTCGGCCCTGTCGGCCGACGTGACCGTGGAGGGAGAGGACGTCGGCTCCGGCCGGGTGGTCGTGCTGCACGACCCGGCCGGCAACGAGGCCTGGCACGGCACCTTCCGCTGCGTGGCGTACGCGCGGGCGGAGATCGACCCCGAGCAGGTGACCGACCCCCTCCTCGCGGCCGTCGGGTGGAGCTGGCTGACCGACGCGCTCGACGCGCACGGCGCGGAGTACGCCGCACCGTCGGGCAGTGTCACCTGCGTCAGCTCCGAGAGCTTCGGTGGCATGGCCGACGAGCCGCCGACCGCACAGCTGGAAATCCGCGCCTCGTGGAGCCCGCTCGGCGACCTCACCGCGCACGTCGAGGCCTGGGGCGAGCTGCTCTGCACGGCGGTCGGCCTGCCCCCTGTCCCCGACGGGGTGGCCACGATGCCCAGCCGTCGTGGACAGCGCGGCCCCGCCTGATGCCTGACCCCACAACGGACGAGTCCAGCCCCGGCGAGACGACCCCCGCCGAGCCGGTCGAGCCGGCGCCCCTGCTCACCCTGCGTGACGGGCTGCCGACGATCACCGACGACCCCGGAGGCCTGCGCACCGTGGTCGAGCGGGTCGCCTCCGGGACCGGTCCGGTGGCGCTGGACGCCGAGCGCGCCTCGGGCTACCGCTACTCCCCCCGCGCCTACCTGATCCAGCTGCGCCGGGAGGGGTCGGGCACGGCGTTGGTCGACCCGATCGCCTACGGCGACCTCAGCGACCTCGACGCGGCGTTCGGCGGCGCGGAGTGGATCCTGCACGCCGCCAGCCAGGACCTCGCCTGCCTGCGCGAGGTCGGACTCGTCCCTCGGCGGCTGTTCGACACCGAGCTGGCTGCGCGCCTGCTCGGCTACCCGCGTGTCGGCCTGGCCACCCTGGTCGAGGTGATCATGGGCCGCTCGATGCGCAAGGAGCACTCCGCGGTCGACTGGTCGCGGCGGCCGCTCCCCCAGCCCTGGCTGGAGTACGCCGCGCTCGACGTCGAGGTTCTCATCGAGCTGCGCGACATCATCGGCGACCAGCTCGTCAAGACCGGCAAGGACACCTGGGCGGCCGAGGAGTTCCAGCACCTGATCGACCACGTGCCCCCACCGCGGCAGGACCCGTGGCGGCGTACCTCCGGGATCCACAAGGCCAAGGGTCGTCGTGGCCTCGCCGCGGTGCGCGAGCTGTGGATCGTGCGCGACCGGATCGCCGAGGAGCGCGACACCACGCCCGGGCGGCTGATCCCCGACTCCGCGCTGATCGCCGCCGCCAACGCGATGCCCACCGCCCGCACCTCGCTGCTGGACACTCCCGGCTTCCACGGCCGCGGAGCGCGCCGCTTCGCCGACCAGTGGCTCGCGGCCATCGACCGCGCACGCAAGCTGCGCGACTCCGAGCTCCCACCCCTGACGATCCGTACCGACGCGCCGCCGCAGCAGCGGATCTGGGTGGAGCGCGACCCCGTGGCTGCCGCGCGGCTGGCCAAGGCTCGGGAGGCGATCAACGCCTTCGCCGAGGAGCACGAGGTGCCGGTGGAGAACCTGCTGACCCCCGACTACCTGCGGCGCGTGCTGTGGCGGCCCCCGGACGCGGGCGCCGCCGAGATGGAGGATGCGGTCGCCCGCGAGCTCGGCGACCTCGGAGCCCGGCCGTGGCAGATCGCCATCACCGCCCCGATCCTCGCCGAAGCCATCGTCGACCCCGGGGAGATCCCGCAACCGCCTCCCGGCCGGTCACGCCACCGCGACCGGAACGGCCGCGAGGCCGACCACGGCGATCAGCCCGCCGGCACCTGAGCAGGCAGCTGACCCGGGGCAACTAGGGCGCCGGCGCGCTCGCCGTCGCGCTGGCCGTCGAGCGCGGCTTCGTACGCGGAGTCGGCGCGGGTGACGGGGCGGACTCCGTTGCCCCGGGCGAGGGCGACGACGTCTCGTCGTCCGGCGTGACCGTGGGGTCGAAGACCGGCTCCGAAGCGGTGTCGATCGCCGCAAGCCGCTCCTCCAGGGGGAGGATCACCGGCTCGTAGAACAGGTCGACCAGCATCCGCGAGGCTCGCGCCCGCACCTCCGGCCAGTGGCTCGAGGTGGGCATCGGTCGGATGTCACGGACCTCCTCGGCGAAGACCGTCGCGTGCTCCGGGAGCTGGCCGGGCTGCAGGAAGGCTTCGCTGTTGAGGACGTCGAGGTTCGCCGGCATCACGTAGCCGGAGGCGGCCAGTGTCTCGGCGCTCTCGTCGGAGATGACGTGGCTGAGCAGGTCGGCGGTCTTGTCGGCGTCGGCACTCTCGGAGATGCACAGTCCCGACATCGACGCGACCGTGGCCCCCGAGCCCAGGCGCGGCAGCGGCATCACGTCGAACACCAGGTTCTCCTGCTCACGCAGCCTGGGCGTCAGCGACCGGTAGCCCAGCATCATGCCGAGCTGACCCGCCTTGAAGCGCTCCAGCGCAGAACGCTTGCGCAGCGCGTTCTGGTTGAAGGTCAACGCAGGGTCGCGGACCAGCTCGAGCAGCCGCTCCATGGCCGAGGCGGAGCTGCCCTCGGACAGGGTGAGCCGGGTCGGCTCGTCCCCGTCGTCGACGATCTCGCCACCGCCCGACCAGACGAACGGCGCGACGTGCTCCAGCTCCGGAGCGACGTACAGGCCGCGGGTGCCGGGCCCACGGGCCTGTGCGGCGGCCCGGGCGAACTCGTCGAGGCCCCAGCCGTTCTCCTGGTCGACCGGGTTGGCTCCCGGCTCGGCCACCTGGCTGAGGTCGATGAGACGGGGGTTGTAGTAGACGACGAGCGGGGAGATGTCGGCCGGCATGCACTGCAGCGCCGAGTCCGCACTGAACGCTGCCAGGCCGCTGCGGGTGTAGCCGTCACCGAAGTCGACCTGGCGCTCGGCCAGCAGGTCGTCCACGCGGCGCAGGGCGCCGTCCTCGTGGAGCCCGGCCATGTCGTCGCGGTCCATCAGGAAGAGGTCCGGCGCCTCGCCCCTCGCCCGACCGTCCTCGAGCGCCCGCATCGCCTCGGCGTGGGTGTCGTAGGGCTGCACGTTCACGACGGTGTCGGGGTTCTCCGCGGTGAAGTCGGCGGCGATCTTGCTGTAGGCGCTGATCACCGGCGGCGGGCCGTAGACCGCGAAGGTCAGCGTGGTCGGGGCGGCCGGGGCGGAGGTCTCGGGGCTCGGCTCGGGCTTCTCCTCCTCGGAGCTGCACCCGGCGGTCAGCAGGGCCAGGGCCAGCACCCCTGCCACCAGCCTGCGCAGTGGTGCCGCCGCCGTCATCTCGCTCCCGCGTCCTCTCGCCCGTTCGTGGATGCGCGCGAAGAGGAGCGCCGAACCGCCGTTTCGCGCACGCAGCGCACACGATAGCGGGACACGCCGCACCGACCCCGACCCCCACCGGGCGCCACAGCCTCCCCCTACGCTGCGTGCATGTCACCGATCCGGCGCGGCTCGCGCCTCGCAGGCGCCACCGTCCTCGTCCTGACGCTTCTCGCCACCGGTTGCTCGATCTCGACCGACGAGGAGCCGTCGGACGCGAGCTCCTCGCCCAGCGCCGAGACCTCCCCGGCGGAGACGGAGACCTCGAGCACGGCGACGCCGACGCTGGACCCGACCCCGACCGAGGCGACAGCGACGCCGACCACCCCCGCGCCCTCCCCCACGGTGGCTCCGCCCACCGCCAGCGGTCCGGAAGCAGCCCTGCTCGCCGCGACGGAGCTCCCCGGGCTCAACGACACCTACACCTGGCGCGAGCAGCGCACCGGCCCCGCCGGCACCGCTCCCTTCGGCATCTGCCAGAGGTTCGACCTCAACTCGATCGGGGCGATGGACACCCGCGAGCGCGTCTTCACCGGCGACGGCGGCAGCGCCGGGCAGCAGATCGCGGACTTCGCCGACCCGCAGACCGCGCTGCGTGCCACCAAGGTCCTCCAGTCCTGGCACCAGGACTGCCGTTCCCGCGTGCGGGGCCGCAACGTCGTGGTGCGACCGATCGAGAACGTCGCGGTGGGGTCCGGCTCCGCCTGGCACTACCTGGTGAGCTACCGCCGCGGCGGTCAGGGCCACTTCGAGTCGTTCGGTGTGGCCGTCTCGGGCACCCGGATGGCGCTCCTGCGCATCGCCCATACCGGCGACGACCACAACTACGAGCCGGGCCAGGACCCGATGGAGCTGGCCGTCCAGGCCGCGGCGGCGAAGTTCGCGAGATGATGCACGGGAGATGACCGAGCGCCGGCACCACCGCCCCTCCCTCCCCGGAGCACACCACTTCGAGGAGATCGAGGGCGCCGTGGACCCGGCCCGGCTCACCGAGGCCGCCGACCGCACGGCGACCGCCCTGGTGCGCGGAGCCCGAGGCGACGTCGACCAGCAGCTCGTCGACCGGGTGGTGCACCTCGCCGACTCCGAGGGCCTGGAGACGCTCGCGGAGCTGTGGGCGGGAGCGCCGTCCGACTCCCTCGCCGGCGCGGTGTGGCGGCTCTACCTGCTGCGGGCGTGGGTGTACGCCGACCCACGGACCGCCGCCGAGGAGTTCGACCTCGGCCGTGCCCACGTGCCCGTCTCCGAGGTGGTCTCCGGGGTCGTGGTCCCCCCCGGCCCCGACGAGGTGCGCCGGCTCGTCGACGAGGTGCTCGGTGGCGTGGTGGTGGGTGACTTCGCCGACACCCTGTTCCGCGCCGCCGCGTTCGCCCGCGTGGCCGCGGCCGGGCGCGCCCATGCCCCCGGTTCCGAGGCGGTCAGCGGCTCGTCGTACGCCTCCGACATCTCGGCGGCCCGGTTGCTCACCCTGGCCGACCAGCTCCAACACGCGGGGCGCCTCGAGCTGGAAGGCACCTTGGGCTGACCCTCCGGTCGTTACACTGGGGCCGCGCGCCGGGCCGCGGCAGCCCCGGGTCCCAACACAAGCCGCTACGAGCGGCCACGCGCCGTGAGGCGCTCCCGGTCCGGCGTGCCCTTCATTTCTCCGACCGGATGCGCGCCGGTCAGCCCAGTTCGCCCTTGAGCTCCAGGTGGGCCGCAGCCTCGAGCTGCTCGCTCATCGTCAGCATCCGGGACGCGTCCGGGCTGTTGAGGTGCGCGCGGCCGACCGCGACGACGCGGGCGAACGCCGCCGCCCGCAGG
>NZ_DASSCL010000047.1:0-5305 GCF_035697785.1 Nocardioides sp.
TGTTGGCGGTGCCGACGGTCGACCAGCTGCCGTCGATGGTGGCGGTCTTGGCGTGCACCATCGCGTCGCGGAAGCGGAAGATCCGCACGCCGGCCTCGAGCAGCTGGGAGAAGTACCCGCGGGAGATCCAGTCGGCCACGATGTGGTTGGACTTCAGCGGGACCAGCAGCCGCACGTCGACCCCGCGCAGCGCGGCGTCCTTGATCGCGTCGACGAAGTCCTGGTCGGGGCAGAAGTAGGCCTGCGTCATCCAGATCCTGGTCGAGGCCCGGCTGATCGCCTCGAGGTACATGCCGCGGATCGGGAACATCCACAGCCGCGGCACGTTGCGGTGCACCCGGATGCGCGGCTCCCAGTCGGCCGCGGCCTCCAGCAGCAGCGGCCGCGGGCCGTGCCGCGGACGCCGGTGCAGGTTCCAGAAGTCGGCGAAGGCCCGGCCCAGGTCCCAGACGCCCGGTCCGGTGATCCGGACGTGCGTGTCGCGCCACTCGGTCGCGTAGGCGGTGCCGATGTTGTAGCCGCCCACGAACCCGACCTCGCCGTCGACGACCAGGATCTTGCGGTGGTCGCGCCCGTAACGGCGCAGGTCGAAGAACCGCCAGCCCGCGGTGTAGACGGGGTAGGCCAGCACCCTCAGCCGGGGACCGAAGCGCTTGAACCGGGGGTCCACGACGAGGTTCGCGAAGCTGTCGTAGATCGCGTAGACCTCGACGCCGCGACCCGCCGCCTCGGAGAGCGCCCGCTTGAAGCGCTCACCGACCTCGTCGGCCTTCCAGATGTAGGTCTCGAACAGGATCCGCCGCTGCGCCCCCTCGATGGCGGCGATCATGTCGTCGTACAGGTCCTGGCCGAAGGTGTACGTCGTCAGGGCGCCGTCGCCGATCGGGACCGGGCGCGGATCGGTGGTGGGGAACGGGGACGGCTTCTTGCCCCGCCGCCGGTACGAGTCGACGAGGGTGAGCACCACGGCGAGCAGGACCTGGAAGCCGAGGACCGACAGCAGGACGCGCCGGACGGCTCCTACGGACACCCAGCCGGGTGCGGGACGTCGGCTCACGGGAGGAAATCTAGCCAAGACGGGCTGTCGGTGCCGGGACGTAGTCTGATCCGCATGAGGCCAGTCACCGATCTCCAGCGCAGCGTCGCGCCGTTCAAGGTCGAGTCCGACTACCAGCCGTCGGGTGACCAGCCGACGGCGATCGCCGACATCGAGCGCCGGATCAGGGCAGGCGAGCAGGACGTCGTCCTGCTCGGCGCGACCGGCACCGGCAAGACCGCGTCCATCGCCTGGGCGGTCGAGCGTCTGCAGCGGCCGACCCTGGTGATGCAGCCCAACAAGACCCTCGCCGCACAGTTCGCCAACGAGCTGCGGCAGCTGCTGCCGCACAACGCGGTCGAGTACTTCGTCTCCTACTACGACTACTACCAGCCCGAGGCCTACGTCCCGCAGACCGACACCTACATCGAGAAGGACTCCTCCATCAACGAGGAGGTCGAGCGGCTGCGGCACTCGGCGACCAACTCCCTGCTCACCCGGCGTGACGTGATCGTGGTCTCCACCGTGTCGTGCATCTACGGCCTGGGCACCCCGCAGGAGTACGTCGACCGGATGGTCCGGCTCAAGGTGGGCGCGGAGTGGGACCGCGACAAGCTGCTGCGCCGTCTCGTCGAGATCCAGTACACCCGCAACGACCTGTCGTTCTCCCGTGGCACGTTCCGGGTCCGCGGCGACACCCTCGAGGTGTTCCCGGTCTACGAGGAGCTCGCCATCCGCGTGGAGTTCTTCGGCGACGAGATCGAGCGGCTCATGACCCTGCACCCGGTGACCGGGGAGGTGGTCACCGAGGACACCGAGCTGCACATCTTCCCCGCGACCCACTACGTCGCCGGTCCCGAGCGCATGGAGCGGGCGATCCGCGGCATCGAGCTCGAGCTGGAGGACCAGCTCGCCGCCTTCGAGAAGCAGGGCAAGCTGCTCGAGGCGCAGCGCCTGCGGATGCGCACGACCTACGACATCGAGATGATGCGCCAGGTCGGCTCGTGCTCCGGCATCGAGAACTACTCGATGCACATCGACGGCCGGTCCCGCGGCTCGGCGCCGAACTGCCTGCTCGACTACTTCCCCGAGGACTTCCTGCTCGTCATCGACGAGTCGCACGTCGCGGTGCCCCAGATCGGCGGCATGTACGAAGGTGACATGTCCCGCAAGCGCAACCTGGTCGACCACGGCTTCCGGCTGCCGAGCGCGATGGACAACCGGCCGCTGCGGTGGGAGGAGTTCCTCGACCGGATCGGCCAGACCATCTATCTCTCCGCGACACCCGGCAACTACGAGCTGGCCAAGGTCGGCGGCGTCGACAACGTCGTCGAGCAGATCATCCGGCCGACCGGCCTGATCGACCCCGAGGTCGTGGTCAAGCCCACGAAGGGCCAGATCGACGACCTGATCCACGAGATCAACGTGCGCACCGAGCGCAGCGAGCGGGTGCTGGTCACGACGCTGACCAAGAAGATGTCGGAAGACCTCACCGACTACCTCCTCGAGGCCGGCATCCGCACCCGCTACCTGCACAGCGAGGTCGACACGCTGCGGCGGATCGAGCTGCTGCGTGAGCTGCGGCTCGGGCAGTACGACGTGCTCGTCGGCATCAACCTGCTCCGCGAGGGCCTCGACCTGCCCGAGGTGTCGCTCGTGGCGATCCTCGACGCCGACAAGGAGGGCTTCCTCCGCTCCGACAAGTCGCTGATCCAGACCATCGGCCGGGCCGCCCGCAACGTGTCCGGCCAGGTGATGATGTACGCCGACAAGATCACCCCGTCGATGGAGAAGGCGATCGACGAGACCAACCGGCGCCGCGAGAAGCAGGTCGCCTACAACACGGCCAACGGCGTCGACCCGCAGCCGCTGCGCAAGAAGATCGCCGACATCACCGAGATGCTGGCGCGCGAGGACGAGAGCACCGAGGAGCTGCTCAAGACCTGGCAGCACCTCGACCCGAAGTCCAAGAAGGCCCCGGTCCCTGGTCTGTCCCGCGACTCCGGCAAACATGCCGCCGAGCTGGCCGGTCTGCCCAGCCACGAGCTCGCCGAGCTGGTCCAGCAGCTCACCGAGCAGATGCACAACGCGGCCGCCGAGCTGCAGTTCGAGCTGGCCGCCCGGCTCCGTGACGAGATCCAGGACCTCAAGCGCGAGCTGCGGCAGATGGTCGAGGCCGGCGCCCGATGAGCGTGAACGCCTCATGAGCCCCGACGAGGTGGCGGCCTACGCGCTCGGCAAGGCGGGAGCCTGGCCCGACACACCATGGGAGAACGACCGGGTCGCCAAGGTGGGGCCGGGCGCGGCCGGCGGCAAGATCTTCGCCTTCCTCGGCGACGACACGGTGGGGGTCAAGTGCGGCAACGGGCGCGACGGGACGGCCGACGAGTGGCTGGACCGCTATCCCGAGGACGCCTCCGTGATGGCCTACATCGGCCGGTCCGGCTGGAACACCCTTCGGATCGACGGTGCCATCCCCGACGACGAGATCCGCGAGGCCGTCGACCAGTCCTACGAGCTGGTCGTGGCCAAGCTGCCCAGGAAGCACCGACCGGAGAGTGGGGAGTCCCCGTGAGCCTCCAGGTCCAGGTCACCTTCGACTGCGCAGATCCCGACGCGCTGGCCCGCTTCTGGATCGAGGTCCTCGGCTACAAGTACGACGACCCGCCGCCCGGCTACGCCACCTGGGACGAGGCACTCGACGCGATGAACGTGCCGGCCGAGCGCCGCAACGACGCGTCCGCCTGCCACGACCCCGACGGCCGCGGCCCGCGGCTCTTCTTCCAGCGGGTGCCCGAAGGCAAGACCGCGAAGAACCGCGTCCACCTCGACGTGCGCGCCGCCGCGGGCCTCGCCGGCGACGAACGGATGGCGGCGCTGGAGGACAAGTGCGCGTCGCTGGTCGAGCTGGGCGCCACCCGGCTGCGGCGCAGCGAGCCCGGCGAGCCGTTCAGCTCCGGCTTCATCGTCATGCAGGACCCCGAGGGCAACGAGTTCTGCCTCGACTAGGAGGACCGCCTTGACCGCGCCCACCCGGTCTCGCCGCCTGGCGCGGCTGGTCGCGGTCGGTCTCCTGCTCGCCGCGCTCGGTGGCTGCAGCGGCGACGAGAGCCCATCGGCGCAGACGACCTTCGATCAGGCACTGCACGACGAGCTGGTGCAGATGCAGGCCGACGACCAGGCGGAGATGACCGGCCGGGGCGCAGACCCCACGACGACGTTCGAGTCGCGGCAGGCCCGGCTCGCGGAGATCCTCGACGAGCACGGCTGGCCCGGCTGGGACCTGGTCGGCCGCAAGGGCTCGACGGCCGCCTGGGTCGTCGTGCAGCACGCCGACCTCGACCTCGCGTTCCAGGAGAAGGCGCTCGGACTCCTCGAGGAGGCGGTTGCGGCCGGCCAGGCCTCGCCCGGCGACCTCGCGTACCTCACCGACCGGGTGGCGGCCGCACGCGGCGACGAGCAGACCTTCGGCACGCAGATCCGCTGCGACGGCAAGCGGGCGGTCCCGGCGACCCCGATCGCCGACGAGGCCGGCGTCGAGGAGCGTCGGGCGAATGCGGGCCTCGAGCCGCTCGGCGACTACCTCGCCGAGATGGAGGAGCTCTGCGCGGGCGACGCCCCCTGATGCCGGGCTAGTCCCCGTCGCCGTCTTCAGGCTCGGGGCGTGACTCGAGCGCGCCCCGCGCCTTGCGCTCCTTGCGCTCCAGCTTCTCGCGCTCCCGGTCCACGATGTCGCGTTTGTTGAGAAGCACCTGCGGGATGCGCAAGCCCACGAACAGCGACGGGAAGACGGGCCAGGGGAAGCTCGTCGGGCCCGACGTGGCGAGCCAGATGACCCAGGTCACGACGGCGATGAAGAGGAACCCGTTGATCGCCTCCGTGCGCTGGCGCTCCCAGTGCCGCAGAGCACGCGCCTGGAGCGCGTCGGAGGTCGTCCGGTCGAGCTCGGTGCCGGGCCGGGCGGGGGCCGATGGGACCAGGTCGGCCAGCAGCGGCGCAAGGTCGCCGAGGGTCTTGGCGGTCGAGGCGACGGTCGCCCGCTCGTCGTACTCATCCCTGGTGAGCCGTCCGTCCGCGTAGGCGTCCCCGAGCGCTGCCAGCACCACGGCTCGGTCGCGGTCCGCGGCGCGCAGTGACGCGTTGTCGGGGCGGCGCGGGTCGGAGGTGAAGTCGTCCCACGGCACGGGCGTGGTCATGCGGCGATTCTAGGTCCGCCGGTCCGCGCCCGACCCCGGCTCCGGGTGGATCAGATGCTGTGCCGATTCGTGC
>NZ_DASSCL010000048.1:0-11677 GCF_035697785.1 Nocardioides sp.
GCGTCGTAGACCCGCCGGGCCGCCAGGTTGTGTTCGTTGACGTAGAGGGAGACGACCGGCGCCACGTCCGCCAGCGCCAGCCTGACCACCGCGGCCATGCCGGCGGTGGCGAGCCCCTCGCCGCGTCGCTCGGGGGCCACCCAGACCCCTTGGACCTGGCACGCGTGCGGTGTCGCCGCGGCCACCTCGGCCTTGAAGACCACGCGGCCGTCCTCGATGCGCGCGAACGACCACCTCTTGGAGATCAGCTGCGCGATCCGGGCCCGGTAGAGGGTCGCGCCTCCCCCGGCCTCCGGCGAGACGCCCACCTCCTCGGTGTACATCGCCACGCACGCCGGGTACAACACCTCGAGGTCCGCTGCAGTGGTACGCCGGACGAGGGGATCCGGCTCGACCGCGGACGGCGTCCGGATCTCCAGGTGCGGCTGGTGTCGCCGCACCTCCCGCCCAGGCCCCCACGTCTTGCTCAGCACCCTCCACATCGGGTCGACCTGCTCGGCCGGCCCGACGAGCGTGGCGCAGCGCCGCGGCTGTGACGCGGCGCGGGCGGTGAACGCCTGGACCGCCTCGGGCCCGGCCGCGACCGGGACCAGGTTGGCGGCGGCATGGCAGGCCGCCACCAGGTCCCCGTCGACGTGATAGCCCCAGACCTCCCCGCCGAGCCACCGCGGGTCGAGCCGGGTGAGGCGGGCCCGGTAGTCGACGAAGACGTTGACCACCGGGTCGCGCGCCGTCAGCTCCTCCATGGCTGGGAGGTCGTCGGGGCCGAGGGTTCGCAGGCCCGGCTGGGTCCGGAGCACGCCAGCAGCCTAGGGCACCGAGCAGGTCGACTCAGGCGATCGCCGGCTCCAGCGGGGCGGGCTCGGCCACGCGGGTCGGCCAGCGCCGGAACCACGTCGCACCGGCCGCCGCGAGCGGCACGGAGAGCACCCACAGGCCGACGACGGACACCGTCACGGAGAGCCCGATCCGGTCCAGGGCGGGCGTGGTCTCCCACACCACCACCGGGAGCACCAGGACGGCAGCCGCCGCTAGCACCCGGGCCGGCCACCAGGCCCGGGTGCCCCAGGCGAAGCCGCCCAGGAGCACCGCCGGGAACAGCAGCGCGCCCGGTCCGGCGAACAGCACGAGCCCCGGCAGCACGGCGAGCCGCCACCAGGCCCGCCCTCCCCGTAGGCGGGCCGCGTGCACGAAGCCAAGCGTCCCGCCGAACACCGCCGCCACCCCGAGGATGCCGAGCGTCCCGCTCCAGCTGAACTCCGGGTTGGTCGAGACCAGCCGCATGTACACCCGGGCCAGCGCCCCCCAGGCCGCTCCCAGCGCCAGGCCGGCCCCGACCGGGCGCAGCCACCCCCCGACCCGCTTCGAACCACTCATCTTCCATCCCCTCCTGAGCTCTGGTGTTCGTACACAGGGCCAGACGGCGTCAGCGGGGCAGCGGGTGACAACGAAGCGCAAGAAAGAAAGTTCGATGAGCGTGTCACCCGGGCCGGGCCCTCGTGCGTCCGCAAGATGATGACCACCATGGACGGGACCGAGCTGCGCGCACCCGCCGACGACGTCGGTGCGGCCCACACGGTCGACGCGTTGGTCGAGCGGCTGTACCACGCCGAGGCGCCCCGACTGGTGCAGATGGCGCGCTGGTTCGTCGACGACACCACTGCCGCCGAGGATCTCGTGCAGGAGGCGTTCATCCGGCTCTCGCACAACGGGCACCGGATCCGGGAGCAGGACCGCGCCGCGGCGTACCTACGCTCGATCGTCATCAACCTGGCCCGCGACCACAACCGGCGCGGGCTGGTGTCGCTGCGGCACCGACCGCCGGCCCAGCAGGACGAGCGGTCCGCGGAGGACCACGCCGCCTACCGCGAGGACATCGCCGAGGTGGTGGCGGCGCTGCGGGACCTGCCTCGGCGGCAGCGCGACTGCGTGGTGCTGCGCTACTACCTCGACCTGTCGGTCGACGACATCGCCGAGACCCTCGGCGTGTCCCGCAACTCGGTCAAGACCCACCTCAGCCGAGGGCTGAAGAACCTGTCGGCCCAGCTAGGAGAACTGCGATGAGCCAGCTCGAGGATCGGCTCCGCCGCACACTCGCCGCGGACACCAGCGGCACGCCGTCACCCGATCTGTTCGCTCGCGTCCGCGACAGCATCGAGGACGACCGGGCCCGGCGCCGGGGCCGCACCCGTCGGCTGCTCGGCGCGGCGGCAGCGCTGACGTTGGCCGTCGCCACTGTCCTCACCCTGACCCCCTACGAGAACGGAAGACCTGCGATGCCCTGGTGGACCCTGGAGCTCTTCACGACCGGTGTGCTGATCGCCATCGCCCTGTGGCTGGGACCGTTCATCAAGCGGTTCGGACGGGCGTACGCCGCCGACGTGTTCCACGACAACCCGCTGACCGGCAAGAGCTACATCGTGCTGACCGACATCGTCTACTACCTGATCTTCGCCGCGTTCATCCTGTTCACGGTCCGCTTCGAGCCCGACCGCACGTGGGGCGCCGACTTCGCGACGGTCAACGCCGACCAGATCGAGTGGCAGCTGCAGCGGGTCGGCGGGATCCTGCTCATCATCGGCGTGCTGCACGGCCTGAACATCGTCCTGATGCCGGTGCTCGGCCGACTGTTCTCACTCAACCGCCGGCTCTCGGGCTCCCACGAGCGGTGAGGTCCACGCGACCGCGACACCGACGAAGGCGACGGCGGTGACCGCGAACAGCGTGCCCTGCAGACCCAGCCAGCGGCTCAGCACGCCGGCGAGGAAGGCGCCACCGGTCCACCCCAGGCCCCACGAGAGCATCCGGCCGGCGGTGTTGACCCTGCCGAGCAGCGGCTCCGGGGTTACCTGCTGCCGGTAGCTGATGGAGTTGATCACCACCAGCGTGTAGAAGATGCTCCAGACGAACAGCGACAGCGCGCCCGCCCACCACGCGTCCCACAGCGGGGTCGCGACCCCCATCAGGGCCGAGAACGGCAGCGCCAGCAACGTGATCCGCGCCGGTGTCGTGGACCGGCGCAGCAGCCGTGGCAGGGTCAGCGACGCGAGGATGCCGCCGACGGCCCAGGAGCCGTAGACGATGCCGAACCGGAGCCCCTCCGTGCCGATGTCGAGCTGCCGGTCCGCCCAGACGACCATCAGCGACACGAAACCGCCCCCGGCGACGCACTGGGTGAAGCCCACGATGGTCATGGTGCGGATCCCGGCGTGCCGCCAGAGGTAGCGCAGCCCCTCGGCGATCTCCGACGCGAGGTGCCGGACGGTGAGCGGAGCGCGGACCCGGGCGTCGTCCTGGAGCGGTCGGCGGATGCCGCTCAGCAGCAGTGCGGAGGCGAGGAAGGTCGCGGCGTCGAAGGCGAGCAGCGTCGCCGGGTGCAGCACCGCCAGGGCGAGCCCGACCAGCGAGGGGACCATCACCTCGGCGACGTTCTGCACGGTCCACACGTAGGAGTTCGCCTCCCCGATCCGGGACCGGCCGACGAGGGTCGGGATCGCCCCGAAGACCGCGCCGTCGAAGAACGTCGCGCAGGTTGGGCCCAGGAACGCCACGGCCAAGATGTGCGGCACGGTCAGCACGTCCAGCCAGTGCGCCACCGGGACGCTCGCCAGCATGACGGCACCGCACAGGTCGGCCGTGACCATGACGGTGCGGCGGTTCCACCGGTCGCCCAACGCGCCGGCGAGCAGCCCGAACACGAGGTACGGCCCGGCCTCGAGCGCGGCCACGAGGGCGGTGAGGGACGCCGAGTCACTGATGCGGTAGACCAGCACGGGCAGCGCGATCAGGGTGGTGATCGTGCCGAGGACGGACAGTCCTCGTGCCGCGACATACCGCAGGAAGTCGCGATCGGCGAGCAGCGACGGCGTGTCCGCCGTGACGTCGGCGGTCACCGGCCGGTCAGCTGACGGTGACGGTGGCGCCGCCGGTCACACCGTCGACGGGCTCCCCCAGCTCCTCGGCGATCCGCATCGCCTCCTCGATCAGCGTCTCCACGATCTGGGACTCGGGCACGGTCTTGATGACCTCACCCTTGACGAAGATCTGGCCCTTGCCGTTGCCGGACGCGACCCCGAGGTCGGCCTCGCGGGCCTCGCCCGGACCGTTCACCACGCAGCCCATCACCGCGACGCGGAGGGGGACCTCGAGACCGTCGAGCCCGGCGGTCACCTCGTCGGCGAGCTTGTAGACGTCCACCTGGGCGCGACCGCACGACGGGCAGGACACGATCTCGAGCCGCCGCGGGCGGAGGTTCAGGGACTCGAGGATCTGCAGGCCGACCTTGACCTCCTCGACGGGCGGCGCGGACAGCGAGACCCGGATGGTGTCGCCGATGCCCTTGCTGAGCAGGGCGCCGAACGCGACCGACGACTTGATGGTGCCCTGGAACGCAGGGCCGGCCTCGGTGACACCGAGGTGCAGCGGCCAGTCCCCACGCTCGGACAGCATCTCGTAGGCCTGCACCATGACCACGGGGTCGTTGTGCTTCACCGAGATCTTGAAGTCGTGGAAGTCGTGCTCCTCGAAAAGCGATGCCTCCCAGACCGCGGACTCGACGAGCGCCTCTGGAGTGGCCTTGCCGTACTTCTCCAGCAGCCGCTTGTCGAGCGAGCCGGCGTTGACGCCGATCCGGATCGACGTGCCGTGGTCCTTGGCCGCGGCCGCGATCTGCTTGACCTGGTCGTCGAACTTGCGGATGTTGCCGGGGTTGACGCGCACCGCCGCACACCCGGCCTCGATGGCGGCGAAGACGTACTTCGGCTGGAAGTGGATGTCGGCGATGACCGGGATCTGCGAGTGCGCCGCGATCTCCGGAAGCGCCTCGGCGTCGTCCTGCGACGGGCAGGCCACTCGCACGATGTCGCAGCCCGAGGCGGTCAGCTCGGCGATCTGCTGGAGCGTGGTGTTGACGTCCGCCGTCAGCGTCGTCGTCATCGACTGCACCGAGACCGGCGCGTCACCTCCGACGAGCACCTTGCCCACCTTGATCTGTCGGGTCTTGCGGCGCGGAGCGAGCACCGGCGGCGGCGCGGCGGGCATCCCCAGGTCGATCGAGGTCACGGTCGGTCCTTCCGTTCGTGCGAGGTGGTGCCCGGCGTGGTCACTGTCAGCCGAGCTGGACGGGTACGAAGATGTCGGCGTAGATGAGCACCACGCTCATGACGAGGATGACACCGGCCATCACGTAGGCCACGGGCAGCAGCTTGGCGGTGTCGAAGTATCCGGGGTCGGGCCGGCGGAACAGCCTCGCGAACGCCCGGCGTACCGCTTCGTAGAGAGCGCCCGCGATGTGGCCGCCGTCGAGAGGCAGCAGCGGCACGAAGTTGAACATGCCCACGAAGAGGTTGATCGCGCCGAGCAGCCCGAGCAGCCCGAAGAACCGGTCGGCGAGCGGGATGGTGTGCTCGGAGGCGACCTCGCCGGCCACCCGGCTGGCGCCGACGACGCTCATCGGACTGTCGGCGGCGCGCTCCTCGAGCCCGAGGGCGGCCAGGCCGACGTGGTAGAGCTTCACCGGCAGCTGGCCGAGCGCCTTGACCGTCTCCCAGGTGTAGTCACCCATGGTGGTGACGACGAAGACCGGTCCCTGCCGTTCGAGCACCTGCTCGGGCACGACGCCGAGGAACCCGACCTCGACGATCGTCTCGGGGTTCTCGTCGGACTCGGGCCGCGCCGAGACGGTGGTGTTGGTCTGGGTCGTGACCTGCTCGCCGTCGCGCTCGACGACGATGGTGGCCGCGCCGTCGTCGTTGGCACGGATCAGCCCGCTGAACTGGTCCCAGGACGTGACCTCGGTGCCGTTGAAGGAGACCACGTTGTCACCGGCCCGGAGCCCCGCGGCCTTCGCCGGCGCGACCGGGTCGGCCGCGGTGCACTTCCGTTGCGGCTGGTCCAGCGTCTCCTCCGTGACCGCGATGACGCAGTCGGAGACCTCGTCGATCGTCGTGGTCGCGACGGGAGCGCCGTGGATCATGAAGACGGCGCCGAAGAACAGGAAGGCCAACAGCAGGTTCACCGTCGGTCCGCCGGCCATCACGATGACCTTCTTCCACCAGGGCAGCTTGTAGAACAGCCGGTCCCCGTCGCCCTCCTCGACGAGCTCGTACTCAGCCGCGCGGGCGTCGGAGATGAGCTGGGTGAACATGCCCGTGTTGGACTTGCGGACCTTGAGCCGGCCCTGCTCGTCGACCTCGTCCTCGCGGCCGGGCGGCAGCATCCCGACGAGCTTGACGTAGCCGCCGAGCGGGATCGCCTTGACGCCGTACTCGGTCTCCCCGCGGCGGGTGGACCAGAGGGTGCGGCCGAAGCCGACGAAGTACTGGGTGACCTTGACCCCGAACTTCTTGGCGGGCACCAGGTGACCGACCTCGTGCAGGCCGATGGAGGCGGCGACGCCGAGCACGAAGAGCACCACGCCCAGCGTGTACATCAGCACGGTCAGCATCGAAGCGTTCTTTCCATTCCGGCGGGGATCACAGGGTGGCGGCGCGGGCGCGGGCCCAGGCGTCCGCGGCGAGCACGTCGTCGACGGTGAGATCCGTCTGGTTCGAGGGTACGTCGTGAGCGGCAAGCACGCGCTCGATGGTGGGCACGATGTCGGTGAACCTCATCTCACCGTCGAGGAAGGCCTGCACGCACACCTCGTTGGCCGCGTTGTAGACGGCCGGCGCCGTGCCGCCCCGTCCGCCGGCCGTCCTGGCCAGCGCCACCGCCGGGAACGCGTCCTCGTCGAGCGGGAGGAACTGCCAGGTCTCCGGCCTCGTCCAGTCCATGCCGGGGGCCGCGTCGGGCACCCGGTCCGGCCACCCCAGGCCGAGGGCGATCGGGATCAGCATCGAGGGTGGCGACGCCTGCGCGATCGTCGACCCGTCGTGGAACTCGACCATCGAGTGCACGACGGACGTCGGGTGCACCACGACGTCGATCCGCTCGAACGGCAGGCCGAAGAGGAGATGTGCCTCGATAACCTCGAGGCCCTTGTTGACCAGCGTCGCGGAGTTGATCGTGACGAGCGGGCCCATCGACCAGGTCGGGTGCGCCAGCGCCTGCTCCGGGGTCACGTCGTGCAGGTCGTCACGGCTGCGTCCGCGGAACGGCCCGCCGCTGGCGGTGAGGACGAGCCGGCGTACCTCGTCGGCGCGGCCGCCGCGCAGGCACTGAGCCAGCGCGGAGTGCTCGCTGTCGACCGGCACGATCTGGCCGGGCTTCGCCCGGGCGGTGACGACCGGCCCGCCGATGATCAGCGACTCCTTGTTGGCCAGTGCGAGGGTGTTGCCCGCGTCGAGGGCGGCCAGGGTGGGGCGCAGGCCGACCGCCCCGGACATCCCGTTGAGCACGACGTCGCAATCGAGACCGGCGGCGGCACAGGAGGCCTCCTCGCCGAGGTCGGCGAAGCCGGGCCGGAACTCGGCCACCTGCTGTTCGAACAGGTCGCGGTTCCCGCCCCCGGCGGTCAGCGCGACCACCCGGAACCGGTCGGGGTTGACGCGCACCAGGTCGACGGCCTGGGTGCCGATCGAGCCGGTGGAGCCGAGTACGACGACGTCACGGCGGGGGGTGGGGGTCACGGCCCCATCCTGCCTGAGCAGACCACGCGACCACGGAATCACTCGTATCCGAGGTTGGCGACAACCGTTTCGGCAGAGTGTCGGCAAAATGTACTTCTGATCCGTAGCCGCGGGACCGGGTCTGCCTTACGCTGACCGCCATGACCGACGCAGCAGGCACCGCTGCCGGTGGGTGGGGGCTGCCGCAGGAGCGGAGGCTCGTCACGGAGATTCCCGGTCCGCGCTCCCGCGCCAAGTTCGCCCGCCGGCTCGAGCACGTCGCCGCCGGCGTGGGCACCACCCTCCCCGTCTTCGTCGAGGCCGCCGGGGGCGGGGTGCTCGTGGACGCCGACGGGAACTCCCTGATCGACCTGGCCTCGGGCATCGCCGTCACGAGTGTCGGCAACGCGGCGCCGGCCGTCGTGGACCGCGTGGTCGAGCAGGCGCACGCCTTCACGCACACGTGCTTCATGGTCACGCCGTACGACGGCTACGTGGACGTGTGCGAGAAGCTCGCCGAGCTGACCCCGGGCAACGACGCGAAGAAGTCGGCGCTGCTGAACTCCGGCGCCGAGGCCGTCGAGAACGCCGTGAAGATCGCGCGCGCGTTCACCGGCCGCCAGGCGGTCGCCGTCGTCGACCACGCGTACCACGGGCGGACCAACCTGACGATGGCGATGACGGCGAAGAACATGCCGTACAAGCACGGCTTCGGCCCGTTCGCCGGTGAGGTCTACCGGGCCCCGATGTCCTACCCGTTCCGCGAGCGGTCTCCGATCAGCGGCGTGGAGGCCGCCGACCGGGCGATCGACGTGCTCGACAAGCAGGTGGGCGCCACCAACCTCGCGTGCCTGGTCATCGAGCCGATCCTCGGCGAGGGCGGCTTCGTCGTACCGGCGGACGGGTTCCTGCCGCGGTTGCGCGAGTGGACCGACACCAACGGGATCGTGTTCGTGGCCGACGAGATCCAGACCGGGTTCTGTCGCACCGGCGACTGGTTCGCGTGCGACCACGAGGGCGTCGTGCCCGACCTGGTGACAACCGCCAAGGGCATCGCCGGCGGCTTCCCGTTGGCCGCGGTCACCGGCCGAGCCGACATCATGGACTCCGTCCACGTCGGCGGCCTGGGCGGGACGTACGGCGGGAACCCGGTCGCCTGCGCGGCGGCGCTCGGCGCCATCGAGATCATGCAGAAGAACGACCTCGCGGGAGCCGCGCGCCGGCTCGGCGAGGTCATGACCCACAGACTCGACGCACTGTCGGCGACGCACTCATGCGTGGGTGACGTCCGAGGCCGGGGGGCCATGGTGGCGGTCGAGATCGTCGGCACGGACGGGCACACCCCTGAGCCTGTCCGTGCCGGCTCCATCTCGGCGTACTGCCACAGCCAGGGTGTCCTCACCCTCACCTGCGGCACCTACGGCAATGTGCTGCGCTTCCTGCCGCCGCTGGTGATGCCCGAGCCGCTGCTCGAGGAGGCCTTCGACGTGGTCGCCGCCGGGTTCGACGCGACGGCCTGAACTGCGCATTTCGCCTCCAGAGGGACGAACCTCTCCCTAGAGTTGTGCCGAGGAGGTGGTCCGATGGGGATCTCGCTGTCCGGTCAGACCGGACTGTCGATGCGTGCCATCCGCTCGATGCTGGTGGTGATCTTCGTCCTCCTCGGCACCATCGTGTACTTCTACGGGCCGCTCATCGCGCCCACCGTCGCGTCGGCGGCGGAGCAGGAGTGCAACGACTACGCCGGCGGCAACTTCCGCAGCTACCGGCTCGACTGGGTGTCGTGGCCCAGCGACAACCCGCACTGGCGCTGCTGGGACGCCAGCCGTCCAGAGGTGAAGGCCGTCAGCCTCGGCTGGTGGGTCAACCCGTTCAGCTGAGGCGGCACCCCTCCGCGTCCGCTCTGGTCAGCCCGTCACGCGCAGGTGACCCACGGGTGAGTACGACGAGTCCATGAGCTCCTGCTCGACTCCCGTCGTCAGCTCCATCTGAGGGAGGGCGCCCGCCCAGTACCTCAGGATCCGCGCGATCTCCTGTGGTGCCCCGCCCGTGATCGCGTCCATGTCGATGTCGATGACGAAGCGCATGATCCTCAACGTAGTCCACCCTCGGCTGGTCGAGCTTGTCGAGGCCGATCCCGTTGTGCACAAGGGATTCCGGCTCTCAGAACTGTCGGTGGTCGCCTCTAGGTTGATCGGTATGGAACCGGTGGTGGACGACCTCGAGCGGCAGGCAGTGGCCGACGCCATCGTCGAGTCCAACGCTGCTCTGCTGGAGGTGGAAGCGCGCCAGTTCGTGCTGGCCGCGCAGTGGGCGGACCTGCACCCCGCGGAATCGTTGTGGTCCGGGGTGGTGTTGCCGGGCACCGAACGGTCCAAGCGGTACGGCGGCGAGGGCACGCCGTTCGCGGGTGAGTTCGCGGCCGCCGAGCTCGGTGTGCTGCTCGGCCGGTCGCACGTCGCGGCAGCCACGCTGATGGCCGACGCCCTGGATGTGCGGCACCGGCTCCCGAAGCTCTGGGCGGAACTGTTGGCCGGGTCGGTGCGGGTCTGGCAGGCCCGGCACGTCGCCTCCCGCACCCGCGCCACCGGCCTGTCGTTGATGCAGGCGCGGGAGGTGGACGCGGCCACGACGCCGTACCTGGCCACGCTGCCGTGGGGAAGGTTCGTGGACCTGTTGGAGGCGCGGATCATCGCCGCCGACCCGGCCGCCGCCGAGGCCCGACGAATCGCGGCGGAGCTGGAGCGGTTCGTGGTCACCGGCCAGTCCAACGAGCACGGCCTGAAGACGCTGGTGGCGAAGGCGACCGCGGGTGAGGTGATCTACCTGGTCGCGATGGTGGACCGGATCGCCGAGATCCTGCTCCAGCAGGGTGACAGCGACCCGGTCGGCGCCCGCCGGTCCAAGGCGCTCGGGATCCTGGCGCACCCGAGCCGGGCACTGGCTCTGCTGCGGTCGGCCAGTTCGGTGGGTGGTGACCCGGTCTCGACGGGCTCGACCACCGGTGGTGACGTTCCGCTGCCGCCGGCGACGCTGTACGTGCACGTGTCCCGCGAGTCCCTGGTGTCCGGGGCGGGGGTGGCGCGGATGGAGGGCGTCGGCCCGCTCACGATCGGCCAGGCCTCGGAGTTCCTCCGGCACTCCCAGGTGACCATCAAGCCGGTGATCGACCTCGACCAGGACCGTCCGGTGGACGGCTACGAGGTCCCGGACCGGCTCCGCGAACTCATGCATCTGCGTAGCCCGGCCTCGGCGTTCCCGTATTCATCGGCCACTGGACGCCGGATGGACCTCGACCACACCATCCCTTGGGTCTCGACGGGCTCGACCACCGACAGCACCGGGCCGCCCGGGCAGACGAGGATCGGGAACCTCGGCAAGCTCACCCGGTTCGAGCACCGGGTCAAGACCCACGGCAAGGGCTGGCGACACCGACAACCCGAGCCCGGCGTCCACCACTGGCGGACGCCCATGGGCTACGAGTACACCGTCGACCACACCGGCACCCGGGTCTCGACGGGCTCGACCGCCGGACGAACGGCGTACGAACGCGCCTTTGCCCAGATCCTCGCGCGCAGCTGAGCTCCGCCCCAACCCGCATGTCTGGCGGGTCGAGGTCGCCCACGGCCGCCTCGGTCGCTCCCGCCGGTTGGCGAAGTCGTTCGAGAACACGACCAGTTCGGCAACGGGCAGGCTTCAGGTCCCCTGCATCGCCGCGACCTTGCGCCACGTGTCCCGGGAACGAGCGCGGCGGCGTCCAGCTGCCCTCGCAGCCTGAGCACGCTCGTGAAAACCGCGCGCATCGCGGCTTGAGCGTGCGGTGTCTTGACCTCTCCAGCGACAGCGAGTCCATCCGACTTCTCGGACCTGCCGATGAGCGGACCGCCCGCTCGGACTCACTCTTGGGGGCCATCTCCCGTTCGAGCCAAGCGCTCGCGACTTAGATACCGAACCAGCTTGCCGAGCGACTCCGCGTAGGCAATCTCCCACACTATCGGCGGCATGCTCGGAGTCTCGCCGCGTCAGGTCTGGCCGGCTGCCGGTGTGTCATACAGGAGCCGCCGAACGGCCGCCCGGGAGGCGAGGAGAGCGATGACGAGCAACGTCACGGGTACGAAGCCACCCAGGCT
>NZ_DASSCL010000049.1:0-18990 GCF_035697785.1 Nocardioides sp.
GCGCCCGACCAGGGGCCGATGACCCCCTCGCCCAGGGTCTGGGTCGGGTCGGACACCACCAGCTCGGGGTCGACCTCCATGCGGGTGCCGAGTCCGTGGCAGGCCGGGCAGGCGCCGAACGGTGAGTTGAACGAGAATGAGCGCGGCTCGAGGTCGTCGGTGTCGATGGCGTGCTCGTTGGGGCAGGCCATCTTCTCGGAGAAGCGCAGCTCGCGGCCCGGGTCCTTGGCGGGCAGGTCGACGAAGTCGAAGACGACGAGACCGCTGGCCAGGCCGAGAGCGGTCTCTACCGAGTCGGTCAGCCGACGCTTGGACGACGGCTTGACCGCGAGCCGGTCGACGACCACCTCGATGGTGTGCTTCTTCTGCTTGTCGAGCTTGGGCGGCTCGGTCAGCTGGTGGGTCTCGCCGTTGACCCGGGCCCGCGAGAACCCCTGCGTCTGCAGCTGACGGAACAGGTCGACGTACTCGCCCTTGCGTCCGCGGATGACCGGGGCGAGCACCTGGAACCGGCTGCCCTCCTCGAGGGCCAGGATCCGGTCGACGATCTGCTGCGGGGTCTGCCGCGAGATCGGCGCGCCGCAGGTCGGGCAGTGCGGGCGGCCGGCGCGGGCGTAGAGCAGCCGGAGGTAGTCGTAGACCTCGGTGATCGTGCCGACCGTCGAGCGGGGGTTCTTGGACGTGGACTTCTGGTCGATCGAGACCGCCGGGGACAGCCCCTCGATGAAGTCGACGTCGGGCTTGTCCATCTGGCCGAGGAACTGGCGGGCGTAGGCCGAGAGCGACTCGACGTAGCGGCGCTGACCTTCGGCGAAGATCGTGTCGAACGCGAGGCTCGACTTGCCGGAACCGGACAGGCCGGTGAACACGATCAGCGCGTCGCGCGGCAGGTCGAGGGAAACGTCCTTGAGGTTGTGCTCCCGGGCTCCCCGGATGATCAGCTGGTCAGCCACGGAAGATCCTCTGCTGGTGGCGTGGACGGGAGGGACGACGCCGGCCCGGTCGGCGGCGGCGTTCGAACAAGTGTTCGCCATGATAGCGGCTGCACGCAAGCCGGGCCGCGGCGTGGGTCGGCAGCGTGTTGGATGGGTGGATGAGCACGAATCCGATCCCCCTGATCGACGAGACAGTCCACGCGACCACACGTTATCTGGGGGCACTGACAGTTCTGCAGGCCGAGGACCTGGAGGCTCCGTCCGCTCTCCCGGGCTGGACCCGCGGCCACGTCGTGGCCCACCTCTCCCGCAACGCCGACGCGTTCGCCCGGGTGCTCGCGCAGGCCGCCGCCGGTGAGGCCGCCTCGATGTACGACTCCCCCGAGTCCCGCGACTTCGACATCGCGGTGACCGTGGAGGACCTGAGCGCCAAGCGGCTCATCGCGGACGCCGTGGACTCGTCGCGGCGGTTCGAGAAGGCCGTCGCGGTGTACGACGGCCCGCTGGGTGCGACGTACACCCGCGTCCCCGGGGGTGACGAGACCTTCACCGTGGACACGGTCGGCCCTCGCCGGCTCACGGAGGTGGAGGTGCACCACGCGGACCTCCTGCTGGACTACCGCGCCGCCGAGTGGCCGGCGGACTTCAGCCGCGACCTGATCGGCCGCCGGCAGGACGAGCTCGGTCTGGAGGGTCCGTCGATGGTGCTGTCCTCGACCGACGTCGACGGGCTCTGGAAGTTCGGCTCCGGCGCGGGTCCGGAGATCCAGGGAGCGGCCGGCGACCTGGCCTGGTGGCTGGTCGGCCGAGGCGGCGGCGCCGGACTAGTGTCCTCGTCAGGAGAGCTGCCCCAGATCGCGAGGTGGAGGTGACCGATGGGCTACCACGGGAAGGTGAAGCCGGGCGGACCGAGTGACGTCCGCGAGCTGACCGACCTGATGATCACCAAGTTCGCTGTGAGCGAGATGTCCAACAACGTCTACGTGCTCCGGTGCCGGCACACCGACGAGCAGGTGCTCATCGACGCTGCCGACGAGGCGGACCGGATCCTCTCCACGATCGGCCCGGACGGACTGACCGGCGTGGTCACGACGCACCGGCACTGGGACCACCACCGGGCGCTCCGCCAGGTGGTCGAGGCCACCCACGCCGAGACGGTCGCGGGCACGGAGGACGCCGGCGAGCTGCCGGTGAAGGTCGACCGCACCGTCGACGACGGCGACACCGTGACCGTCGGCCGGTCCACCCTCGAGGTGATCCACCTCGTCGGTCACACGCCGGGCTCGATCGCGCTGCTGTACGACGACCCCACCGGCACGCCGCACCTGTTCACCGGCGACTCCCTCTTCCCCGGCGGCGTCGGCAAGACCGGCACGCCCGAGGACTTCACGTCGCTGATCGGGGACGTGCAGGCCAAGATCTTCGACCGGCTGCCCGACGAGACCTGGTTCTACCCCGGCCACGGTGACGACTCGACCCTCGGCGCGGAGCGCCCGCACCTCGGCGAGTGGCGCGCCCGCGGCTGGTAGGGGGCGCGACCACCGGCGACCCGCCGCGCACTTCCCGCGGCGGTCTGCACCTCCCCGTGGGGAGTTCACACCGGGAAGCGGGCGATTACCACGGGACCGTGGTAATCGGCCCCCGCTTCCGCGGTTCACGTCAGCCGTTGGCCCACATGTCCTCGAAGTTCGCGTTGTACTGGGAGAACGCCTGCGGGCCCTCGACGCGCAGCACGGTGTCATCACGCTTGAGCGCACCATCGGACCAGTTGTGCGAGCCGTTCCACACGACCTGCGAGGCGGGGTTGCCGGCGAACACGCCGCTCAGGAACAGCACCTTCTGGTGGGTGTGCTTGCCGGTCGCGCCGGAGCTCATCGGGATCTGGTTGTTGGCGAGGATGGCCTTGACCGCGCCACCGATGCCGATGCCGTAGACGATCCGGACGTCGCAGCCGGCCCGCTTGAGCTCGGCCACCTTGCGGGCCAGCCAGATGCCGCGGTCACCGTTCCAGGCGTGGTGCGAGAGCCGGATCATCGTGTTGTGCGCCTGCGTGCCGTCGGGGTTCAGCACCGGCGTGCCATCGGGGTTGAACGCCGGCGTGCCGTAGCCCGGCGCGGCGCCGGCACACGAGATCTGCGACAGCTGCTGCCACATCGGGTCGGTCTCCTGCGAGACGACGGAGGGGTTCGGGTAGAACTCCGGCCCGAACGAGTTGATCCGGGCGTTGATGAACTGGTGGCTCTGGATCCGGTCCTGCCTCATCTGGTCGAAGACGCCGGCGTAGGTCCAGTAGAGCGCGGGGTCGCCGACCACGGTGTAGATGTCGCTCCACTGGTTGACCGCGTTGTTGCGGGTCATGTTGTTCGACCCGACCATCACGACGTTCTCGGCGGAGCCGGCCTTGCTGAACAGGAACACCTTCTGGTGCATGTTCCCCTTCTCGCCGCGGCAGGACTTCTCGCAGAAGCGGGCGAACGACGCCTTGCCGCGCTTGGTGCCGAGCTCGCGGATCAGCCGCTTCTCGGGGCCGTACTCCTTGTGGTGGTTGAACAGGATCTGCACGTTGACCCCGCGGCGGTCGGCCTTGATCAGCTTGTTGGCGGTCTTGGCCTCGGCGAACGAGTACACCGCCATCCGGATGGTCGCGCCGGGCGGAGTCGAGTCGATGGTCTTGTTGACGTGCCGGAAGATCGCCACCTGCTGCCAGCGCGTGCCGACCGGCCGGTTGAAGATCGCCCCGGTCACCGGGGTGTAGCTGCCGACCTTCCGGGCCGCCTGCCGTACGTCGGACGCGGTGCCCGGGTCCGCCCCGGGCCCGGCGCCGTGCACGGCGAACGCGACACCGAGGGCGGCGACGGTCAGGGCCACGGTGCTCCGGCGGGCGACGGTGGCGAGGCGGGCGAGGCTGCGCGCGTTGTGCATGTCCCAGGCTCCATTCACGGTTCCGAGTCACGTGACGTCGGGACGCCTCGAGCGCACCACTCGTCACACGAGTCTCAAGTTTCACACCCGTCACAGGAGCCGCGGAAGGGCTACCACCGAACTACAGACGCGTAATTTGCCGATTCCCCCGTCGGCGTCTCCGCCGGACATCAGAACAAATGGTCTCGAAACCTGCAACACCGACGCGCCGCCCGGTTCACCCAATCGGTGCACGCGTGGCGGCGCCCGGCCCTACCGTGGGCATATGCGCAACATGTCCGGTCTCCTGCTGACCTGCGTCGTCGCCCTCGTGTGCGGCTTCCTGGGCGCGGTCGTGGCCGTGAGCGTGCTGCAGGACCAGCTCGCCGGCCCGCAGGGACCGACGGGTCTGCAGGGCCTCCGCGGCGAGCCGGGACCGGCCGGGGCGGACGGCCTCGACGGCGAGGACGGCACACCGGGCGAGCGCGGGCCCCGCGGCCGCTCCGGGAAGGCGGCCGAGGCAGCCGACGAGGCCCCGGTGGACGTCGGCACCCAGAACTGCCTGGGCCGCTCGGTCCGCGTGGTCACCGACGTCACCGTGCGCAACGACCAGATGCAGCTCGTGCGGGACACCGTCTGTCTCGTCGGGTGACCGGCCGTACGCTCGTCCCGTGATCGAGCTGAGGACGCCCACCGAGATCGAGCAGATGCGCCCCGCAGGCCGCTTCGTCGCCGAGGTGCTCACGGCCGTCACCGCGGCGGCGGACGTCGGGGTGAACCTCCTCGACCTCGACGCGCTCGCGCACCGGATGGTGAAGGACCGCGGCGCCGAGTCCTGCTACGTGGACTACCACCCGTCCTTCGGGGCGATGCCGTTCGGCAAGGTGATCTGCACGTCGGTCAACGACGCCGTGCTGCACGGCCTCCCCCACGACTACACGCTGCGCGACGGCGACCTGCTCAGCCTCGACTTCGCCGCCTCGGTCGACGGCTGGGTGGCGGACTCCGCGGTCAGCGTGGTGGTCGGTACGCCGCGGGAGGAGGACCTTCGCCTGATCGAGGTCACCCGTCGCGCCCTCGACGCCGGCATCGACGCGGCCCGCACGGGCAACCGGGTGGGCGACATCTCCGCGGCCATCTCGGCGGTGGCGCACGACGCCGGGCTCTCGGTGAACACCGACTTCGGCGGGCACGGCGTCGGCCGCACCATGCACGGTGACCCGCACATCCCCAACGACGGACGCCCCGGCCGCGGCCTGCCGCTGAAGCCGGGCCTGGTGATCGCCATCGAGCCGTGGTTCCTGCACACGACCAACGAGATCTACACCGACCGGGACGGCTGGACCCTGCGCAGCGCCGACGGCTCCCGCGGTGCCCACTCCGAGCACACCATCGCGGTCACCGACGCCGGCCCGGTGGTGCTCACCGCCCGCGACTGAGCCCCGACCGCCCCCCGCCGGTCAGAGCGCGCGCTGGTACTGGATCTCGCGGGCGAGCACCCGGTAGCCGAGCTGCTCGTTGACCGAGATCATGTGGTCGTTGGACTCGGCGTTCCAGGTCTCGATCGTCTCGAGCTGCGGCTCGGCCTCGGCCAGCCAGAGCAGCATCGCGGACTTCAGCAGCAGCCCCAGCCGGTGCCCGCGGTGGGCCCGGATCACGCTGGTGTCGTGCTGGTGGCCGATCGTGGGCCGCTCCAGCTCCACGGTGACGATGGTGTGCCCGGCGAGCTCACCGGTGACGCGGTGCCGCGCGATCAGGTGGTAGGCGCGCTGGCTCTTCCCGACGATCGCGTTCTCGTAGCCGCGCACCCGCTCGGCGGTGAACACCTCGTCCTCGATGGCGAGGTCGTCGGTCGGCGCGTCGTTGATCGCGGCGGTCATCACGACCACCTCGTCGATCAGGTCGTCGGGCGTCGGCCCCACCAGCCGGACCAGGTCGTAGTCGACGGCTACGTGGGCGGACTCGTCGTACAGCTTCTGCAGCACGTCGCGGTCGATGTCGGCGAGGATCTGGCGACGCTGGATCGCCTGGGACGCCTTCTCGAACCCGTGCTTGGAGGCGAACGCGTGCGTGGTCGGGTTGTCCCAGCCGTCGGTGCCGACCGTCGTCCGGCCCTCCGCACGGGCGAGGTCCATCAGCGAGCCCAGCAGGGCGGTGCCCACGCCCTTGCGGCGGTGGTCCGGATGCACCTCGAACCCCAGCCAGGCGAGGTGCTTGTTGTCCCACTCGCTGGTCCAGTACCTGGCCGACCCCACAACGCGGCCCCCGTCGCGCGCCACGAACACGCGCGGCGTCTCACCGTCCCAGCCGTACCTGAGCATCCCGGTCATGGTCGTGACGGTCGTCGGGTGGGCCCACGGCGAGTCGGTCTCCTCGACCGCACGCGCCAGCTCCACCACCTCGGCGACGACCGCGGTGTCGTCGACCGTGTACTCCTCGATCTGCATGGCACCAGGGTGGACCTCCGCGGGGCGTCCCGCGACCGAATTTCCGGTACGCCGGGTCAGGGCTCCACGAGCCCGGCGCGGATGGCGTACCTGGTGAGCTGCGTCCGGTCGCGCATGCCGAGCTTGGCCAGGATGTTCGCGCGGTGCCGATCGACGGTCTTGGGACTGATGGAGAGCTCCGCCGCGATCTCCCGGGTGGACCGGCCCTCGGCGATCAGCTTGATCACCTCGTCCTCGCGGCCCGTCAGCACCGTCCTCGGCACCCCCTCGCCCCGGCGCATCCGCTCGAGGTAGCTGCGCACGAGGGTGCTCATCGCTCCGGGGTAGACGAACGACTCGCCGCGGATCGCCGCGCGGCAGGCGTCGACGAGGTCCTGGTCGGCGACGGACTTCAGCACGTAGCCGGACGCGCCTGCCTTGAGGGACTCGAAGAAGTACTGCTCGTTGTCGTGCATCGACAGGATCAGCAGCGGCAGCCCGGGGCGCCGCCGGGCGATCTCCCGCGCCGCCTGGAGCCCGGTCATCCGCGGCATCGCCACGTCGAGGATCGCGAGGTCGAGCTCGGTCGACCTGGCCATCTCGACGGCCTCGGCGCCGTCCCCGGCCTCGGCGACGACGGTCATGTCGGGCTGCGCGTCCAGGATCAGCCGGACTCCCTGCCGCACCAGTGCGTGGTCGTCGGCGAGCAGGATGCGCACCGGGTCAGCCATCCCGTCCTCCCGGCGGTACGACGAGGCGCACTTCCGTGCCCCCACCGGGACGTGCGCCGACGGTGAGCCGGCCGTCGACCAGGGCCGCCCGCTCCCGCATCCCGGCGATGCCCGCACCCTCGGGCCGGCCGCGGACACCCGCGCCGTCGTCGGCCACCACGAGCAGCAGTGCGCCACCCTGCACACCGAGCGAGATGTCCACCGTCTTGGCGCCGGCGTGCCGAGCGGTGTTGGTGAGCGCCTCCTGCGCGACGCGGTAGACGACGAGCTCCACCTCCTTGGTCGGCGATGGCAGGCCGGGTCCGAACGTGCGGATGACGTGGACCCCGGTGCGGCCGGAGAAGTCGGTGGCCAGGGCGGCCAGGGCGCTCTGCAGGCCGAGGTCGTCCAGCACCCCCGGACGGAGCCTCCTGGCCACCTCGCGCACCTCGTCGAGCGCGTGCCGGACCGACTCGCGCACCTCGTCGAGCCCGGCCGCCTGCTCCTCGGACATCCCCCCACTGAGGTGCTTGAGCTGCAGCAGCACGACGGTCAGGCTCTGCCCCACCTCGTCGTGCAGCTCCTGGGCGATCCGGTGCCGCTCGGCCTCCTGGGCGGCCAGCGCCTGGACCGCCGACCGGCTGCGCTCGTCCTCGAGGCGGCGGAGCATCGCGTCGAAGCTCGCCACCAACCTGCCCACGGTGCCGGCGCCCGGTGACGGCAGCGCCGGTCGCTCCGCCGCCCGCTCCACGGACTCGATCGCCCGCGCCAGCCGGTCCAGGGGCACCAGCGTGCCGCGCAGCAGCAGGGCGTTGGCCACGAGGATCACCAACGTGCCGACGACGAGCACCACCGTCTCCGAGAGCGCCGGGCGGGCCGACACCGTCGCGGGCGAGAGCGCCAGCACCGCCGTGGCCAGGGCGAAGACCAGCCCGTTGGTCAGGCAGACCCGCCAGTAGAGCGGCATGCTCGGGTTCCCGGTCACGAGGTCAACAGTGGCCGACGACCGTCCACTGAGCCAACTGCAACGTGTTCCAGTGCGGTGTCTAGGCTGACGCCGTGTCCCGCACCTACCTGCTGCGCCAACTCCTGACCGCGGCCCTCACCGCCAACGCGGTGCGCCCGGTCCCCGGCTACTGGGCCGGGGTCCCGTCGATGCTCGGCGGCTGGCTGACCAGCGAGCTGGCGCCGCACCTGCTCACCCTCACCGCCGCCGACACGGCTCGGGAGCTCGCCCGCGGCCGCCCCAGCCGGGCCGGCCTCGCGCTGGCGGCGGGCAGCGCGGTCGGGCTCGGCGCCCTCGTGGCCGAGGCGTCCGCGGCCCGGAGACACGTGGACGAGGCGCTGCGTGAGGCGCTCGGCGTGGACTACCTCGACCGGCTCGGGGCGACGTACACCGACCTCGACCTCTCCACGCCGCTGTCCCAGCTCGCCTGGCCGTTCCGGCTGCACAGCGACGAGGTCGAGGTCACCAAGGACGTCCCGTACCACGCGGACCACGGCAAGCGGGGGCTCCTCGACGTCTACCGGCAGCGCGACACCGAGCTGCGGGACGCGCCCGTGCTGCTACAGATCCACGGCGGCGCCTGGTCGGTGGGCAGCAAGGACACCCAGGGCGTCCCGCTCATGCTGCACATGGCCGCCCGTGGCTGGGTCTGCGTCGCGATCAACTACCGGCTGAGCCCGCGGGACCGGTTCCCGGCCCACATCGTCGACGTCAAGCGCGCGATCGCATGGGTGCGCGAGCACGTCGCGGACCACGGCGGCAACCCGGGCTTCCTGGCGCTCACCGGTGGGTCGGCGGGCGGCCACCTGACCGCACTGGCCGCGCTCACCCCGAACGACGCGGAGTACCAGCCTGGCTTCGAGCACGTGGACACGACGGTCCAGGCGGCGGTGCCGTTCTACGGCGTCTACGACCTCGCCGGGTCGATCGGCACCCGGCGCGCGCTGCAGATGCGCGACCGCTTTCTTGCGCCGCGAGTGCTGCTCGGCGACCCGGCGTCGGACCTCGAGCCGTTCGAGAGGGCGTCGCCGATCCTCCGGGTACGCCGCGACGCCCCGCCGATGCTGGTGGTGCACGGAGCACGTGACTCGCTCGTGGAGGTCGAGCAGGCCCGCCAGTTCGTGGCTCGGCTCCGCGCCGTCTCCGAGCGGCCGGTGGCCTACGCCGAGCTGCCCGGCACCCAGCACGCCTTCGACGTGTTCCCTTCGATCCGCTCGGCCGCGGTCGTCCGCGGCGTCGACCGGTTCCTGCGCTCGACGTACGACGACGCCGTCCGGGCCGCCCGATGATGCCCGAGGACCTGCTCGCCAAGGCCCGCGCCGCCAAGGGCTTCATGCCCGACGACGAGGGCGACCTGCTGCACCGGGTCGCGCTCGACCGGCTCCGGCACGGGCCGGCTCTCGAGGTGGGCAGCTACTGCGGCAAGTCGGCGATCTACCTCGGCGCGGCCGCCCGGGCCACCGGCGGCACGGTCTTCACCGTCGACCACCACCGGGGCTCCGAGGAGAACCAGGTGGGCTGGGAGTACCACGACCCCGCGCTCGCCGACCCGGTCTTCGGCCGGCTCGACACGCTTCCGACGTTCCGGCGCACGATCGCGGACGCGGGACTCGAGGACCACGTCGTCGCCGTCGTCGGCCGGTCCACGACGGTCAGCGCGCACTGGCGGACACCGTTGTCCCTGCTGTTCGTCGACGGCGGGCATACCGACGAGCACGCCGGCAACGACTTCACCGGGTTCGGCCGATGGGTGGCGCGCGACGCCGCCCTGGTGGTGCACGACGTCTTCGCCGACCCCGCCGAGGGTGGGCAGGCGCCGTACCGGGTCTACCTCCGCGCCCTCGACCGCGGCTTCGAGGAGGTCGAGTCGCTCGGCTCCATGCGGGTGCTACGCCGGGTGGCGGGCGATGCCGGCGACCCGGTCGGGTAGCGGCGAGCACCCCGGAAGCGCACGCGGACCCCGACAGACGGCCGCTGCCGCCTGTCCTCGGTCAGCTCCTCAGAGCTTGGTCAGCTTGCTGAACGGGCTGGTCACCCGCACCCGCTGGGAGCCGAAGTCGACCACGACGGCCGTCTCGTCCCCCTCCACCACCACGCCGAGCCCGTAGGTGTCGTGGGTGACACGGTCCTCCGCCGCGAACTTCTCGATCACGGGCGGCGGCGGTGCCTGGAAGGGACTGCCTGGGTGGTACCGGCGTTGTGCGCCTGATTTCGTCATCAGGGTCAGTATGCGCCCTCGTGCTGGGGTGCCGCGACGGCGGCACAGCCGCACTCCAGCCCGATCTCCGGTAGCCGCGTGCGAAGCGAGGTGCCGCGGAAGATGTCCGAGCCGCGCGTCGTGGTCGACAGCGCGTCGACGGCGAGCACGACGGCGGCCGCGGTGTACGTCGTCTGCTCCCGCGGCCACACCGCCTCGTCGGGCCAGACGTAGCCCGTCCAGTAGGCACCGGAGTCCGAGCGCAGGTGCTGGATCTCGCGCAGCAGCATCAGCGCCCGTGCGCGGTCACCGAGCGCGTCGAGCGCCAGCACAAGCTCACAGGTCTCCGCCCCGGTGACCCACGGGTTCGTGTCCACGCAGCGGATCCCCAGGCCGGGCACCACGAAGTCGTCCCAGCGCGGCGCCAGCAGGTCGCGCCCCTCGTCGCCGCGCACGGCGCCGCCCAGCACCGGGTAGTACCAGTCCATCGAGTAGGTCGAGCGGTCCAGGAACAGGTCCCGGTGCCGGCGCAGCGCGTGCCGCAGCCGCCCGGCGGCCAGCTCCCAGTCGGGCTGGGGGTCCTCCATCAGCTCCGACAGCGCCAGGCCGGCGGTCAGCGCGTGGAAGATGCTGGAGCTGCCGGCGAGGAGGGCGCCTTCTCGTGCCCCTGGGCCCGCGGCGGAGTCGGGCGGGACCGGGTGGGGCTCCGCCCAGGCGATCCCGCCGAACGGCAGCTGCTGCCCCACCACGAAGTCGAGCGCGGCGCGGACCGCCGGCCACGTCCGACGTACGAAGGGCTCGTCGTGGTGGACCAGCCAGTGGTGCCAGACCCCGACCGCGAGGTACGCCGACATGTTGGTCTCGGCGGCCGGGTCCTCGACGGCGCCCTGCGCGTACCTCAGCGGCCAGGACCCGTCGGGCCGCTGGGTGGCCAGACACCAGTCGTAGGCCCGATGCGCCGCCTCGGTCTGGCCGCCGACGAGCAGCGCCATCGCGGCCTCGACGTGGTTCCACACGTCGGTGTGCCCACCGCGGGTCCACGGGATCGCTCCGTCGGGCTCCTGGACCGAGGCGATCGACGCCGCGGTCGCCGCCACGTCGTGCGCGCTCAGCAGGCCCGGCAGGGCCGGCATCTCCCGACTCATCGGTCCGACCCCGGAGCCTCGGGCTTGCGCAGGTAGAGCACCAGGCTCTTGCCGATCACCGGGTTCAGCAACCGCTCCGCCAGCCTCGTCACGGCGCTGTAGCCGGGACGTCCCATGATGTCCCACACCAGCACCTGGTGATAGGCCCGCACCAGCGGGTTCGTGTCGTTGTCGACGCCGACCGCGCACTTGAGCCACCAGTACGGCGCGTGCAGCCCGTGCGCGTGGCCGCGGCCGACGTACTCCAGCCCCGCCGCGGTCAGCTTCTGGACCAGCTCGTGCCCGGTGTAGATGCGGACGTGGCCGCCCTCGACCAGGTGGTACTCGTCGGAGAGCTCCCAGCAGACCTTCTCGGGCAGCCATCGCGGCACGGTGACCGCGATGGTGCCGCCCGGGCGCAGCACCCGCACCAGCTCGGCGATCGCCGCGCGGTCGTCCGGGATGTGCTCGAGCACCTCCGCGGCCACGATCCGGTCGAACTCCTCGTCCGCGAACGGCATGGCCAGGGCGTCGCCCTCCTTGATGTCGGCCTCGGCCCCGTCGGGCACCTCCCCCGCGTCGCGCATGGCGCCGAACAGATCCAGCACGCGGGCGAGCTCGTCGCCGTCCTGGTCGAAGGCGACGACGTCGCCGCCGCGCCGGAACATCTCGAAGGCGTGCCGGCCGGCGCCACAGCCCATGTCGAGGACGCGGTCGCCGGGCCGCACGCCCAGCCGGTCGAAGTCAACGGTCAGCATCGCGGGTGTTCTCCATGTCGTCCGAGGTCGTCAGGGGTGGTCAGGGCTGTCAGGGCTGTCAGGGCTGTCAGGGGGTGTCAGGGTCTGTCAGGAACGCGGGACGGGGCGGTCCGCGGCCGCGATCGCCTCGCGGTACGCCGCCGCGGTGGCCTCGGCGACGGCGCGCCAGCCGAAGTGCGAGAGTGCCCGCTCCCGGCCGGCGGCACCCATCCGGTCGCGTCGAGCAGGGTCGTCGATGAGCCCCTCCAGGGCGACCGCCAGCTCACCCACGTCCCCGGGCGCGACCAGGTCGGCGCAGAGCCCGTCGGGGCCGACGACCTCCGGGATCGCGCCCGCCCGGCTCACCACCAGCGGGGTCGCGCAGGCCATCGCCTCCACCGTCGGGAGCGAGAACCCCTCGTAGAGCGACGGCACGCAGGCGACCTCCGCCGACGCGACGAGCCGGGCCAGCTCCTCGTCGCCGACCCCGTGCACGAAGCGCACCGCGTCGCCGATCGACAGCCGGTCGATGAGCCGCTCGGTCGGTCCGCCTGGCCTGGGCCGGGAGACCAGCATCAGCTCCACGTCGCGCTCGGTGCGGAGCTTGGCGAAGGCCTCGAGCAGCGTCCCGGTGCCCTTCATCGGGGTGTCGGCGCTGGCCATCGCGACGATCCGCCCAGGCACCCGGGGCTCGTCGTACGGCCGGAAGACCGCGTCGACGCCCAGCGGCACCACCTGGATCCGGGAGCGCTCGACGCCGAAGTCGCGCGTGATGTCAGCGGCTGAGCTCTCCGAGACGGTCAGGACGCGACCGAGCCGGCGGGCGACCCGACGCTGCATCCGGAGGAAGCCGTACCAGCGGCGCAGGCCCAGCCGCCGTCGCCAGGTCGTGGCGGCGGCGAGGTCGACCCGCCGGTCGAACGTGATCGGGTGGTGGATGGTGGTGACCAGCGGGAGGCCGGCGCGCTCGATGTCGAGGATGCCGTAGCCGAGTGTCTGGTTGTCGTGGACCACGTCGAACTCGTCTACGCGGGCCTTGAGCAGTCGCGCGGCACGGAGGCTGAACGTGCGCGGCTCGGGGAACCCGGCCGTCCACATCGTGGCCACCTCGAGCAGGTCGACGAGGTCGCGGTACTCGCCCGGCCGCGGGGTCCGGAAGGGGTCCGGCTCGCGGTACAGGTCCAGGCTGGGCACCTTCGTCAGGCGCACGCCCGGGTCCAGCACCGGGTAGGGCTGGCCCGAGAAGACCTCCACGTCGTGGCCGAGGGCGACGAGCTCGCGGCTGAGGTGACGGACGTAGACGCCCTGTCCGCCGCAGTGCGGCTTGCTGCGGTAGGACAGCAGGGCGACCCGCACACCGACCTCCATCAGTCCGACACCAGCCCCCATCGGACTGAAACGTGTTCCTATGATCGCAGAACGCCTTGCTAGCGTACGGACGTGAGCCCAGACGTGAGCACCGTGAGCCCGAACGTGAGCGCCAACGTCAACGCGGCGAGCTCGCTGACCCACGAGGACCTCGGCTCGGCCGCGCAGCGGGCCCGGCACACCCGGATCCTCGACGCCACCATCGCGCTGGCGTCCCAGGGTGGGTTCGACGCGGTGCAGATGCGGGCCGTGGCCGAGCGGGCCGACGTGGCGCTGGGCACGCTCTACCGCTATTTCCCGTCGAAGATCCACCTGCTGGTCTCGGCCCTGGCGCGTGAGTTCGAGCGGGCCGCCCTGACCATCGGGGACAAGCCGATCCCCGGCGACGACCAGGCCGACCGGGTCATGTTCGTGCTGGGCCGGGCCACGGCCACCCTGCAACGCGACCCGCACCTGACCGAGGCGCTGACCCGCGCGTTCATGTTCGCCGACGCCTCGGTGGCCGACGAGAGCAAGGCGGTGGGACGGCACGTCACCAGGCTGCTGGCCCAGGCGCTGCAGGAACCCGGGCGGCCGGGAGAGCCGGCGCCCACCGACGAGCAGCTGGCGATCACCAAGGTGATCGCGGACGTGTGGCTCGCCAGCCTGGTGCAGTGGGTGACCGGCCGGGCCACGGCCGACGAGGTCACCGGGTCGCTCGACGTGGCCGTCCGGCTGCTGCTCCGCTGAGCCGATGACCCCGCCCGCTCTCGACCCCGCCGTGCCCGCGCGCGTCGACGTGCTCGCCGGCGACCACCTCGTGTCGGTGTGGCTGGCCGACCTCGCCGGCGCGGTCCACCTGTCCCGGGCCGCAGACGTGCAGCACTACGCCGCCAGCACCATGAAGCTCCCGCTGCTGGTCGCCGCCCACCGGCTGCACGCGCGCGGCGAGCTGGACCTGGACCACGAGAGCGAGGTGCACAACCGGTTCGCGTCCGCGGCCGACGGCTCGGCGTACTCCCTCGAGCAGGACGACGACCAGGACGACGACACCTGGGCGAGCCTGGGCGGCACCCGCACGCTGCGCTTCCTCGCCGAGCACGCGACGGTGAAGTCGGGCAACCTCGCCACCAACCTGCTGCTCGAGCGAGTCGGCACCGGCGCGGTCGCCGACGTCCTCGCCGACGCCGGCTGCTCGCCGGACACCGTGCTACCCCGGGGCATCGGCGACGCCGTCGCCCGGGAGACCGATCTCGACAACCTGGTGACCGCGGCGGACCTGGGTCTCGTGCTGCGTGGCGTCGGGGACCGCACGATCGCGGACGCCGACACCTGCGCCGACGTGGAGGCGGTGCTGGCCCGCCAGGAGCACCGGGCGGGCATCCCGCGCGGACTGCCCGGTGGCACGTACGTCGCCAACAAGACCGGGTGGGTCGACGGCGTCAGCCACGACGTCGCGCTGGTCCGCCCGGCGGAACGGCCGGCGTACGTCCTGGTCGTGCTCACCACCGCCGACATCCCCGAGCAGGCGGCCTCGGACCTCATCGCCGACGTGAGCCGGGCGGTCTGGGAGGGTTGGCGGTGATGAACGCCGTCGTCCGCGTCGAGACCCAGCGGGTCAGCGCACCGCTGCACACCCCCTTCGTCACCGCCCTGCGCCGCACCGAGACCACCGACGTGGTGCTGGTGCGAGTCACCGACGGCGACGGCGTCACCGGCTGGGGCGAGGCTCCGCAGGTCTGGCAGGTCACGGGCGAGTCCCTCGCCGGTGCCGAGGCCTGCATCGCGGGCCCGCTGGCCGCCGTCGTCGCCGGGACCAACCCCGACGACCTGGCCGCCACCTGCCGCGCGGTCGCCGGTGCGGTCGCCGGCAACCACGGCGCCAAGGCGGCGGTCGACGTCGCGCTGCACGACCTGGTCGCCCGGCGGCGCGGGGTGAGCCTGCCGGTGCTGCTCGGGTCAAGCACCCATCGCGTGCCCACCGACGTCACGCTCGCGGCCGGCGACGCCGCTGCCCTCGCCGAGACCGCGCGGACCCGGGCCGCCGAGGGCTTCGACGTGCTGAAGATGAAGGTCGGCACGGACGCCGCCACCGACGCGGCGCGGGTGGCCGCGGTGCGCGAGGCGGTCGGTCCCGACGTCGCCATCCGGCTCGACGCCAACCAGGGCTGGACCGCCCGGGAGGCGGTCGGCGTGATCTCGGCCCTGGAGGACGCCGGGCTCGGCGTCGAGCTGGTCGAGCAGCCGGTGGCCGCCGCCGACCTCGACGGGCTGGCGTGGGTCACCGCCCGGGTGGGCACCCCGGTGATGGCCGACGAGTCGGTCTACGGCCTGCGCGACCTGGTCGAGGTGATCCGCCGCCGGGCGGCCGACCTGGTCAACGTGAAGCTCGCCAAGTGCGGCGGACTCTGGACGGGCCGGGCGCTCCTCGACCTGGCCCGCGCACACGGCATGGGCACGGCGGTCGGCTCGATGATGGAGACGCACGTCGGTCTCGGTGCGGCCGCCTCCCTCGCCGCCGCGTGCGGTACGACGGTGGTGGCCGACCTCGACGCGGCCTGGTGGACCCGGGAGTCGCCGTACGTCGGCGGGCTCCGCTACGACGGTGCCACCGTCCTGCTGCCCGACTCTCCCGGCCTCGGCATCGAGGGGCTGGCATGACGCACCAGGTCAAGGTCTCCGTCGCCACCGTGTGGACCTCCCCCGAGGCGCCTCGCGACCTCGATGCCGCGGCCGTCGCCGACGAGCCGGACCCGGTGGCCTGGCTGGCCGTCCTCGACGCCGAGGGCACGGCGGAGCGCAGGCTGGGCCTGCACGGACGCACCCTCACCCAGCTCGCGCGCGGCGAGCCCGTCGAGGTGCTGGAGGAGCGCGCCGGCTGGGTGCGGGTCGCGGCGCCCTGGCAGACCTCCTCGGCCAACGCCGGCGGCTACCCCGGCTGGGTGCGTCGCGCCCACCTCGCACCGGCGGACGAGCCGGTGCCCGCACCGGAGGAGGCCGCCTGGTCCCCTGACGACGTGCTTCGCGGCGCCCGCGAGCACGTCGGGCTCCGCTACCTGTGGGGCGGCACCAGCCCGTGGGGGCTGGACTGCTCGGGGCTCGTGCACATCGCCTACCGCAGGCTGGGTCGGCTGGTTCCCCGCGACGCCTTCGACCAGGCCGCCGCGCCCGATCTGGCGCCGGTGCCGCTCGACGCGGTGCGGCCGGGTGACCTGTACTTCTTCGCCCGGCCCGGCGAGCGGGTCTACCACGTCGGCTTCGTCGCCCGCCCGGTCGACGTGGACGGGGAGCGTTGGATGCTGCACGCCCCCGAGGGCGGCAACGCCGCCATCGAGGAGGCGCCGATGAGCGCCGAGCGCCGGGGTCGGCTGGTGGCGGCCGGCCGGTTCAGCCCGCGCTGACCTCACTCGTCGTCGAGCAGTCCCTTCTTCGCAGCCCGCTCGACGATCGACCGGACGTTGTCGACCCGGCCGCAGTCCTCGTCGAGCCGGGCGTTCCGGACCCGCGCGAACGCCGCACCGAGCCGGCTCCGGACATCCTCGGCGATCTCGTCGCGGGCCGGGTTGAGGATGGTCAGCTCCTCCTCGGTGAGGTGGTGGTTCACCGCGGTGGCCAGCCCCTCGACGAGCTCGTCGAAGTCGTCGCCCTCGAGCTCCTCGGCCTCGAGCACCTTGAGCAGCGCCTCGTGGCCTTCGGCGTGCTCCTCCTCTCCGTGCTCGGCCTCGTGCTCGGAGATGGCGTCCCTGCGGCGCAGGGTCGGGTAGACCTCGGCCTCCTCCGCCTCGGCGTGCGCCACGTGCAACGCGGAGAACGCGCGGCGTACCGCGTCGCGGTCGTTGCTGCTGTCGCGCAGGTCCCGCAGCAGCGCCTCGAAGCGGCGGTGGTCGTCGAGGATCAGGTCCAGCACGTCGCCGGCGGTGGGTCGGCCCAGGTCCAGGGAGTCGGTCATCCCCCAGGTCTACCCGGCCGCGAGCGCCGTCATGCCTTGGGGCGGGGGCCCTGCGCCGGCTCCTCCGCCGGGTCGGGCGAGCCGGCCGACTCCGCCGCGGCCTCGACGCTCGCCCGCCGTCTCGACACCAGGAGGCTCGCCACGGTGGTGACGGCGAGGATCCCGATGATCACGGCCAGCGACAGCAGGGTCGGGATCTCCGGGGCCCACTCGATGGGCTCGCCACCGTTGATGAACGGAAGCTCGTTCTCGTGCATGGCGTGGAACACGAGCTTGAACCCGATGAAGCCGAGCAGGACCGAGAGCCCGTAGCCGAGGAAGATCAACCGCTGGAGCAGGCCCCCGATCAGGAAGTAGAGCTGCCGCAGGCCCATCAGCGCGAAGATGTTCGCGGTCAGGACGAGATAGGGCTCCTGGGTGAGTCCGTAGATCGCCGGGATCGAGTCGAGCGCGAACAGCAGGTCGGTCATGCCGAGCGCGAGCATCACGATGAACATCGGGGTGATCAGGCGCTTGCCGTTCTCCTTCACCCAAATCTTCGCGCCGTGGTACTCCTTCGTCGCCGGGAGGTTGTTCTCCGCCCACCTGACGATCCGGGGCTCCTCGTAGTCGCCGTCCTCGTCGTCCTCCCTGGCCTCGCGGTAGAGCTTGATCGCGGTCCAGATCAGGAAGGCGCCGAACAGGTAGAAGATCCAGCTGAAGTTGTTGATCGCGGCCGCGCCGACCGCGATGAAGATGCCGCGCATCACCAGCGCCAGGACGATGCCGACCATCAGCGCCGTCTGCTGGTACTCCTTCGGGACCGCGAACTTCGACAAGATGATGATGAAGATGAACAGGTTGTCCACCGAGAGGGAGTACTCGGTCAGCCAGCCGGCGAAGAACTCGGTGCCGTACTGGTGGCCGGCGAACACCCACACCCCGATCCCGAACACGACCGCCAGGCCTACGTACACCGAGAGGTAGGCCGAGACCTCCTTCATCGAGGGCTCGTGCGGGCGCCGCCCGACGATGATGACGTCGAACAGCAAGATGGCCATGGTGACGACGATCGTCGTCCACCAGACCCAGACGGGTACGTCCACGAACTACTCCTCCGGACAGCTTGACGGCGCAGGCACCAACGGGCGACGCGCAGGACGTGCTACAGCGTGTTCCGGAGGTCTCTTCCGCCCCCTGGTGATACCCAGGATGGGGACCAACGATGCCGGGACGGTCCGACCGGATCCGGCCGGCGTCCGTGATGACGACACCGTTGCGAAGGAATACTCCCCTCCGTGCACCATGCTCTCAGACCGGCGCGACCAGGCACGAATCGGCACAGCAGGTGATCCACCCGGAGCCGGGGTCGGGCGCGGACCGGCGGACCTAGAATCGCCGCATGACCACGCCCGTGCCGTGGGACGACTTCACCTCCGACCCGCGCCGCCCCGACAACGCGTCACTGCGCGCCGCGGACCGTGACCGAGCCGTTGTGCTGGCAGCGCTCGGGGACGCCTACGCGGACGGACGGCTCGACAGGGATGAGTACGACGAGCGGGCGACCGTCGCCTCGACCGCCAAGACCCTCGGCGACCTTGCGCCGCTGCTGGCCGACCTGGTCCCATCGGCCCCCGCCCGGCCCGGCACCGAGCTCGACCGGACGACCTCCGACGCGC
>NZ_DASSCL010000050.1:0-13088 GCF_035697785.1 Nocardioides sp.
CTGAAAGAGGTTTACAACCCGAAGGCCGTCATCCCTCACGCGGCGTTGCTGGATCAGGCTTTCGCCCATTGTCCAATATTCCCCACTGCTGCCTCCCGTAGGAGTCTGGGCCGTGTCTCAGTCCCAGTGTGGCCGGTCACCCTCTCAGGCCGGCTACCCGTCGTTGCCTTGGTGGGCCGTTACCCCACCAACAAGCTGATAGGCCGCGAGCTCATCCTTCACCGCCGGAACTTTCCACCACCATCAGATGCCTGAAGTGGTCGTATCAGGTATTAGCTTCGGTTTCCCGGAGTTATCCCTGTGTGAAGGGCAGATTGCTCACGTGTTACTCACCCGTTCGCCGCTCGTGTACTCCCGAAGGAGCCTTACCGCTCGACTTGCATGTGTTAAGCACGCCGCCAGCGTTCGTCCTGAGCCAGGATCAAACTCTCCGTTGAATTCTTTTGATGGCACCACCGAGGTGGTGTTCATCGACTCTTGGAGCAATCCCGGCAAGAGTGCTCCACCGAAGTGGAGCGTCTTACCTAAAGGAATCAAACAATCGACAGATACCGCTCGACCCGAGGGCCGGGCGCAACCTGCCGACTGGCGTTACAAATTAATTCGTCGACTTTTGGCACACTGTTGAGTTCTCAAGGATCAAGCGCGCACCTCAGCCCGGCCTCTCGGCCTCGCTGGGGGGCAACCTGGTAAAACTTACCGGGTCTCGCTGGCTCCGTCAAATCGGATCCCGCTCCTCCGGGCCCCCGCACAAGCCACTGTCACCGAGTCGATCCGAGGCCGCTGTTGCGCGCACTCGAGCCACCTCGGTTGAGGTGTTTTGGTGGGGTTTCGCCGGGGCCGGCCGCCCGACCTCTCGGCCTTGCGTCCCGCCGCTCCTGGCGACGAAGAGAACATTAGCCAGGCGTTCTCGGGGAATGCAAATCGGGGTCAGGGTGGCCCCGCTCACATTCGCATCGTCCCAGGTCAGCGCCGGTTTTGTCCGTTTCCGCCACCCTGGGGAACGGGCCTTTCCGGCTCAGACGAGCTCGACGCCCGCGAGGTGCTTCTTGCCGCGCCGGACCACCAGCCAGGAGCCGCCGAGCAGGTCGCTCTCCCCCGGCGTGTGGTCCGGGTCGCCCACCCGCTCGTTGTTGAGGTAGGCGCCGCCCTCGGAAACGGTCCGCCGGGCCTCCCCCTTGCTCTTGCACAGCCCCGTCTCGACCAGCAGGTCCACCATCGTGGGCATCCCGTCGGAGCGGGCCAGCCGCACGGAGCCGGCCTCGTGCAGCGCGGAGGCCAGCGTAGGGACCGACAGGCCGTCGAGCCCGCCGCCTCCGAACAGGGCCGCAGCCGCCGCCTTCGCCTGCTCGGTCTCCTCGTCCCCGTGCACCAGCGTGGTCACCGCGTCGGCCAGCGCCTTCTGCCCGGCGCGCAGGAACGGCTTCTCGGCCGTCTGGGCCTCGAGGTCCTCGATCTCCTCGCGAGAGAGGAAGGTGAAGATCCGGAGCAGCTCACCGACCTTCTCGTCCTCGGCGTTCAGCCAGAACTGGTGAAAGGCGTACGGCGAGAGCATGTCGGGGTCGAGCCAGAGGGCGTCCCCCTCGGTCTTGCCGTACTTGGTGCCGTCGGCCTTGGTCACCAAGGGCGTCGCGAACGCGTGCACCTTGCCGCCGTCGGCTCGTCGTACGAGCTCGACGCCCGCGGTGATGTTTCCCCACTGGTCGCTGCCGCCGAACTGGAGCGTGACGCCGTGGTCGCGGTGGAGGTTCAGGTAGTCCATCGACTGCAGCAGGACGTAGGAGAACTCCGTGTAGGAGATTCCGCTCTCCAGGCGACGGCTGACCACGTCGCGAGCGAGCATCCGGTTGACCGGGAAGTGCTTGCCGATGTCGCGCAGGAAGTCGATCGTCGACAGGCTGGCCGTCCAGTCGTAGTTGTTCACCATCGTCGCGCGGTTGGGGCCGTCGAAGTCGAGGAACGGCTCGATCTGGGTGCGCACCCGCTCGACCCAGTCCTTCACCACGTCGAGGGTGTTCAGCGTGCGCTCCCCGGAGTCCTTCGGGTCGCCGATCATGCCGGTGGCACCGCCGACGAGGGCGTATGGCACGTGGCCGGCGAGCTGCAGCCGGCGCGCGGTGAGGATCTGCACGAGGTTGCCCATGTGCAGGCTCGGCGCGGTCGGGTCGAAGCCGACGTAGAACCGGACCGGCCCCTCCGACAGCGCGGTGCGGAGCGCGTCGAGGTCAGTCGAGTGCGCGAGGAGGCCGCGCCACTCGAGGTCGTCGAGGAGGCCAGGGTCTGTCGTCATGGACTCCAGCCTGCCTCACCCGGGCAGGTGGGGCACAACCGGATTCGGGACATGGGCGGGTCTCGACGGGCTCGACCACCGATACGGGCCGACCACCGATACGGGCCGACCACCGACCCGGGCCGACCACCGACCCGGGCCGACCACGGGTTCAGTCGGTCAGAGCCACTCGCCGAAGGCGAGCGGCTCGCGGGTGACGAGGTAGGTCGCCCAGTTCATCTTGGTGACCCGGCCGTCGGCGTCTCGGGTGACCCGGAGCAGCTCACCGGTCTCGCGGCCCTGGACGGTGCGGTACAGGTCGTCGCCCACCTTCTCGAACAGCGACGACGGCTTGTGCTCCGGGAGCGCCTGGGCGCGGGCCTCGAGCCGGCCCTGCTTGACCGAGAAGACGAACGGCGAACCCTCGGAGTACCAGATGCCGACCAGGTCGGCGAGCTCGTCGGGCACCGAGGGGCCGGGGCGCCAGGGCTCCGGCTCGACCGGGTCGTGCTCGATCACGTGGTCGGCCAGCTCGATCGCGAAGGTGGCCGGGTCGGGCGCGGACGTGGTGTTCATCAGAACCAGCCCACCGGTCTTGCTCTCCCGGTGGGTGAACAGCCCGGTGATGTGACCGGGCATCCCGCCGGTGTGCCCCACGTACGTGCGGGTCCCCGACCGGAGCAGCATGAAGCCGAGCCCGAACGCACCCGTCCAGCGTTCGCGGTCGATCATGATCTGCGGCTCGCACATCTCCGCGAGCGTGTCGGGGGCCAGCACGTCGGACACCGGGTCGGCGACGAAGGTCGACCAGCGGGCCATGTCGTCCGCGGTGCTGGCCAGTCCCCCGCAGGCCGCGAGCGCCTTGAAGTCGAGCACCGGCTCGAGGACGGGGACGTCGGTGTGCGGGGGTACGTAGTAGCCGGTGACGGCGCTGCCAGAGGGGCCGACTGTCGTACGCCGCATCTCCAACGGGTCGAGGATGCGCGCCTTGAGTGCGTCGTACCACTCGCGACCGTCGAGCCGCGCGACGACCTCGCCGAGCATCGAGAACACGAGGTTGGAATAGTGGAAGAGGTGGTGCGGCCGGTGCACGCGCTCCGCTTCGTTGAAACCGGCCACCAGCTCGGCGCGGTCCGGGTTCTGGAGGGTCTCCCAGATGTCGCCGACGGGCTCGCGCTGCATGCCGGTCACGTGCGCGAGGGCCTGCCGGATGGTGACGCCCGGGTGCGTCACCTCCGCGACGTGCTGCTCGAGGGTGTCGTCGAGGGAGAGCTTGCCCTCGTCGCGCAGTTGCATGACCAGGACGGCCGTGAACGTCTTGCTGTTGGAGGCGACGAGGTACTGGTCGTCGGCGGACGGCGGCACCATCGGGGCGGTGATGTCCGCCGCGCCGATGCCCTCCTGCCAGACGAAGCCGCCGTCCCGCACGACTCCGGCGTACAGCCCGGGCACCCGGCCCTTGACCTGCTTGTCGAGCGCGATCCGGTGCAGCTTGCGGGCGGTGGTGTCGAGGAGTGCAGGCATGGGCCGGACCCTATCCAGCGCATAGGCCTGGCGCACGGTGAGGCCCGCCCCTTCCCTGACGTCGAACGGCTCAGCCGAACAGGCTGACCGTCTCCACGAGCGTCTGGTAGATCCCGTAGGCGAGGGGGACACCGACCACCAGCCACGCGACCGTCAGCAGCACCTGCCTGGACTTCGTCCTGGCCGGCGCCTCCGTGCGCGTCATGGTTGCCACCCCGCCTCCGGAAGGTACGTCGTCAGCGGCCCGCCCTGTCTCGGCCCCGGACCGTTCCTGCTCATGGAAGCGTTCGGCCACCGGCCGGACCAGCAGGTTGGCGACGAAGCCGACCGCGAGGACCCCGACCATCGTGAGCAGCGCCGGACGGTACGCGTCGGCGGTGAGCTCGCCGGGCGTGCCCTGGGCGTCGAGGAACCCGTTGATGATCAGCGGGCCGGCCACGCCGGCAGCGGCCCAGGCGGTGAGCAGGCGGCCGTGGATGGCGCCGACCTGGTAGGTGCCGAAGAGGTCCTTGAGGTACGCCGGCACGGTCGAGAACCCGCCGCCGTAGAACGAGATGATGACGCCGGCGAACAGCACGAACAGCACGGTCGCGCTCGACCCGATCAGCGCCAGCGCGGCGTACAGCACCATCCCGACGCCGAGGTAACCGAGGTAGATGGGCTTGCGTCCGACCACGTCGGACGTGGAGGACCACACGAACCGGCCGGCCATGTTGCAGATCGACAGCAGGCCGACGAAACCCGCGGCCGCGGCCGGGCTGACCGAGGAGCCGTTGTCGCCGCGGAAGAAGTCCTGGATCATCGGGGCGGCCTGTTCGAGGATGCCGATGCCGGCGGTGACGTTGCAGAACAGGACCGTCCAGAGCAGCCAGAACTGCGGCGTCTTGACCGCGTTGGCGGCGGACACGCTCGCGGTCGTGACCAACGACTTGGACTCGACCTCGTCGGGCTCGAACCCGTCGGGCTTCCAGTCGTCGGCCGGCACCCGGATCAGCCAGGCGCCGAAGAGCATCACCACGAGGTAGACCAGTCCGAGGGTGACGAAGAGCCCGGCGACGGCGGCGCCGCTGGCCACCGCGTTGGGGTCGCTCGCGTCGAACGAGGGGTCGTAGCGGGCGAGCAGCCAGCTCGAGACCGGTGAGGCCACCAGGGCACCGCCGCCGAATCCCATGATCGCCAGGCCGGTGGCGAGTCCGGGCCGGTCGGGGAACCACTTGATCAGCGTCGACACCGGCGAGATGTAGCCGATGCCCAGACCGATGCCTCCGATCACGCCGTACCCGAGGTAGAGCAGCCACAGCTGGCCCATCGCGATCCCTGCGGCCCCGACGAGGAAGCCGACGGACCAGCAGAGGGCGGCCGCGACCATCGCCCGACGGGGACCCCCGGTGTCGACCCAGGTGCCGAACACCGCTGCCGACAGGCCGAGCATCACGATCGCGATCGAGAACACGATCCCGACCGACGTGAGACTCGCGTCGAAGTGCGACACGAGGGAGTTCTTGTACACGCTCGTCGCGTAGGCCTGGCCGATGCACAGGTGGATCGCCAGCGCCGCCGGTGGGATCAGCCAGCGGTTGTAGCCGGGCGGTGCCACCGTGTGACGGCGGTCCAGTGCGGACAGTGCTGCGATGGCCATCGTGGTCCCCCTTACCCGAGACATAGGTGTGACCGGTGTCACTGTTCCCAGCCGGTTGAAGGGCAAACCACTGCACCTGCGGGACGCCCCGGAGACGACGTGGGCCCCGGGAGGTGCTCCCGGAGCCCACGACGGTCAACCAATGTGCTGCGTCAGCAGGGGTCCACCCGATCGATGGCGAAGCCCTGCGCCGTCACACCCGGGTCGGTCACGAGCCGGACCGACGCCGTCGGTGTCGTGATGCACGGCGAGCTGAACGCGCCGAGCGTGCCGGTGTACGTCGCCAGGAGGGTGCCGTTGCCGTCCCTGACGTACAGGTAGTCGAAGTCCTCCTCGAGGTCGAACTGCGAGAAGTGGAACTTGTAGCCGCCCGTGTCGTTGTTGAAGATCCACGTGCAGTCACCGTTGTTGCCGTAGGGGTGCGGCGACTCGATCGGCAGCGCGGCGTCGTCGTCGCCCTCGCACGGCGGCGGGGGCGGGGTACCGCCGGTGCAGCCGTCCTTGACGCCGACGGCGTCCCAGGCCGCGCCGATGGCGGCGGCCTCGCTCCCGGCGGTGTTGACCGTGGCGTTGCGGGCGTCGCAGAAGTTGGCGTACTCCGGCAAGGAGGTGAAGCCCGCGTAGAAGATCTGCGCCGTGCGGTCCAGGCCGAGGGCGGGGACGTTGACTTCGCAGTCCTCGGTGTGGGTCACGACCGGAGCCGAGCAGCCGCGGTTCTGGCCACCGTGGACCGCCAGGTAGTAGGCGTGGTTGGCGATCCCGCTGTTGGTGTGCACGCCACCGCCGTCCTCGGGCCCCGTGAACTTGTCGACCACGTGGTCGGGATCGCCGAACTCGCCGGGCTCGCCCATGTTGCGGAAGCCGGCCCCGACGCTGCCCGCGTTGATGACGTCCTCGCCGATCCGGAAGTCAGGCTCCGCGGCCGGGTCGAGGCCGCGCTCCTCGGCGTAGAACTCGATGGTGTTGCCCATCATGTCGCTGAAGCCCTCATTGAGCGCCCCGGACTCGTTCTCGTAGATGAGGTCCGAGGTGAAGTCGGTGACACCGTGGGTGAGCTCGTGACCGTCGACGTCGAGACCGCCCGACAGGGGCAAGCAGTCCCTGCCGTTGCCGTCGCCGTAGGTCATGTAGGCGCCGTTCCAGAAGGCGTTGCAGTAGCCCTTGTCGAAGTGAACGACGGAGATGATCTCCATGCCGTTGCCGTCGATGCTGTCGCGGTTGAAGGAGTCGCCGTAGAAGTCGTCCACGACGTTGGCGTAGTACTGCGCGTCCACTCCCGGGGCGTGGCTGCGGCCCGTCATCGGCGCGTTGTTGTGGTCCCAGATGTCGTCGAAGTCGGTCATGAGACTCGCCGAAGTGGTGCCGTTGTCTGCCGAGTACGTCGACTGGCGGCCGTCGGGGCTCACCATCTCGTAGCGTCCGGTCTCAGCGTTGCGGCTGGTGAGGAACGTCTTCTCGTCCTTCTTGACCCCGATGCCCTCACCGTGAGCGAGTGCATCGAACGCCTTGATGACGTTGCCGTTGTCCGCGTTCACCCAGCGGACCGGACGGGAGGCGTCGCGGATCGACTCCACCTCGAAGAACAGGCGGCCGGTGCGCGGGTCGATGCGCAGGGTGTTGTCCCAGTCGCCGCGGACCCCGATCTTGCCCTCGACCACATCGCGGGCCTTGGCCTTGGTGAGGTCCTTGTCGTTGACGGCGCTGAGGCCCGGGAAGTGCGCGCCGATCACCGAGGTCGGCGTACCGGCGGAATTCTCGATCACCGTCACCTGGCCGCCGAAGACGGACGCGTTGCCGACGTACTGCTGGTAGCGGGTCTGGGTCTGACCCCCCGGCAGGGCGTGTGACCAGACCTGCCGCACGTCGTCGGGGAGTGTGTAGCCGGCGGCCTGTGCGCCGCTGATGGCGAAGGAACCGGCGTGCGAGCCGGACTTCTTCGATGCGTCCTGCGGCTGGGCGCTCGAGGTCGTCGTCGTTGAGACGAGCATCGATGCGGCCAGGAGTGAGGACGCGGAGATCGCTATGACAGAGCGATACCGCATGCGTTTTCCCTCCAGGGATCCGAGACAGCGCCGTGGACTCCGGCGCGAACCTCGTCACGTTATGCCCGGAACACCTGGGGCGCGCAAGAGGGAACGGCGAAAATCTTCCGCCGTCCCCCTCGCGGTCGGAGAACGAATCAGCCCTCGGTGAGTTCCGTGGGTGCCCCGTGCACCGCGGGGATCTGACCCATCCGACCCTTCTGGTAGTCCTCGTAGGCCTGCATCACCTCGGCGCGCGTGTTCATCACGAACGGCCCCGCCCAGGCGATCTGCTCGCGGATCGGCCGGCCGCCGAGAACCAGGACGTCGAGACCGGGTGCGCGCGACTCCTGGTGTTTGCTGGAGGTGACGGACACGAAGTCGCCGCGACCGAGCACGGCGAGCTGGCCGGTGCTGATCGGGTGCTGCTCGACGCCGACCGCGCCGTTGCCGGAGAGCACGTAGACGAGTGCGTTGAAGTCGACGCTCCAGGGCAGCTCGAGACGTGACCCGGGCGCCAACGTGGCGTGCACCATCGCCATCGGTGTGTGCGTCGAGCCCGGTCCCTGGTGGCCCGCGACGTCCCCGGCGATGACCCGGACCAGCACCCCGGCGTCGTCGGTGGTGAGCAGTCCCAGCTGGCCGGCGCGCAGGTCCTGGTAGCGGGGCGCGACGAGCTTCTGGTCGCGCGGAAGGTTGACCCAGAGCTGAATGCCGTGGAAGAGGCCGCCCTTCTGCACCAGCCACTCCGGCGGTGTCTCGATGTGCAGCAGACCGGAGCCGGCGGTCATCCACTGGGTGTCACCGTTGGTGATGCTGCCGCCCCCGCCGTGGCTGTCCTGGTGGTCGAAGACCCCGTCGATGATGTAGGTGACGGTCTCGAAGCCCCGGTGCGGGTGCCAGGGCGTGCCCTTCGGCTCGCCAGGGGCGTACTCCACCTCGCCCATCTGGTCCATGTGGATGAACGGGTCGAGGTCGCGCAGGTCGACGCCGGCGAACGCTCGTCGTACCGGAAAGCCCTCGCCCTCATAACCACTCGGCGCGCTCGTCACGCTGCTGACGGGCCGCACCACGTCGCCGAGACCCGGCGTGTGCAGGCGAGGGAGCAAGGTCAGGTCGTCGACGGTGATGGCGGGCATCAGGTCTCCTTCACCAGCGTCCTCGAAGGACACTCATCTCAAGAGTAGTTGAAGACTCAACAGGTGGCCAGCTGGTCTTGTTCCCGGCACGAGGGTCGACCGTCGCTGCTGCTCGCGGCGTGACCGGTAGCGTGCTGCCGTGACTTCCCAGAGCGTCTCGGACAAGTACGGCGTCATCATCGTCGGCGGTGGCCACAACGGACTCGTCGCCGCGGCCTACCTGGCTCGGGCCGGCGTGTCGACTCTCGTGCTCGAGCGGTTGGACCACACCGGTGGCGCCGCCGTCTCCGCCAAGGCGTTCCCCGGACTGCCCGCCCGGCTGTCCCGGTACTCCTACCTGGTCAGCCTGATGCCGCAGCAGATCGTCGACGACCTCGGCCTCGACCTGGAGCTGCGCTCGCGCGACACCGCGTCGTACTCCCCCGTCGTCCGCGACGGCAAGCACACCGGGTTGTTCGTCGAGCGGCCGGAGGCTGCGACGACCGCCGAGTCGTTCCGCCAGCTCACCGGGTCGGACCAGGAGTACGACGCCTGGCGCAGGTTCTACGGCGAGATCCACGAGTTCGCAGGGGCGGTCGCACCGACGCTGATGGAGCCGCTGCGCACCGGACGCGAGATGCGCGAGCTCGTCGACCCCGCCACCTGGGACTACCTCGTCGAGACGCCGATCGGCAACGTGATCGAGGAACGCTTCGCCGACGACACCGTGCGTGGCGTCGTCGCCACCGACGCTCTCAGCGGCACCTTCGCCGATCTCCACGACCCGGGCCTGGTGCAGAACCGCTGCTTCCTCTACCACCTGGTCGGCAACGGCACCGGAGAGTGGCGGGTCCCAGTCGGCGGCATGGGGGCGGTGACCGACTCGCTCGCCGTGGCCGCGCGCAATGCCGGCGCGACCATCATCACGGGCGCCGGGGTGAGCGGCATCGAGACCGACGGCAGGACGGCGACGGTCACCTGGCACGACGGCGACACCTGGCACTCGGCGGAGTGTGACTACGTGCTCTCCAACGTCGCTCCCTGGGTGCTGCAGGTGCTGCTCGGCGAGGAGCCGGACGATCGCCCGGAGGGCTCGCAGCTCAAGGTCAACCTGTTGCTGGAGTCGTTGCCGAGCTTCAAGTCCGGGCAGTCCGCCAAGAACGGCTTCGCCGGCACGCTGCACGTCGCGGAGGACTACAGCCAGCTGCAGAAGGCGTACGCCGAGGCGGAGTCCGGTCAGGTGCCGACCACCATGCCCGGCGAGTTCTACTGCCACTCCCTCACCGACCCCTCGATCCTCGGACCGCTGGCGGTGAAGGGGATGCACACCCTCACCTACTTCGGCGTTCACACCCCGGCGCGGCTGTTCGAGGAGGACCGCGACGGCACCCGCGACCTGGCCGTCGGGCGCGCCCTGGACGCGATCAACGAGCACCTCGAGGAACCGATCGAGTCGCTGCTCGCCGTCGACAAGGACGGCAACCCCTGTCTGGAGGCGAAGGCGCCGCAGGACATCGACGAGGCGCTGGCCATGCCGGGCGGGCACATCTTCCACGGCGACCTGTCCTGGCCGTGGGCGCCCAACCGGGCCCGACTCGAGACCCCGGCGCAGCGCTGGGGGGTGTCCACGGACTTCGAGAACGTGCTGCTCTGCGGCTCCGGTGCGCGGCGCGGCGGCGCGGTCAGCGGGCTCGGCGGACACAACGCGGCACAGGCCGTGCTGGAGTCCCTCCGGCGCCGCTGACCGCGGCCCCCGGCGCTCCCACGCCCTGTGGCGGGTCAGACCTCCCCCGGGTCGACCGCCACGATCGGCTCGGTAGTCGGCTGCTCGGAACCACCGGCCGGCTCGACGGTGATCGCCACCTGGGTGCCCGCCGCGGGCATCTCCATCGAGGCGCCCCGGTCGGGGTCGGGGAGGACGACCACCGACGACGGGGTGCCGTCGGCGATGGACCACACCTGGTAGACGTGCTCCTCGTCGAGGGGTCGCAGGCCACTGGTGTCGACCGCCATCTCCCCCCGGCCCGGGGACGTCGCAACCCGGACGACGCCCTGGCTCGTGTCGACCTCCGCCGTGCGGGCGTCCTCGGCCTCGAAGACCCGGACCACGCCGGCCTGCAACGTCGTACCGTCATCGCCGGCGATCTGACCGATGCCGATCGCCCCGCCGACGACGACCACGGCGGCCGCGGCCGCGGCGGCGAGCCGCGGGGCCCAACGACGACGGCCGCTGTCCTCGCGCTCCTCCAGCCGCACCACCTTCGGCGGCTGCTGGGCGGTGCGGTCAGCCGCGGCAAGGACCCGAGCCTTGAGCGCGGCGGGTGGAGCGACCGCCTCGACCTCGCCCATCCGGGCGGCGGCCTCCCGGAGCTCGCGCACCTCCTCCCGGCAGGCGGCGCAGCCCTCGAGGTGGGTGCGGAACTGCTCCGCCTCCTCGGCCGTGAGTGCGTCGATCGCGAAGGCGCCCGACAGGGTGTGCAGATCGGTGCTCATCGGGCCCCCTCCAGGCAGTCGCGGAGACGGATCAGGCCGTCTCGCATCCGGGTCTTGATCGTGGGGAGGGGCTTGTCGAGCAGGGTCGCCACCTCGTTGTAGGTGTAGCCGTTGAAGTAGGCCAGCCGAACCGACTCGAGCTGGAGCTCGGTGAGCGTCTCCAGGCAGTCGCGGACCGCCCCACGCTCTTCGGCGGCGATCACCCGGTCGGCGGCCTCGTCGTGGCTGACCTCGTCCGGGACCCCGTGGCTGTCGCTGCGCTTGGCCGCCTCGTTGCGACGGACCGCGTCGACGGCCCGCCGGTGGGCGATTGTCATCACCCAGGTCCGGGCGCGCCCAAGCGTCGAGTCGAACCTCGCCGCCTTGCGCCACACCTCTAGAAACACGTCCTGGGTGACGTCCTCGGCGCGTGACGGGTCGCGCACCACCCGTCTGGCCAGGCCGTAGACGGCTGCGGACAGCTCGTCGTACAACTGCTCGAACGCCTGGCCGTCCCCGCGGGCCACTCGCCCGACGAGCACATCGACGTCGACACCGTCGTACGACGTCACGAGCCGCAATCCGGGCTCACCCGCCATCGGCCCTCCTTGGTTGGCGTGGCCTTCTGAAGACTAGTTCGGTCCGCGAGCTGTGGCGGATTGGTCTGGCCGGATTCTCGCCTCACCTCTACATAGAGGACACCGTCAGCGGCACCCGGACAAGGCCTTGGGCGGAGCGGGGGGCGGCCATCGAGGGACCGTTCCGCGGGGTGCCGCACCTCACGTCGGAGGGGTGCCGAATCGATTTCATCCCGAGTGCGGGGCGCTGCTACAGTTCCACTCGCTTCGCGCGCCATTAGCTCAATTGGCAGAGCAGCTGACTCTTAATCAGCGGGTTCGGGGTTCGAGTCCCTGATGGCGCACAAACACCCAGGTCAGCAGCCCACACGGCTGCTGACCTTCTTCATTGGCCACACCTTTGCTCCCTTGGCTCAGGACGTCGATGCGACGAAGGCCAGCGATGCCTGCGCCACTCATCCCAGGTCGCGAATCGAGCCGGTGGGTCATCAATAGGTTCGCCGCCGTCGAGTTCACCTGCCGTTGGGACGTCGAACTTGGCAGCCCAGTCGGCGAGTTCCTCGTCAGACATGGGCCAAGTCGTGTGTGGCGCCTCGGCCTGGCGCTGGTCGAGTCGTCTCCGCTGCTCGGCTGGGGGGAGTTCGAAGTAGCGCATCTCCACCGTCGCGCCGAGGTCTGCTGCCGCCTGCCGTAGAGCGGAGCGTTCGTCTCGGCTCCAGAGCCCGAAGTCGATCACGACGTTGATGCCGAGCTCGAGAGCGCGCAGCCCGATCTGGATCAGTCGTCCTTCGATCACGGCCTGGGCCGATGGCGGATTCTCCTGCCCATAGAGAGCCTTCACCCACTCGTCCTTCGTGAGACGAAGTGCGTCCTGCTCTATCTCTATGCGCCGCGCAGCAGTGGTCTTCCCGGTGCACGGGAGTCCGACAGTCAGGAACAGTGTTGGTTGCCTCATCATCCCCACTATCCGAGCAGACGGCGGGTCATCGCTGACGTCCGCTCATGGCCGCGATCCGCTACGTCATCTCCATGAATGACCGTCGTGCAGGCCTCATCAAGTCACCCCCGGCCGCGCTGCGCGACGGATGCTAGGTGCGTCGTGACGCACGAGGGGGTGTCGCGTGTCGTGATGCGGCCGGTCCCAAAGCATCGGCCTCACCCGCGCCTCGTGATCTGCGCGCCGGCACGAACTGCGCGTGGGATCTCGGCGACATCGTCCACCACAGTGTTCAGGCGTGCCACGTCTTCGACTGATGCCCGGGAATCAAGCGTGACAGAGTATTCGATACCGGTCGAACGCCACTCGTCGTCGAAGCCACCATCAGCCTCGACCGCGACACCGTCCACGTCGAGGCCCAGCCGCTCCGCCTCGCGGTACGTGTCGTTCAGGACGCAGAGAGCCACAGACATGTGCAGCAGCTGGGCGCCGTTGGCAGCCGGGCCGGCGACAACACCCTGGTCCGTCCA
>NZ_DASSCL010000051.1:0-65057 GCF_035697785.1 Nocardioides sp.
ACGACCCGGGTGGTGCAGATGGAGCCGGGCCCGACGCCGACCTTCACGGCGTCGGCGCCGGCCTCGACGAGCGCCTGGGCGCCGGCCCGCGTCGCGACGTTGCCGCCGATGATCTGGACGTGCCGGGTGGCCGGGTCACTCTTGAGCCGGCGGATCATGTCGAGCATCAGCCGGGCGTGGCCGTTGGCCACGTCGGGCACGAGCACGTCGACGCCGGCCTCCACGAGGGTGGTGGCGCGGTCCCAGGCGTCGCCGAAGTAGCCGATGGCTGCGGCCACCAGCAGGCGGCCGTGGTCGTCGTACGACGCGTGCGGGAACTGCTCGCCCTTGACGAAGTCCTTGACGGTGATCAGCCCCGCGAGCCGGCCCTGGTCGTCGACGATCGGGAGCCGCTCGCGCTTGTGCTGGCGAAGGATCGCCGTCGCGTCGTCGCGGCTGATGCCCACCGGCGCGGTGATCAGCGGCATCGGGGTCATCACGTCGCCGACGAGGCGGGAGCCCCACTCGGCGACGGGGACGAAGCGGAGGTCGCGGTTGGTGATGATGCCGAGCAGGGTGCGGTCCTCGTCGATGACCGGCAGGCCGGAGACGCGGTACTCGCCGCAGATCTCGTCGAGCTCCTCGAGCGTCGCCTTGGGGCCGATCGTGACCGGGTTGGAGATCATCCCGGTCTGGGTCCGCTTCACCAGATCCACCTGGTAGGCCTGGTCCTCGATCGAGAGGTTGCGGTGCAGCACGCCGATGCCGCCCTGGCGGGCCATCGCGATCGCCATCCGCGACTCGGTGACCGTGTCCATCGCGCTCGACACCAGCGGGATCCGGAGGTCGAGCTCGCGGGTCAGCCGGGTGGTCGTGTCGACCTCGCTCGGCACCACGTCGGTCTCGCCGGGGAGCAGCAGGACGTCGTCGTAGGTGAGGCCGAGGGCGGCGAACTTGTCCGGTACGCCGGTGGGGGTGCCGGGCTCGATCGAAGCGGTCATGGATGCCTTCCGGGGCGGGTGGCGGCGGCGGGTCCCCAGTCTACGGCCGGGCCATCGGTCGCCCCGGTCCCGGCTCGCCCGGGACCGAGGGGGTCACGTGTGCCGCGACACACCGGCCACGAGGCTGACTTGGTGACTCCTCGGCGGGTCAGCAGTCGGGGGGCGGGGCGGTGACGGCCGGGTCCATCCAGATGAGCTCCCAGAGGTGGCCGTCGAGGTCGTGGAAGCTGCGGCCGTACATGAAGCCGTGGTCCTGGGTCTCGCCCGCCGGGGTGGCGCCGAGCTCGAGCGCTCGGTCGACCAGGCCATCGACCTCTCCGCGGGTGTCGGCCGAGAGCCCCACCGAGCACTCGGTGACCGTCGGGCCGGCGACCTCCTTGTCTGTGAAGGAGGCGAAGAACGGGCGGACGAGGAGCATCACGAACGCCTGTTCGCCCACCACCATGCAGGTGGCGTTCTCGTCGGTGAACTGCGCGTTGAACGTGAAGCCGAGGTCGGTGAAGAACCCGATGGACTTCGCCAGATCGTCAACGGGCAGGTTCACGAAGATCATTCGGGGCATGGGACTCCTCCGGGGCGCGTTGACTCCTTCACTGGTACGGACCGGACCGGGCCGCCGAACTCATCGGTCCGCCCGACGGGCTCGAGCAACGGTGCCGGGAAATGCGAACGCCGCCCCGATCGGTCGGGGCGGCGTTCGCGTGGGTGCTGCGGGGGCTCAGTGCCCGTGGCCGTGGCCGTGACCGGCCGCGGCGGGCGCGTCGTCCTCCTCCTCGGGCTTCTCGACGACCAGGGTCTCGGTCGTGAGCAGCATGCCCGCGATGGAGGCGGCGTTGACCAGAGCGGAGCGGGTCACCTTGACGGGGTCGAGCACGCCCTGGAGCACCAGGTCGCCGTACTCGCCGGTGGCGGCGTTGTAGCCCTCGCCGGCTTTGCCCTCGCGGACCTTGGCGACCACGACGTAGCCGTTCTCGCCGCCGTTCTCGGCGATCCAGCGCAGCGGCTCGTCGACCGACTTGGCGACGATGCGCACACCGGTCGCCTCGTCGCCGGTGAGGCCGAGGCCGTCGGCGAGCACCGCGGCGGAGTGCACCAGTGCGGAGCCACCGCCGGCGATGATGCCCTCCTCGATGGCGGCGCGGGTCGCGGAGACGGCGTCCTCGATGCGGTGCTTCTTCTCCTTGAGCTCCACCTCGGTGGCCGCGCCGACCTTGACGACGCAGACGCCGCCGGCCAGCTTCGCGAGACGCTCCTGGAGCTTCTCGCGGTCCCAGTCGGAGTCGGTGTTCTCGATCTCGGCCTTGATCTGGTTGACCCGGCCGGCCACCTCGGTGGCGTCGCCGGCACCCTCGACGATCGTGGTGTCGTCCTTGGTGATCACGACGCGACGGGCCTGGCCCAGCACGTCGAGGCCGACCTGGTCGAGCTTGAGGCCGACCTCGGACGACACGACCTGGCCGCCGGTGAGGGTGGCGATGTCCTGCAGCATGGCCTTGCGGCGGTCACCGAACGCGGGCGCCTTGACCGCGGCGGCGTTGAAGGTGCCGCGGATCTTGTTGACGACCAGGGTCGACAGCGCCTCGCCCTCGACGTCCTCCGCCAGGATGAACAGCGGCTTGCCGGCCTGGATGACCTTCTCCAGCAGCGGGAGCAGCTCCGAGATGGCGCCGATCTTGCCCTGGTGGATGAGGATGTAGGGGTCCTCGAGGACGGCCTCCATGCGCTCCGCGTCGGTCACGAAGTACGGCGAGATGAAGCCCTTGTCGAACTGCATCCCCTCGGTGAAGTCGAGCTCGGTGCCCATGGTGTTGGACTCCTCGACGGTGATGACACCGTCCTTGCCGACCTTGTCGAAGGCCTCGGCGAGCAGCGCACCGATGTGCGAGTCGCGGGAGGAGACGGTGGCGACGGCGGCCATGTCGGCCTTGTCGTCGACATCGCGGGAGGCGTCGCGCAGCGCCTGGCCGACGGCCTCGACGGCCTGGTCGATGCCGCGCTTGAGGCTCATCGGGTTGGCACCGGCGGCCACCGCGCGCAGGCCCTCGTGGACCATCGCCTGGGCGAGGACGGTCGCGGTGGTGGTGCCGTCACCGGCGACGTCGTTGGTCTTGGTGGCGACCTCCTTGGTGAGCTGTACACCGAGGTTCTCGAACGGGTCGTCGACCTCCACCTCGCGAGCGACGGTCACCCCGTCGTTGGTGATGGTGGGCGCGCCCCACTTCTTGTCGAGGACGACGTAGCGGCCCTTGGGACCGAGCGTCACCTTGACGGTGTTGGCGAGAGCGTCCACGCCACGCTCGAGGGAGCGGCGGGCGTGCTCGTCGAACTCCAGGATCTTCGGCATCTCGTCGATGCTCCTTCTCAGTCAGAGGTGGTGGCCCGGCGTACCCGTGACCACCCGTGAAATGACTCGGCCCCGACCAGCCCGATCCTTCTCAGGCCAGCCGGGGCTGCGTCATGCTTCGTCCGCCTGGATCAGGCGATGACCGCGAGGACGTCGCGGGCGGAGAGGATGAGGTACTCGTCGCCGCTGTACTTGACCTCGGTGCCGCCGTACTTGCTGTAGATGACCTTGTCACCCACGTTGACGTCGAGCGGGACCCGGTTGCCGTTGTCGTCGATGCGACCCGGACCGATCGCCAGGACCTCGCCCTCCTGGGGCTTCTCCTTGGCGGTGTCCGGGATGACCAGGCCAGAGGCGGTGGTCTGCTCGGCGTCGAGGGGCTTCACGACGATGCGGTCCTCGAGAGGCTTGATGTTGACCGACACGTGTCGACCTCCACTTTCGAAATAGTCGAGAGGCTGTATCGCAGTTGTGTGCGGAGCCGCGCGCGCCGTCGCGGGGGTCGTGCCCGGCTCACTGGTTGGCACCCTCACGAGGAGAGTGCTAACGCGAATCTATGCCGCTCTTAGCACTCGGTCAAGTCGAGTGCCAGCACTCGTGTGCACGGAATCCCCGACCGACTGCACGCCCGGCGGCTGCGAGGATGCGGTCATGGACCTCGACGCGTTCCGCGGCCTGCTGACCCCCGAGGGACAGGAGCTGCTGGCCCGCGCCCACGAGGTGTACGACGAGGTGGGCGGGGACCCGCTGCGCACCGCGACCGTGCTCCGCCGGCACGCCGGTGCCGAGGCAGCGGCCGCCGCCCTCACGCAGGTGGAGCTGCGTCGGAAGGCGGTCGCCAAGCTCGGGGCCGACCTCGCCGCGCGGATGTACTTCACGCCCGACGGTCTCGAGCAGGCCACCCGCCTGCGGGTCGCCGAGCACCGCGCGGCCCGGGTGGCGATGGCCGAGCCCGGTGCGGTGCTCGACCTGGGCTGCGGCATCGGCGGCGACCTGGTCGCGTTCGCCCGGGCGGGCCTGACCGCCGCGGGCGTGGACCGTGACCCGCTGCGCGTCGCGGTGGCCGGCGCCAACCTCGCGGCGCTGGACCTCGGCGGCGCCGTCCAGGTCGCCGACGCCGAGGGGCTCGACACGGCCGGCTTCGGGGTGGTGTTCGCCGACCCGGCGCGCCGGGGTGCCGCGGGGCGGGTCTTCGACGTGGACGGGTGGTCGCCGCCGTGGTCGTTCGTGGAGCGGCTGCTGGCCCGGCCCTCGTGCGTGAAGGTCGCGCCCGGCATCCCGCACGACATCGTCCCGCACGGGGTCGAGGCGGAGTTCGTCAGCGAGGACGGGGACGTCAAGGAGGCGTCGCTGTGGTCGCCTGCCCTCGCCACGGCCCGGCGCCGGGCCACCGTGATCAAGGCCGGCGGCTTGGCCACGCTGACCGACGAGGACGACCCCGGCGAGCAGGGACTGCGCCCGGTGGGCCGCTTCCTCTACGAGCCGGACGGGGCGGTGATCCGGGCCGGTCTCGTCACGGCGGTGGCGGCCGGCGTCAATGGCGGGCTGGTCGACCCGCACATCGCCTACGTGACGAGCGACGAGGCGTTCTCCACGCCGTTCGCCCGCTCCTACGAGGTGCTGGCCGAGCTGCCGTTCCGGGAGAAGCCGCTGCGGGCCGCGCTGCGCGAGCGGGGCATCGGCTCGGTCACCATCAAGAAGCGCGGTGTCGACGTGGTGCCCGAGGAGCTCCGCAAGCGCCTCGCGCTGGTCGGTGACGACGACGCCACGCTGGTGATGACGCGGGTCGCCGGCGAGGGCACGACCCTGCTCGTCCGGCCCTTCTGAGGGTCCGCTTCGGGCGGGGGGCCAATTACCACGGGACCGTGGAGAACTGCCGCTCCCCGTGGGGAGTTCGCCACGGGAACCGGTCGATTACCACGGGACCGTGGTATTTGGCCCGGCCCCCGGCCCCTCAGCCGTTCTCGCGCCAGGCGTCCTCGAGCAGCTCGGCCACGACCTGGGGGTCGCAGGCGGCGAGGTCGACACGGAGCGCGGTCAGCTTCTTCCCCCACCACTTCTCCTCTGACCAGCCGGGCCACTCGGCGACGGCGGCCCGGATCTCCTCCTCGGGCAGCATCACGTGCAGGTGCTCCCCGTCGGGCAGTGTCGCGAAGATCCGGCGCCTTCGGAACGACGGGAACCCGTGGTGGTCGCGCTCCTCGGCGCCGTCGAACGCCAGCGCGACCCGGCGTACCGCCTCGTGGTCCATCACGCCTCCTTGCGGTAGGTCTCGGGCGGGGTGCCCACCACGCGCGTGAACGCGCGGGTCAGGTGTGCTTGGTCGGCGAAGCCGAGGTCGGCGGCGAGCGCTGCCCAGTCGACCGGGTCGCCGCGGTGCGCGACGGCGGCAGCGTCGAGGATGCGACATCTCGCCACGACCCACTTGGGCCCGATGCCGACGTACTCGCCGAACAGCCGCTGCAGGGACCGCAGGCTCATGGATCCGCGCTCGGCCAGCTGCTCGGCCCGGATCAGGGTCCGGTCGTCCTCGGCGAGCGCGACCAGGGCCCGCACCTCGTCGACGGCGGGGTCCGGGTCGGCTCCGACCTCGTCGAGGTAGCCCTCCATCGCCGTCGCCATGGCGTTCACGTCGGCGGCGTCGAGGATCGCGCGGGCAGCCGGGCGATCGTCGACACCGAGCACCTCCGCCGCGGGTACGACGCGTCCCGCGAGGCCGCTCACCGGTCCGCGCAGCAGCGGCCGGAACCCGCCCGGGAAGAACGCCGCGCCGAGCGTGTGACCGGTGCCGTCGAGCCTGCGCCGGAACGGGACGCGGGAGATCCCGTGCACCAGCAGCCGGCCGTGCTCCGCGGCGACGTGGATCCTCGGCTGTGGCACGACCTGCTGCTCGTAGGGCTCGTCGAGCGCCCATCCGACGTACCAGTGGTAGTCGACGAGACGGGCCCACCGGCTCGAGGCGGGCATCCGGTCGACGTCGATCCGCCGCGCCGCCTCGGACGGGTGCAGGATCGCGTCGGGCTTGCCTGCCGGGCTGCCGGGCGGCGACGACACTGGTGCCACGACGCACGACGATAGCGTGGCGCCCGGGCCGGGCCGACACGCTCTCGGTCAGGATGCGAGCCGATGTCGACATCGACGATCCGGCGACGACGTACCGCTGAAGGGGCCTCGAGGCCACCGACACGAACCGAGGAGAGCAGCCGTGAAGTACGTCATCCTGATCCACTCCAACCCGCAGCCGTGGGGACACCCGACCGGCAGCTACATCGCCGAGTTCCAGGCGCTGCCGGCCGAGCAGCGGGCCCAGATGGACGCCGACTTCGAGAAGCTCTTGGGCGAGCTGCACGAGAACGGCGAGCTGGTCACCGGCGAGGCGCTCGGGGACCCGACGTCCTCGCGGCTCTACCGCTGGGACGACAAGGGCCGGCCGGTGGCGACCGACGGGCCGTACTCGGAGAGCAAGGAGCACCTCGCCGGGTTCTTCCTGATCGACGTGGAGACGCAGCAGCGGGCCGAGGAGGTCGCGGCCAGGTTCAGCGGACCGGGCGAGACCGTCGAGCTCCGGCCGACGATGTGGCCCGGCGGCGACGAGGGGTGAGCGCTCCCTGCGTCGATGACGTGTGGCGGCGCGAGGCGCCACACGTCCTCGGCGCGCTCCTGCGCCGGCACGGCGACTACGGCGACTGCGAGGACGCCGCGCAGGAGGCGCTCGTCGCTGCGCTGCAGCAGTGGCCCCTTGACGGCACCCCGGACAACCCGCGCGGCTGGCTCGTGCGCGTCGCCTCCCGCCGGCTCGTCGACCGTCAACGCGCTCGTACGACGCGGGAGCGGCGCGAGCTCACCGACGCGCTCGCCACCCGCCTCGACGAGGACGCGCAGCGGGCAGTCGACGGGCCGGGGGTGGCGACTGACCGTGACGACTCGCTGCGGCTGCTGCTCATGTGCTGCCACGAGAGCCTGAGCCGCCCGTCCCAGGTCGCGCTCACCCTGCGGGCCGTCTCGGGCCTGTCGGTGGAGGCGATCGCAGCCGCGTACCTCGTGCCGGCCCGCACGATGACCCAACGGCTCACCCGGGCCCGCGCGACCCTGCGAGAGGCGGGTGCGCGGTTCACGATGCCGACGCCGGAGGAGCTGCCGGCGCGGGTGGCCGCGGTGCTGGACGTGTGCCACCTGGTCTTCAACGAGGGCTACACCCGCACGTCGGGCGACCGGCTCGTCGACACCGACCTCGCCGACGAGGCGATCCGGCTGACCCGGCTGCTGCACGAGGCACTCCCCGACCATGACGAGGTCAGCGGTGCCCTCGCGCTCATGCTGCTCACCCACGCCCGCACGGCGTCGCGCGTCGACGGCGCGGGCGGCCTGGTGCCGCTCAGCGACCAGGACCGGACACACTGGGACCGGGCGATGATCGCGGACGGAGTCGCGCTGCTCGAGGAGGTGCTGCCGCGCGGTCACGCCGGTCGCTACCAGCTGCAGGCCGCGATCGCCGCGGTGCACGCCGAGGCCTGCACCTGGCCGGAGACCGACTGGCTGCAGATCTCGCTGCTCTACGCGATGCTGCACGACGTGGCGCCGAGCCCGGCCGTGACCTTGAACCGGGCCGTCGCGGTGGGCATGGCACGCGGCCCTACGGACGGGCTCGCGCTGGTCGACACCCTGCTCGACGACCCGGCCATGCGACGGCACCACCGCACCCACGCCGTGCGCGCGCACCTGCTCGAGATGGCCGGCGACACCGATGCCGCGCTCCCGGCGTACCGCGAGGCCGCCCGGCTCACCGCGAGCCTTCCGGAGCAGCGTTACCTCAACGCGCAGGTCGATCGCCTCTCGCGCAGCTGAGCAGGCAGCCTGTCGCGTTCCTTCAAGAACGGGACCGGGAGCCTTCGTAGCGTCGGAGCCATGTCCTACTCACGCACCGCCGCATGCCGGTTCACCGTCGCCTCCTGGTCGGAGGACCTCCTCGTCGACATCGACGGAGACGGGACCAAGGCCGGCGACGCCTACTACCCCAACCGCGGCTTCTCCCGCGCCGAGGTGTCCTACAAGTACACCGGCGCCCTCGACGCGACGTCCACGCTCACCTACCTGATCGCGTACCGCCCCGAGGGCGGCCCGGTGGTCGGCTTCGAACAGGTCACCGGCAGCCTCGACGGCCACGACGGCTCCTTCGTGCTCCGGCACACTGGCTCCCAGGACGCCGGCTCGGTCACCGCGCGGCTCGAGGTGGTGCCGGGCATGGGCACCGGGGGGCTGGAGAGCCTCCGCGGCGAGGCCGACCTGAGGATCGCCGGGCACAGCGAGGACGGTTACGAGCTCGAGCTGCGCTACGACCTGTGACGCGCTCCGGGCCCTAGCAGCCAGGGCGCGGGGCGCCGGGGACCGGCACCGGGAGCCGGCCCGTCGCCTCCGCCCGGCCGACCAGCACGTCGACCAGGGCGCTCATCGCGCCCGGCGTGCTGCCGTACGTCGCGAGCCGCACCGGCGCGCGACCGGTCCCGAGGACGTAGGGGCGGTCCAGCGCGACCACTACGTCGCCGGTGGCCGGACCACCGCTGGTCCCGACCAGCCGGACGGTCGTGATCTGCCTGCGTGCCTTCTTGTTCTTCTTCGGCAGCTTCGAGACGACCTGGAGGCCGGCCGGGGCGGCGGCCGCCCGGAACCGGAGTACGTCGGACGTGGCGCCCCGGGCGAGCACCCGACGGTCCACGAGCCTGCCCTGGCAGGGGCCGGACACCGACGTGACCGCGGCCGCCGACCACCGTGCCGAGACACCACGCCCCGCACCGGGCGGCCGCGGGGACGCCTCGCGCGCCCGCTGGTGCAGCAGCAGGGCGACCTGACGGGTGGCGGCCTGGACGAGCCGCTCGGAGGACAGCCGGCCGGAGCGCACCGCCCGGACGATGCCGTCGCGGGCCGCTCGAGGCGACGGCGGCATCAGCACCACGTCGGCGCCCGCGGCCAGCGCCCGGACGGCCGCGCGGTCGCTGGCGAACCGTTGCGCGACCGCCTGCATGTCGAGGGCGTCGGTCACGACCAGGCCCTCGAAGCCGAGCCGGTCGCGCAGCTGCCCGGTGATGACCGCACGGGACAGCGAGGCGGGCACGCCCCGGTCGACGGCGGGCACGTTGATGTGCCCGACCATCACGCTGGGCAGCCCCGCGTCGACGCCGGCCCGGAACGGGACGTAGTCGGTGCGCTCCAGCTCGGCGACCGACCGGTCCTGCGTCGGAAGCGTGAGGTGGCTGTCGGCGGTGAGCGCCCCGTGGCCCGGGAAGTGCTTGAGGGTCGGCACGACGCCCGCGGACCGGTAGCCCTTCGCGGCGGCGACCACGTGCTCGGCCACCTGGCCGGGACTGGCGCCGACCGACCGGGACCCGATCGCGGCGTCGCCGCTGCCGACCGTGACGTCGGCGACGGGCGCGTAGTCGGTGGTGAACCCCAGGCCGGCGAGCTCCGCTCCGGAGGCCCTCGAGGCGGTCCGGGTCAGCCGGGCGTCCGCGGCGGCGCCGGCGGTCATGAACGCCGGGAACCGGGTGCCGGTCGTGACCCGTTCGACGATGCCGCCCTCCTGGTCGACGGCCACGGTGACCGGGAACCGGCGACCCGCGGCGCGGGCGGACCGCTGCAGCGCGCGGTTGCTGGACCGGACCTGGTCGGTGCTCCGGACGTTGTCGTCGAACATCACGACGCCGCCCAGGTGCAGCCCGTTCACCAGCCGCGACGGCGGCGTCGACCCGGCGTACCGGGCGACGATGACCTGTCCCGCCCGCTCGCGCAGGGAGAGCCTGCCCACCAACTCCCGGGCGCGCTCGATCTCCGCCCCGCTGGGACCCCAGCCGGTGCCGATCGGGAGCGGCTCGACGGACGACGTGTCCGCCCGCGCCGGGGAGGCCGCCCAGGCCCGGGGCGCCAGGTCCTCGGTCAGCGCCTCGCCGGCCAGCACGGCGCGATCCGGCTCCTCGGCGCCGGTGCCTCCCGTGCATCCGGACAGCACCAGCAGGGCGGCCATGGCCGCCGCGCCGAACCGCACCGCTCGAGACACCCCAAGAACGTTGCCATTCGGCGCCCGGCCGGACAAATCGGTTGGGTGCGGTCCGGACCACCCCTACGGTCTGATGCGTGACGATCACCCTCCGCCGCGGCGGCCGGGAGCTGGCCCGGGCCCTGGTCGGGCCGCTGGACGCCTGGACCGAGCAGGCGCCGCTCACCGCGAACCTGCACTCCGGGGACGTCGGCTGGCACCTGAGGCTCGCCGACCCGGGCCTCGACGACGCGTTCCTGCTCTGGGAGCGGGACGGGGAGCCGGTCGCGGTGGGCCTCGCCGAGGACGTGGTGCTGCGCACCGCGGTCGCGCCTGCCCACGACCGCTCAGCCGAGCTGGCGGAGGCGCTGGCCGGCGTCATGGTCGAGTTCGAGTACGTCGACGCCCTAGGCGGTTCGGCCGTGCGACGGCTGCTGCTGGAGCGCGGCTGGTCGGTCGACCCGGACCCGTGGGTGCTGCTCTACCGGGAGCTCGGCCCGGACGACGCCCGGCGCACGGATCCCGACACGCGACCCGTCGAGGGAGAGGCCGACGTGGCGGCGCGCACGGCCGTCCAGCGCTCCGCGTTCGCCCCCGGCTCGACGTTCCAACCGGAGCTGTGGCACCGGATGGCGGAGGGCCCGACGTACGACCGGCGGTTCGACCAGGTCACCTGGACCCCGGAGGGCGAGGCCGCCGCGGCGGCGACGGGATGGTTCGCAGGGGTCGGGCGGTGCGCGATCCTGGAGCCGGTCGGCACCCATGCGGCACACCGTCGGTCCGGGTACGGGCGCCGGGTGAACCTCGCAGTCATGGCTGCGTTGGCCCGGGCGGGCGCCAGTGCGGTCCGGGTGCAGACACCGGCGGCGAACACCGGGGCGGTGAAGGCGTACGAGTCGTGCGGGCTGCGGCACGTCGACTGGACGACGGCGCTCATGCGGCCCGGCGAGTCCGGCTAGCCGGAGAGCGTCCCGCCGGCCGATTACCACGGTCCCGTGGTAATCGTCCCGTTCCCGTGGAGAACTCACCACGGGAGGCGGCAGTTCACCACGGTCCCGTGGTAATTCACCACCCCCCGGCCGCGACGCTACAGCGGCGCCCGCACCACGGCGGCCGCCCGAGGTGGTACGACGAGGGCGCTGGCCTCGGTGGCGACGTCGCCCCAAGCGAGCAGGACCTGACCTCCGTCGTGCCGCTGCGCCCGCTCGCCGAGGTTGACCAGCACCAGGTGGTCTCCCCGACGGGACACGAACCAGCCGGTGGCCTGGTCCCACCGGACGTCGAGCCGCGAGAGGTCCCCGTCCCGGAGGTCCGGGGTGGCGCGACGGAGCCGGATCAGGTCTCGGTACCAGGCGAGCATCCGGGCGTGCGGCTCCCGGGCCGGCTCGGACCAGTCCAGCCGGGACCGGTGGAAGGTGTCGGGGTCCTGCGGGTCCGGCACGTCCTCCTCCGCCCACCCGTGCGAGCCGAACTCCGCGCGCCGGCCGCGCCGGGTGCCCTCGGCGATCTCAGGGTGCGTGTGGTCGGTGAAGAACTGCCACGGGGTGCCGGCTCCCCACTCCTCCCCCATGAACAGCATCGGTGTCCACGGGGAGGTGAGCAGGATGGTCGCACCGCAGGCGAGCAGGTCCGGGCCGACCAGCTGCGAGAGCCGGTCCCCGGTCGCCCGGTTGCCGACCTGGTCGTGGGTCTGCAGCGAGGCGACGAACCGCCAGCCCGGCAGGCTGGCGGCGTCGACCGGCCGGCCGTGCCCGCGGCCGCGGAAGGTGGAGTAGGACCCGGTGTGGAAGAACGGGCTGCGCAGCACCGTCGCCAGCGCGTCTGGCGCCTCGAAGTCCGCGTAGTACCCCTGCGTCTCACCCGTCAGGGCGACGTGCAGCGCGTGGTGGACGTCGTCGGCCCACTGTCCGTGCAGCCCCAGCCCACCAACCTTCTCCCCGGCCCCGCGCGGGGTGACGGTCGCCGGGTCGTTGCGGTCGGACTCGGCGACCAGCCAGCGCAGACGCCCGGTGCGCTCCGCGAGCTCGTCCACGTCTCGCGACATCTCCTCCAAGAGGTGCAGCGCCCGGTCGTCGTGCAGCTCGTGCACGGCGTCGAGCCGGAGGCCGTCGACGTGGAAGTCCTCCAGCCACTGCCGCACGTTGTCGAGCACCCAGCGACGGACCTCGTCGGACCCGGGCGCGTCGAGGTTGACCGCGTCGCCCCAGGGCGTGCCGTGGGCGTCGGTGAGGTATGGCCCGAACTCCGGCAGCCGGTTCCCGTCGGGACCCAGGTGGTTGTAGACGACGTCGAGGCAGACCCCGAGACCGTGCGCGTGGGCGGCGTCGACGAAGCGCTGCAGGGCCTCGGGCCCGCCGTACGGCTCGTGCACGGCGTACGGCGCGACCCCGTCGTACCCCCAGCCGTGCGCGCCCGGGAACGGCGCGAGCGGGAGCAGCTCGACGACCGTGACGCCGAGCTCGACGAGGTGGTCGAGGCGGCCGGCCGCCGCGTCGAGGGTGCCCTCGGGGGTGAACGTGCCGACGTGCAGCTCGTAGAGGACCGCACCCTCGAGCGGCGTCCCGGTCCAGGCGTCGTCGGTCCAGCCGAACGCGGTCGAATCGAAGAACGCCGACCGGCCGCCCGGACCGTCCGGCAGCCGGACGCCGCGGGGGTCGGGCAGCGGCTCACCACCGTCGAGCGAGAAGGCGTACTCGGCCCCGTCGGGGGCGTCGACCTCCGCCTCGAAGTGCTCGCCGTCTCGGGTCATCGGGACGCGCCGGTCGGCCAGCACCAGGTCGACACCGGACGCGTGCGGCGCCCACACCCGGACCGCGCGGCGCATCAGATGTGCACACGGCGCAGCAGCGCCACCGGCAGTCCGACGAACAGGTCGGCGCACCGCACCGCGCCGCCCTCGTGGAGGGTCTCGGTGAGCTCGTCGCGCCACAGCCCGTCGGGCAGCGTCGCGGTCGACTCGCCCCAGCCGCCCCCCGCCTCCAGCCGTCGCGGCGCGCGCGTCACCAGCACGGCCACCTCCTCGCCGCGGGTGAAGCCGACGGCGTGACGGGTGGTCGCGGGCACCGGGTGATAGGCGCCGGTGTCGCCGAAGCAGTGCCGCAGGTCCTTGCGCAGCGCCAGCGTCCGGTGGGTGAGCAGCAGCTTCTCGTCATCGAGGTCGCCCGGGGTGTTGCCGGACTCGCAGACGGCACCGAGCCGAGCCCGCAGCCCTTCGTAGTCGACCTCGCGACGGTTGTCCGGGTCGACCAGCGAGAGGTTCACGACCTCGCAACCCTGGTAGCTGTCGGGGGCCCCCGGGACGGTGAGCTGGAGCAGCTTCTGGCCCAGCACGAGCGCGCGCACCGCCTCCCGGTTGTGGGACAGCGCGGTGTCCACGAGCGCCCGGAGCTGGCCGGGCTGCAACGCGGCGTCGACGAGCCTGGCGAGCCTCCTCTCGTAGTCGGTGTCACCGTCGACCCAGGCGGTGTGCTGCTTGGCCTCGCGGGCGGCCTTGGTGACGTACGCCGTCAACCGCTCGAGGCCGATGTCCCCGGCGCCGACGAGCGTCTGCCACAGCAGGTGCCCGGTGGGCCGGTCGACGCGGTAGAGGTCGGCGGCCTGCGCGTACGCCTCCGAGCACAGTGACCACGACTCGGCGTCACCGGCGACCGCGAGGATCCGCGCGCGCACGTCCTCGCTGCGCTTGGTGTCGTGGGTGGTCAGCGTCGTCATCCCGAGCGGCCAGCGCGCCTGCTGTGCCTCGGCCCACTCGTGCAGCGCCTCGGGCCCGGCTGACCCGATCATCGACGGGTCCCCGCCGACCTCGTTGAGCGCGGTGAGCAGGTGCCAGCGGTAGAACGTGGTGTCCTCGACGGCCTTGGCCATCACCGGCCCCCAGGTCTGCTGGAGACGCACCGCGAAGTCGGCCTCCCCGGCTGCGGAGGGGGACGGCTTGGCGGCCACGTCGACGAGCCGGCCGATCAGGTCCGCCAGGTCGGGCCGGGCCGCGGTGGCGCGGTCTCGCGCCTCCTCGAGCCGCTCCGCGGCCTCGCCCTCCGCCGGCCGGGCCGGCCGCGCGTAGGCCCGGTAGACGTCGCAGGCGACCAGCAGCTCGGTGACCGCCTCGTCCAGGCGGATGGCGTCGGTGCCGGGCAGGAACTCGGCCGCCCGGCGGACCAGCCGCGCCCGCTCGGGGACCAGCAAGCCGCCGACGACCTCGCGCTTGGCGGCCTCGACCGTCGCGGGGTAGTCGTCACCGCCTCCGGCCTGTCTCCAGGTCTCCTCGAGCAGGGGTGCGGTCGTGGGGTCGACGAGCGCGGCGGTGATCGCGCGGACGGCGTCGTAGCCGGTGGTGCCGTCACACATCCAGGCGGTGGGCAGCTGCTCGTCGTGCTCGAGGATCTTCTCGACCCAGAGCGCGGTCCCGACCCGGGTGGCCCGCCGCAGCGTCCGCAGGTAACCCTCCGGGTCGGCGAGACCGTCGGGGTGGTCGATGCGGAACCCCTCGACCACGCCTCGGTGGTTCAGGTCCAGCAGCACCCGGTGGGTGGCCTCGAAGACGTCGGGGTCCTCGACCCGCACCGCGATCAGGCCGTCGATGTCGAAGAACCGGCGGTAGTTGAGCGCCCGGCCCTTCTCCCGCCAGCTCGCGAGCAGGTAGTGCTGCCGGTCGAGGACGGCCCGGACGTCCTGGTCGCCGGCGTCGGCGGTGCCCTCCGCCACCGGGAAGACGTGCTCGTGGTACCTCAGGACCGGACTGCCGGCGTGCTCGTCGAGCACCAGCTCGCCGGCGGCCACCGTGGCCTCGAGGGTGTCGCCGAGCACGGGCAGCCCGATCCGGCCGTCGAGGGCGTCCCAGTCGACGTCGAACCAGTGCGCCGTCTCGGCGTCCCGGCCCTCGGCGAGGACGCGCCAGAGCGGGGCGTTGCGGTGCAGCGGCGCGACCAGCGCCATGTGGTTCGGCACCACGTCGACCACCAGCCCGAGCCCGTGCTGCCGGGCGGTGTCGGCGAGCCGCTCCAGCCCGGGCTGGCCACCGAGCGCGTCGCTGACCCGGGTGTGGTCGACGACGTCGTAGCCGTGCATCGACCCGGGCACGGCCTCCAGGACCGGCGAGAGGTAGAGGTGGGTCGCCCCGAGGTCCGCGACGTACGGCGCGACGCGTTCGGCGTCGGCGAACGTGAAGCCGGCGTGCAGCTGGAGGCGGTACGTCGCAGTCACCTGGTCTCCTTACCCGCGGCCCACCGGGAGCACACGCCGAATCGCCGACGGTGACGGGACTCACGCCGCGCGGCGGGCCCGCTGTCAGGACCGTCAGGCGTCGGCGAGACCCGCCCGCTCGGCCCCGATCGTGGTGTCGTCGCCGTGCCCGGTGTGCACGACCGTCTCGTCGGCCAGCCCGAGCAGCCGTTCTCGGATGCTCGCGACCAGCGTGTCCCGGTCGGAGTAGGACCGGCCGGTGGCCCCCGGCCCGCCCTGGAACAACGTGTCCCCGGTGAACACGCAGCCGAGCTCGGTGGCGTGGAAGCAGACCGCGCCGGGAGCATGTCCGGGCGTGTGGATCACTCGCAGCGTCGCGCCCGCTACCTCGATCGCGTCACCGTCGGCGAGGTCGACGTCCCACAGCTCCTCGGGGTGCGTCAGCTCCCACAACACGCGCTCGTCGGGGTGCAGGAAGATCGGTGCCCGCACCCGCTCGCGCAGCGCCGGGGCGACGCGCACGTGGTCGTCGTGCGCGTGCGTGCAGAGGATCGCCTTCACCCGACGGTCGCCGACCACGCCGAGGATGCCGTCGACGTCGTGCGGGGCGTCGATCACCACGCACTCCACGTCGTCGCCGACGACCCAGACGTTGTTGTCCACCTCGAAGGTCTCGCCGTCGAGGCTGAACGTCCCCGACGTGACGCCGCGGTCCACGCGCAGCCCGGCGGCCGCCATCAGAAGACCACCACCGAGCGCAGCACGTCGCCGTGGTGCATCCGCTCGAACGCGGCCTCCACCCCGTCGATGCCGATCTCCTCCGAGACGAACGCGTCGAGGTCGAGCCGGCCCTGCTCGTAGAGGTCCACCAGCATCGGGAAGTCGCGCGAGGGCAGGCAGTCGCCGTACCAGCTCGACTTGAGCGCCCCGCCGCGGCCGAACACGTCGAGCAGCGGGATGTCGGGGATCCGCATGTCGGGGGTGGGTACGCCGACCAGCACCACCGTGCCGGCGAGGTCCCGGGCGTAGAACGCCTGCTCCCAGGTCTCGGGCCGGCCGACCGCGTCGATCACCACGTCCGCGCCGTGCCCGCCGGTGAGCTCCCGGATGGAGGCGACCGGGTCGGCCTGCTTGCTGTTCACGGTGTGGGTGGCCCCCATCCGGGTAGCCATCTCGAGCTTCCGGTCGTCGATGTCCACACCGATGATCCGCGCCGCCCCGGCCAGCCGGGCCCCGGCGACCGAGGCGATCCCCACCCCGCCGCAACCGATCACGGCCACCGACTGGCCCCGGGTCACCCCACCGGTGTTGATCGCCGCCCCCAGCCCGGCCATCACGCCGCAGCCGAGCAGGCCGACCGCCGCGGCGCGGGCGGACTCGTCGACCTTCGTGCACTGGCCCGCGTGCACGAGCGTCTTGTCCGCGAACGCGCCGATGCCCAGCGCCGGGGACAGCTCGGTCCCGTCGGCCAGGGTCATCTTCTGCGTGGCGTTGTAGGTCGCGAAGCAGTACCACGGCTCGCCGCGCAGGCAGGCCCGGCAGCCGCCGCACACCGCCCGCCAGTTCAGCACTACGAAGTCGCCCGGCGCCACGTCGGTGACGCCCTCGCCGACCTCCTCGACCACACCCGCGGCCTCGTGTCCGAGCAGGAACGGGAAGTCGTCGTTGATGCCACCCTCCCGGTAGTGCAGGTCGGTGTGGCACACCCCGCAGGCCTGCACCTGCACGACCGCCTCGCCCGGCCCCGGGTCCGGCACCAGCACGGTCTCCAACGACACCGGCTGACCCTTGCCACGCGCGACCACGCCACGGACCTGCTGCATGCGATCTCCTCGAGTGCGAACGACGGACACCCGCACCCTAGCCAGGCCGGGCGAACCGTCCCGACACGCGGATGCAACCTCCCGCGTGCGAATCGCGTCCTGGTCGTGAGAAGCACGGAAGGATGGTGAGAACAGATGCAGCTCGCAGTCGAGCCGGGGGTCGGAGCGCGCGTGAAGGCGCAGGCACAGCACGAGAAGGATGCCGAGTTCGAGGCGTACATGGCCGCTCGGCAGCCGGGCCTGCTCCGTACGGCGTACCTGATCAGCGGGGACCGGCACACCGCCGAGGACCTCGTGCAGACCGCCCTCGCCAAGCTGTACCTGTCGTGGGACAGGGTGCACGACCGGCAGGTGCTCGACGGCTACGTCCGCCGGATCATCGTCAACGAGCACCACTCCCTGTGGCGGCGCGCGTGGAAGAAGCGCGAACTGACCACCGACAGCCTTCCGGACCACCAGACGGTCGCCCACGACCACGACCACGACCACGAGCAGCGCGACGCGCTGTGGGAGTTCGTGCAGACGCTGCCGCGCAAGCAGCGTGCGGTGATCGTCCTGCGCTACTACGAGGACCTCTCCGAGGCGGAGATCGCCGAGACGCTCGGCATCTCCGTCGGCACGGTGAAGTCCCAAGCCAGCCGGGCCCTGGCCGCGATGCGGTCCCGGGTCCATGACCACCCCGTGCTCGCCCAGGACGCCACGCACGCGACCGAGGAGGAGCGATGAGCAACCATCAGACCGACGAGCTCTCCCGCGCTCTGCGCGAGCGGTCCGACGACATGTCCGGCACCGGCCTGGGCCTCGACGACGTCAAGGGCCGCGCCCGCGGCATCCAGCGCCGGCGCCGCGCCGCGAGCGGCCTCGCCGTCGCCGCCGCGGTCGCGCTGGCCGTGGCCATCCCGACGGGGATCGACCTGGACGGTGTCGACAACGGCCAGCGGCCGCTGCCCGCCGACCGGCCGACGACCACGAAGCCGACCGGGCAGACCGAGCCGCAGGTCCCGGTCGAGGTCGAGATCGACGCGGGGTCCTCGCCGCGCGGCCAGGACCCCGCGATCCTGTACGCCGACGGCACCACCTTGCACCGGCTCGATGGCTCCACGGTCGAGCTGCCCGCGCAGTACTCCTACCTGCTGCCCTACGCCGACGGCGTGATGGGCCTCAATGGCGGCGAGGGGGAGCGCGGGACGACGACGATCGTCGACGCGGACGGCCGGACGGTCGAGGGTCCCTGGGACGGCCTCGCCGGGGCGATCTCGTCCGACGGCCAGTCGGTCGCGACCGTCCTCTACGCCACAGGGGGCGTCGACCTCCAGCTCCGGCCGCGTACCGGCGCCAGCCCCGACGAGGGCTACACCAGCAACGTCGTGGCCCTCGAGGGCGACCTGCAGCTCGCCGGCTTCGTCGGACCCGAGACGGTCGCCTACGACCTCACCGTGCTCAACAACCGGGGCGCCACCCAGAAGGCGTACGTCACCGACTGGAGCTCCGAGCCTCGCGAGCTGACCTCGGTGCTCGACGTACGCACGGCCAACGACGTGACCGGCTACGTGGCTGGTATGTCGAAGATCGACGACCTCAAGGGCGAGTACTGCGCCGCCGTCGTGGAGGCCGCGACCGACACGGTCGTCTGGGACACCTGCGAGTACCGGCTCGACGCGTTCAGCCCCGACGGCCGCTACGTCCTCGCTGTCGACCCGCAGGTCGACGGCCTGGGCACGAACACCACGACCGTGCTGGACGCAGAGACCGGTGAGGTGGTCCGGGAGTTCACGACGCCGGACGGGTCGTGGATGCAGGACACCGTGTGGGAATCACCGACGACCTTCCTGACCCCGGTGATGCAGGACGGCACCTGGACCTTGGTCCGGCTCCGGGTGGGCGGCACGGTCGAGAAGGCGCTGGAGCCGACCAGGAAGGGCTACGACGACTCGTCGCCGTGGAGGTTCCAGATCACGCCGTGACCACGGGGGTCACGCGGTGACGAGCGTGACGGGCATGGAGGAGTCCGCGGGCAGGTCGAGCATCGAGGGCTGACGGCCACGGGCCACCAGCTCGGACCCCAGGGCCGCGACCATCGCGCCGTTGTCGGTGCACAGCCCCGGCCGGGGAACCCGCAGCCTGATCCCCTTGGCGGCCGCGCGCTCCTCGGCCAGCACCCGGAGCCGGGAGTTCGCGGCCACCCCGCCGCCGAGCAGGATGTCCTCGATCCCGGCGGCCGCGGCCGCGTCCACCGCCTTGCGGGTCAGCACGTCGCACACCGCCTCCTGGAACGACGCCGCCACGTCGGCCACCGGGACCGGCTCCCCGGCGGCCTCGCGCGTCTCGACCCAGCGGGCGACAGCCGTCTTGAGACCGGAGAACGAGAAGTCGAAGCGGTGCCGCTCCAGGTCGCGGCGCGAGGTGAGACCGCGCGGGAAGTCGATCGCCACCGACGAGCCGGACCGCGCCTCCCGGTCGATGTGCGGGCCGCCGGGGAACGGCAGACCGAGCAGCCGGGCGACCTTGTCGAAGGCCTCGCCGGCGGCGTCGTCGATGGTCGCCCCCATGGGTACGACGTCGCGGGTCACGTCCCCGACGCGCAGCAGCGACGAGTGGCCGCCGCTGACCAGCAGGGCCACGCACGGCTCGGGGAGGGCTCCGTGCTCGAGCTGGTCCACCGCCACGTGCGCGGCGAGGTGGTTCACGCCGTAGAGGGGCTTGGAGAGGCCGACGGCGAGGGCCTTGGCAGCCGCGACGCCGACCAGCAGCGCGCCGGCCAGCCCGGGTCCGCTCGTGACGGCGACGGCGTCGACGTCGTACATCTTGATGCCGGCGGTCTCGCACGCGCGCTCGATCGTCGGCACCATCGCCTCGAGGTGCGCCCGCGAGGCCACCTCGGGCACCACGCCGCCGAAGCGCGCGTGCTCGTCGACGGACGAGGCGACCGCGTCGGCGAGCAGCTCCTGGCCGCGGACCACCCCGACCCCGGTCTCGTCGCAGGAGGTCTCGATGCCGATGACCAGCGGTCCGTCACTCATGCCGCCCATTGTGCCGAGGAGTGCACCGCCCCGACGGGGCGGTCACCGGTAGGGGTCGGTGATCTCGCGGAGCCGGACCAGGGTGCGGCGCAGCTCGGCCATCCGGCGCTCGCCGACGTGCGCGGTCCACTCCGCCTCGATCGCGGCGACCTCCGCGGCGGCCACGGGGATGGTCTCGCGACCCTTGTCGGTGATCACTACCAGCCGGGCCCGCCCGTCGGTGGGGTCCGGGACGCGCTCGACCAGCCCGGCCCTCTCGAGCTGGTCGACGATGAAGCCCGCCGTGGGCTTGGTGATCTGGGCCTGCGCGGCGAGGTCCGAGAGCCTCGTGCCGTCGGGCCCGATCCGGGCGAAGACCCGGCCCTGCGCCGTCGTCACCTCGTAGCCGTGCTCCGCGAGCCGGGCCCGGACCCGGTCCTCCATCGCCCGGTAGGGGTAGAACAGCAGCAGCCCGATGTTCTGGTCGTCCTCGCGCTCAGGCAAATGTCAGCCCGAGCAGGACGGCTGGCGGCAGCGCCTCGCCGATCGCGCTGCGCCACAGCCGGGGCTGGACCGCCACCAGCACGATCCCGAGCAGGACGTGCGCCCCCGTCAGGAACAGCACCAGCGCGCGGCCGGCCGCCGGGTCGCCCCAGTGCAGCAGCGCCAGCCCCAGGAAGATGCCCGCGGCGAAGACGAGGTTGTAGAACCCGACGCAGATCGCCCACATGCGCACCGCGTCCTGGTCGTCGGGCTCGATCACGAAGATCGGGTACAGGCGCGGGTTGCGGTAGGCGAAGATCTCCAACAGCCCCACCACGACGAGACACGTCGCGATCAACGCCGCGATCACCTGAACGAGTGCGCTCATGCCGACCATCCCATTAGTTCGAGTCTCGAACCATATTGTTCGAGTCTCTAACCACTGTCAAGGGCCGGCTCAGTCCACCTCGCCCAGCAGCTCGTCGATCCTGGCCTGGCTCAGCTGCGTCTCCGCGGCAGCCGCGGCCGCCATCAGCTCGGCCACCAGCAGGATCTCCTCCTGCAGCTCCGGGTCCTCCAGCTCGATGTCCAGCGGGTCGGTCACGGCACGTTCCTTCCTCCAACGGGACCAACGAGCGCCGACGCGTCCGGCTAGTCCCCCGATCGGGTGGTTCGAGATGGCCCGATCGGGCTATCCGGTGGCGGCGCGCTGCATGACGAGGGCGTCGCTGCCTTCGCGGTAGTAGCGGCGGCGTCGGCCGATCTCGACGAACCCCGCCGCGGCGTAGAACGCGACCGCGTCGGTGTTGTCGGCACTGACCTCGAGCAGCATCCGGCGGCCGTCGCCCGCCGCGGCGAGCAGCTCGCGGGCCAGGCCGCGGCGGCGGTGGCGGGGGTGCACCGCGATCCGTTGCAGGTCGGTCACGTCCCCGACGGTCCGGGTCACGACGTAGCCGTGCAGGGGCTCCCCCGCCACCCACGCGCGCCGGTGCTCGCCGAGCAGCTCCTCGGCGACCTGGGCCGCGGTCCAGGCGTCCGGACCGAACAGCTCGCGGTCCAGGGCGGCCACGGCCGCCACGTCGGCGACGGTGGCCGGCCGCACGGTCACGAGACCTTCTTCGGCTTCCCCGGTGTCGCCGCGTCGGGGCGGCGCAGGTAGAGCGGCTCCGGGTCGAGCAGCTCGGCTCGTTCCTCGCTGACCACGGCGGCCAGCACGCGGGCGTCGGGGTGCTCCGGCCGCACCGGGCGCGGGAAGGCGTCGGGGTACATGAGCCCGCCGCGTCCCACCACGGGCCGGTCGGTGGCGACGTCGGCGGGCCGGGAGACATGCGGACCGTCGAGGCGCCGGCCCGCTTCGTCGTACGACGCCCAGTAGACCTCCTTGCGCCGCGCGTCCGTCGCGACGAGGAACGGCCCGTCCACCGTGGCGGCGTCGACTGCCTCGGCGGCGAGCACGTCGAGCGTGCAGACGCCGTAGACGGGGATCTCGAGCACGGCCGCGAGGGTGCGCGCGGTCACCAGCCCGACCCGGAGGCCGGTGAACGGGCCGGGGCCGACGCCGACCGCGATCGCGGTGAGGTCCTGTCGGGGCACCCACGCCTCGTCGAGCAGTGCGGTGATGGTGGGGGCGAGCAGCTCGCCGTGCCGCCTCGCGTCGACTGTCGTCGACGACGCAACCACGCGCTCGCCGTCGTGCAGGGCGACCGTGACGGCCGGCGTGGCGGTGTCGAAGGCGAGCAGCACGGGACCGAGGCTACGCGAGCGCGCCGGTCAGCACCCGGCCGAGCCCGGCCTCGATCCAGCGTGCCCCGACGGGGGTGAAGAGCACCGTGCGGGGGTCGTGGTCGACGCTGTCGGCGTGCTCGCCCCGGGGTCGGGTGATCCGTACCTCCAGCCGCTCGTCGGCGAGGCCCTCGGCGACGCCCGCACCCCACTCGACGACGGTGACGGCCTCGTCGAGCGAGGTGTCCAGGTCGAGGTCGTCGAGCTCCTCGATCCCACCGAGCCGGTAGGCGTCCACGTGCACCAGGGCCGGGCCGTCACCAAGCGACGGGTGGACGCGGGAGATCACGAACGTCGGGGACGTGACGTCACCCCGCACGTGCAGCCCGGCGCCGATGCCCTGGGTGAACGTGGTCTTGCCGGCGCCGAGGTCGCCGCTGAGGATCACCACGTCGCCGGCGCGGAGCGCGCCGGCCAGCCGGGACCCGAGTTCGCGGGCCTCGTCGGCGGACCGGGACTCGACCTCGACGGGCAGCACCTTGGCCAGTGTGACCAGGGGGCCGTCGCGGTCGGTCTCGACGTACCCCAGGCGCCGCCAGAACCGCACGGTGCGCGGCAGCTCGGCGCGGGCCAGCACCCGGGTGGCGGAGAACCCTCGCGCGGCCGCGATGCGCTCTGCCTGCCGCACGAGTGCCCGGGCGACGCCACGCCCCTGCCGGTCGGGGTGCACCGAGACCCGGCGCAGGGAGAGCACGTCACCGTCGGGCGCGAGCAGGAGGCCGCCCACCGGCCCGAGCTCCGAGGTGGCGAGCAGGCCGCCGTGCTCGGCGAGAGCGGCCCGCACCGACTCGACGGTCTCGTCCGGGGCCGACGACGGCGGGTCGACCACCTCGCGCGCGCCGAAGCCCGCGTGCACCACGCCGAGCACGTCGTCGGACGCCTCCGGCCCGACCAGGTTGACGTCGATCATGAGCGCAGCGGTCATGAGGCGCGACTGGCCGTGGCCCGCCGCTCGGCGTCCGCGACCAGCCCCATCAGGGTCTCGTTGACCTTGCCGGCCCGCTCCATGATCATCATGTGCCCCGCGCCGGTGGCCTCCACCAGCCGGGCGCCCGGGATCCGCTCGGCCATCTTGCGGCTCTGACCGATGCCGGTCAGCAGGTCCTTGGTTCCACACATGATGGTGGTCGGCACCTTCTCGAAGGCCGCGAGCACGGCGAACCGGTCGTGGGACTCGAAGTTCGGGAAGAACTCCGCGAGCACCTCGAACGGCGTCCCGGCCAGCATCTCGTCGACGAACTCGACGTACGACGAGGGCACGTCGTCGCCGAACGCGAGCTTGTCGGTGACCAGGAACCCGATGTTGGAGCCGCGACGCCGAGCGCTGTCCACCAGCTGGGGGGCTCTGGCCAGGCCGGCGATGAGCCGGTTGCCGATGCTCCCCCCGATCAGGTCGGGGATGTGGGCGCTGATGATCCGGTGCGGCCGCAGGCGTCCCGCCGTCGTGGAGAGCAGGGCGACGCCGATGACCCGGTCGCCGAACAGCTCGGGGTGCTGCTCGGCCAGGGCCATGATCGTCATGCCGCCCATCGAGTGCCCCACGAGCACGACCGGCCCGGACGGCACCAGCTCGTCGAGCACCACCTTGAGGTCCCGGCCGAGCTGGTCGATGGTCGCCTCCTCGCGCGGCGAGCGGTCGGACCTGCCGTGCGAGCGCTGGTCGTAGAGGACGATCCGGCGGCGACCGCGGAAGTGCTCACGCTGGAAGTGCCAGCAGTCCAGGTTGAGCGCGTAGCCGTGCACGAAGACCAGGGTCGCCTCGCCCGGGCGGTGCTTCGTCGGTGTCACAGGTCCCCGCGCCGACGAGGCCCCGGTGTCGTAGGGCGCGACCTCGTCGACCTCCGCGTGCAGGGTGACCTCGTCCCCGACCTTGACCCGGATCTCCTCAGACCGCAGGCCGCCGAGCCGGTCGGCGCCGGCCGCCCCCGCCTTGCGGGCCCTCACGGTCCGTCGCTCGACCACCAGGCCGGTCGCGACCGCGGCCGCTGCCGCGCCGACTCCGGCCGCAGCCAGTCGCCGCAGACGCCTCTTCCTCACTCGTCCCCACCCTTCGCGTCGCCGTCCACGTGCACTCGCCGCATTCGTGCCGAAGCCTGCGCCGGCTCCTGGGCACCGAGCCTGGTGACGATCTCGTAGCTGATGGTGCCGCACCACTCCGCCCAGTGCTGTGCGGTGGGTTCCCCATCGGCGCCGGTCCCGAACAGCACCACCTCCTCGCCGGTGACCACGTCGTCGTCGCCGAGGTCGACCACGAGCTGGTCCATGCACACCCGGCCACGGACCGGCCGGCGCCGACCGGCCACCTGCACCTCGGCCGTCGAGGACGCGTGCCTCGGCACGCCGTCGCCGTAGCCCATGGGTACGACGCCGATGCTCGTGTCGCGCGGTGTGATGTAGGTGTGCCCGTAGGAGACACCCGAGCCGGCCGCGATGCGCTTGACCAGGGCGAGCCGGCCGCGCACGGTCATCGCCGGCACCAGCCCGAGCTCCGCGGAGGTGACGACGTCGGGTGCCGGGGTCAGTCCGTACGACGCGATCCCGCAGCGCACCAGGTCGAACCGTGACGACGGGCGCAACAGGGCTCCCGCGGAGTTGGCCAAGTGCCGCACCTCGGGCTCGAGGCCGGCCAGCTCCGCGACGGCGCAGGCCTCCCGGAACGCGTCCTCCTGCAGCTTGTTGGCCGGGTGCTCCGGCTCGTCGGAGCAGGCGAAGTGCGACCAGATGCCGGTGACCCGGACCGCGCCGGACTCCTCTGCGGTGGCCGCTGCTTCCACGAGCCCGCCCCACAGCGGCTCCGCGGAGCCACCGCGGCTCAGCCCGGTGTCCACCTTGAGCTGCACCCGCGCCCGGACCCCGAGCTCTCGCGCGGCCGTGGCGATCTCGTCGAGCTCGGCGACGGTGTAGGCCGTGACGTCCACACCCGCCTCGATGGCCGGGCGGTAGTCCTCGCCGGGCACCGCCAGCCAGGTCAGGATCGGTCCGGTGTCGCCGGCCGCGCGCAGCGCGAGCGCCTCCTCCAGGACCGCGACGCCGAGCCAGTCGGCCCCGCCCTCGCGAGCAGCCCGCGCGGCCTCGACCATCCCGTGCCCGTAGCCGTCGGCCTTGACCACGGTCATCATCAGCGCGTCGCCGACCGCCGCCTTGAGCGTCGCCACGTTGTGCCTCAGCGCGGCGAGGTCGATCACGACCTCGGCGCGACCGTGCGCGTCGTGGTGCTGGGCGGGGCTGGTCATGGCACCTCGATTCTCGCAGGAGCCGCCGTCAGGCCAGCAGGGAGCGACACACCGCGGGAATCGCGGCGGCGACGGCTCCAGCCGTGACCGGCCCGTGGTCCCCGGCCACGGCCGCGCCCGCGCCGTGCAGCCACGCTCCGACGGAGCCGGCGTCGAAGGCGTCGCACCCGGCCGCCATCAGCGCGCCGCACAACCCGGCGAGCACGTCGCCCGCGCCGGCGGTGGCCAGCCACGGTGGTGCGACCGTGGTCACCCGCACCCGGCCGTCCGGCGCCGCGACGAGCGTGTGCCGACCCTTGAGCAGCACGACGGATCCGAACCGGCGCGCCGCGTCTCGGGCGTGAGCGAGCTGGTCTGCCTCGACCGTCTCGCGCTCCACGCCGAGCATCCGGGCCAGCTCGCCCGCGTGCGGGGTCAGCAGGTGCGGTCCCCCGGCGCCGACCCGCGGCACGTGCACCAGGGCGTCGGCGTCGAGCACGAGCGGTACGCCGTCCGTGGCGACCGCGGCCACCGCCTCCGCGGCGTCGTCCCCGCCACCGGACCCGACGACCCAGGCCTGCACGTGCCCGTCGCCGACCACCACCTCGGGGTGTGCGGCCCGGACCTCGTCGGCCGCCGCTCCGACGTACCGCACCATCCCGGCGAGACCGCACAGGGCGCCGGCGGCGCACAGGACCGCGGCGCCGGGGTACTGCCGCGAGCCGGCGCGCACCCCCACCACCCCGCGGGTGTACTTGTGCGCGTCCGGACCCGGCACCGGCAGCAGGCGCGCCACGTCGTCGGCCTGCAGGGCGGTGAGGTCCGCGTCCGGAAGGTCCAGACCGAGGTCGACGAGGTGGACCACGCCCGCGGCGCCGGCAGCGGGCTCGACGAGGTGCGCGATCTTGTGGGTTCCGAACGTGACTGTCAGCAACGCTTCGACGTGCGGGCCGTCGAGCCGGCCGGTGTCGACGTCGACCCCGCTCGGCACGTCCACGGCGACGAACGGGACACCGCGCAGCGCGTCGACCGCCGCTGCGGCGTTTGGGCGGAGGCCACCCGTGCCGCCGATGCCGACGATCCCGTCGACGACGACGGCCGGCCGGTGCCCGACTGCCGCGCGGTCGTCGGCGACGACTCGGCCGCCCGCCTTCTGGAGCGCAGCGAGACCGGATGCATGTGTGCGCTCGGGGCTGAGCAGCCGTGCGGCGACGGCGGCACCACGACGGGCGAGGTCGGCGCCGGCGTACAACGCGTCGCCGCCGTTGTCGCCGGAGCCGACGAGCAGAAGCACGCGCGCACCGTACGTCGACCCGAGCAGATCGGACACCGCGTGTGCGAGTCCCGACGCGGCGCGGCGCATCAGCGCCCCCTCGGGCAGCCGGGCCATCAGCTCGGCCTCGGCGGCCCGCACCTGCTCGACCGTGTGCGCGCTCCGCATGCGGCTCAGGCTAGAGCGTTTCGGAACCTCGCCGGCAAGGTCAGGGCCGGTCGTCCTTGGGCATGATGATCCACAGGGCGATGTAGACGATCTCGCCGGCACCCACCAGACCGAAGATCACGAAGCCGAGCCGGACCAGGCCGCGGGAGATGCCGAATCGGTCTGCCAACCCTGCGCAGACCCCGGCGATCCATCCGCTTCGCGTGGGGCGCACCAGTCGAGAAGTAGCCATGCCCCCATCTCTACCCGGTCCGGGGCGGGGTTGCCAGCGGTCCGGGGACCGGCCCTACGGTGGCCCGATGGACGTACGTGCGCTCGGCATGGTCGTGCGGGGCGGGAACTTCCGCGCCAGGGTCGCCGCGGTGCGCGCCGGCCAGTCGGCGGTGCGGGTGGCGATGACGGGTGCAGCTCTGGAGACCGGGGTTCTCGACGCCCTCCGCGTCCCCGCGACGGTGCACGACCTGGCGTCGCGACTGGGCTATGCGAACCACGACCTGCTGCTGGCCTTCGTGCGGACCCTCGAGGCGGCGGGGCTGGTGCGCCCGGACGGCGGCTCTCACGAGATCACGCGGCGCGGACGCGCGATCGCCGACGACCCGGTCGCGCGTGCGGCGTACACCGCGTTCAGCGACTTCCACACCGGCGTCTACCGCGACATCCTGCAGCAGCTCGACGGCGGCGACGGCCGACAGGACGTGAACCACCGCGCCCAGGTCATCGCGGACCTGTCGCGGTTCATGCAGCCGATGGTCGAGGCGACGCTGCGCGAGGAGGTGTCCTCCCGGCCCACCCGCTCGGTGGTCGACCTCGGCTGCGGCTCCGGGATGCTGCTCGCCACCATGCTGCGGGCGGCGCCCGACGCGCACGGCGTGGGGATCGAGCTCGACCCGGTGGCGGCCACGCACGCCGCGGAGAACCTCTCGCGGCAGGGCCTCGACGGGCGTGCCCGGGTCCTGGTCGGCGAGGCGCGGGAGAGGCTCGCGGGCGAGGGGCCGTTCGACGTGGCCCTGCTCGCGAACATGGTCTACTACCTGCCCGTCGTCGACCGCCCGGGGCTCTTCCGGACGGTGCGTGACGTGCTCTCCCCGGGCGGCGCGCTGGTGGTGGTGACGACCGCTCTCACCGACGACTGGTTCAGCCGGCACTTCGACCTGCTCATCCGCGCCCAGCAGGGGTCGATGGAGCTGCCCGACATGGACGTCCTGCGCGCCCAGGTGGAGGAGGCCGGGTTCACCGTGGACGCCACCCGCCGCCTCACGCCCGGTGAACCGCTGATGGCGCTCGTCGCCACCGCCTCCTGACCCCCCACCGAACGCAGAGGGTGGCCTCAGGACTCGAGGACGACCACCGCGGAGGCGATGCCGGCGTCGTGGGAGAGCGAGACGTGGATCGAACGGACGCCGATGGCCTCCGCGCGGGCCAGGACCGAGCCGCGGATCTCGAACTGCGGGTCGCCGGACGCCTCGTTGACGACCTCGGCGTCCAGCCAGGCCATCCCGGTCGGTGCGCCGAGGGCCTTCGCCAGCGCCTCCTTGGCCGCGAACCGGGCGGCCAGCGACGCCGGCGGCCGCGACCGCTCGGCCTCGGTGAACAGCCGCTCCCGCATCGCGGGGGTGCGTTCGAGCGACTCCTCGAAGCGATCGATGTCGACCACGTCGATGCCCACGCCGGCGATCACGGTGCGGCTACTCGACCGTGACGGACTTGGCGAGGTTGCGCGGCTGGTCGACGTCGTGGCCCTTGACGGTCGCGAGCTCGCAGGCGAACAGCTGCAGCGGCACCGCCGCGACCATCGGCTGCAGGAGCGTGGGCACCTTCGGGAGCCGGATCAGCACGTCGGCGTACGGCGCGACGGTCTCGTCGTCCTCCTCCGCGAGCACGATCGTGCGCGCCCCCCGGGCCCGCACCTCCTGGATGCCGCTGACCATCTTGTCGTGCAGGAAGTCCCGCCCCCGTGGAGGGACGACGCAGAACACCGGGAGGTCCTGCTCCACCAGCGCGATCGGCCCGTGCTTGAGCTCGCCGGCCGCGAACCCCTCGGCGTGGATGTAGGCGAGCTCCTTGAGCTTGAGTGCCCCCTCCAGCGCGATCGGGAAGCCGGCGTGCCGACCTAGGAACAGCACCGACTTCGTCGACGACAGCTCCTTCGCGAGCTCGTTCACCGGCCCGGCGTCGTCGAGCATCCGCTGCACGTGGTCGGGCATCTTGTCGAGCTCCGCGACGATGTCGGCGATCTCGTCGCCGAACTTCGTGCCCCGCACCTGCGCGAGGTAGAGCGCCAGCAGGTAGCAGGCCACCAGCTGGGTCATGAATCCCTTGGTCGAGGCGACGCCGATCTCCGGGCCGGCGTGCGTGTAGATGACCGCGTCGGACTCGCGCGGGATGGTCGAGCCGTTGGTGTTGCAGATCGCAAGCACCTTGGAGCGCTGCTCGCGGGCGTGCCGGATCGCCATCAGCGTGTCAGCCGTTTCGCCGGACTGGCTGACCGCGACCACCAGTGTGTGGCGGGTGAGGATCGGGTCGCGGTAGCGGAACTCGTGGGCGAGCTCCACCTCGCAGGGGATCCGGGTCCAGTGCTCGATAGCGTACTTCGCGACCAGGCCGGCGTAGAACGCCGTGCCGCACGCGACGATGATGATCTTGTCGACCTCGCGGAGCTCGTCCTCGCTGATCCGGATCTCGTCGAGCTGCAGGGCGCCCCCGGCGTCGTGCCGGCCGAGCAACGAGTCGGCGATCGCGCGCGGCTGCTCGTGGATCTCCTTGCGCATGAACCAGTCGTAGCCGTCCTTCTCCGCGGCGGAGAGGTCCCAGTCGACGTGGTAGGGCTTGGCCTCCGCGTCGTTGCCGTCGAAGTCGGTGACCGCGACGCCCTCGCGGGTGATCGTGACCACCTGGTCCTGCCCGAGCTCGAGGGCATCGCGGGTGTGCTCGATGAACGCCGCCACGTCGGAGGCGAGGAAGTTCTCCCCCTCACCCACGCCGACCACGAGCGGCGAGTTGCGGCGCGCGGCGACCACGCGCGACGGGTCGGCCGCGTCGACCGCGACCAGGGTGAACGCGCCTTCGAGCCGGCGGCAGACGCTCTGCATGGCGGTGGTCAGGTCGTCGCCGCCGGCGACCGCCGCCTCGAGCAGGTGGGCGGCCACCTCGGTGTCGGTCTCCGAGCGCAGGTCATGGCCGGCGGCCTCCAGCTCTGCGCGCAGGACCGCGAAGTTCTCGATGATGCCGTTGTGCACCAAGGCAATCCGGGAGTCCTGGCCGAGGTGCGGGTGCGCGTTGGTGTCGTTCGGGGCGCCGTGGGTGGCCCAGCGCGTGTGCCCGATCCCGGTGGTGGACTCGGGCAGCGGCTCGTCGGCGAGCGCCTTGTCGAGGTTCGCGATCTTGCCGGCGCGCTTCTGTGAGGCGATCCGACCATCGACGACGAGGGCCACGCCGGCCGAGTCGTAGCCGCGGTACTCCAGCCTGCGCAGGCCCTCCACGACGACCTTCTCGGCCTGCTTGGGTCCGACGTACCCGACGATTCCACACATGCGCGCAATCCTACGGTGGGGCCGCACCCCGGCCGGCGCCGGTGGACCGGCAGAATGCCGGGCATGTCTCCAGGGCAGGGCGCCGAGCGCGACTCCGGGCCGTATGTCGAGCTCGACCGCAGCGCCTGGGCGTCCCTGGCCGCGGCGACGGAGCAACCGCTCACGCCGACCGAGATCGAGCGGGTGCGCGGCCTCGGAGACGAGCTCGACCTCGACGAGGTCCGACAGGTCTACCTTCCGCTGTCCCGGCTGCTCTCCCTGTACGTCGGTGCGGCCGGTGGGCTGCACCGTGCCCAGGAGGACTTCCTCAGGCAGCCGGTCCCGCCGCGCACGCCGTTCGTGATCGGGCTGGCCGGCTCCGTCGCGGTCGGCAAGTCGACGACGGCGCGGGTGCTGCAGCAGATGCTGGCGCACTGGCCGGAGCACCCGGCGGTCGCGCTGGTCACCACCGACGGCTTCCTCTACCCCAACGCCGAGCTCGAGCGGCGGGGCATCCTCGGCCGCAAGGGCTTCCCCGAGTCCTACGACCGCAAGGCGCTGCTCCGCTTCGTGATGGACATCAAGTCGGGCAAGGACGAGGTGGAGGCACCGACGTACTCCCACCTCGTCTACGACGTGATCCCCGACGAGAAGGTGGTCGTGAAGAGCCCCGACGTCGTCATCATCGAGGGCCTCAACGTGCTCCAGCCCGCGCGGGTCCGCGAGGACGGCAGCACCGGGCTGGCGATCAGCGACTTCTTCGACTTCTCCGTGTACGTCGACGCGGCGACCGCCGACATCCGCCGCTGGTACGTCGACCGGTTCCTGCGGCTGCGGGAGACGGCGTTCCGCAACCCCGCCTCGTACTTCACGAAGTACGGCCACCTCACGCAGGGCGAGGCGGTGACCGAGGCCAACCGCATCTGGGACACGATCAACGGCCCCAACCTCAAGCAGAACGTGCAGCCCACCCGCAGCCGCGCCACCCTGGTGCTGCGCAAGGCCGCCGACCACTCGGTCCGCTTCGTCCGCCTCCGCAAGGTGTGACCGACCGACGCGCGAAAATGCCGCGCCGCGGCCGCGGAATGCGTGTTGGATGTCGCCATGCAGACGCGACCGCTGGACCCCCACGACGAAGACCAGATGCGCCGGTTCTACGAGATCCTGTGGCGCGCCGAGAAGGAGGACGGCAGGCCCTGGAACCCGATGTGGACGTTCCGGGACGTGCAGGGACTGTTCGGCGAGGAGACCAGCGAGCGCAGGAACCTGGCCCTCGCCGCCTACGACGGTGAGCAGATGGTCGGCGTCGGCTTCCTGATGATGTCGAAGCTCGACAACGTCGACACCGCCTGGGTGTTCGTGGCGGTCGAGCCGGCGCTGCGCGGCCGCGGAATCGGCGCGGTGGTCATGGACGGCGTCGTCGAGACCGCCCGCGCCGAGCACCGCACCCAGCTGCTCGGCGGCAGCGGCATCCCGTTCGAGCAGCGGGAGACCTCACCGGTCCTCGCATGGGCCGAGCGACAGGACTTCAAGCTCGCCAACACGGAGATCCAGCGCAACCTCGAGCTCCCCGTGGCCGGCGCCCTCCTCGACGAGATCCAGGCGGAGGTCGACCAGAAGGTCGGCGACTACGAGATCAGGTCGTACGTCGGTCGGCTGCCGGACGACCTGCTGCCCTCGTTCGCCGAGCTGGCCAACCTGTTCCTGCTCGAGGCGCCGATGGGCGACGTCGACGTCGAGGCCGGCGCCTCGACTCCGGAGACGGTGCGCGAGATGTACGACCTCAACGAGAAGATGGGCCGCACGATGTACTCCACGGTCGCCGTGCTCGACGGCCGGGTCGTCGCGCACTCCGACATCGGCGTGGCCGAGGGCGACGACGAGGCGCATCAGTGGGGCACGCTCGTGCACCCCGACCACCGCGGGCACCGGCTCGGAGCCGCGACCAAGGTGGCCAACCTGCGCCGGCTCCAGGAGCGCCAGCCGGAGGTCAAGCGGGTCGTCACCACCAACGCCGAGACCAACGCGTGGATGGTCGCGATCAACGACCGGCTCGGCTTCGTGCCGGTCGCGGTGGTGCCCACGCTGAAGCGCCTGCTATAGGAGACCCTGCAGGTCGCGCCGCTCGGGGCCGCGCGGAGTCGTGCGGCAGGATGGGCCCTCGTGAGCACCCTGGAGATCCTGCACTGGAACGACGTGCACGGCCGGTGGGACGGCCTGGCGCGGCTCAGCGCGAGGGCGCGGGCGATCCGCGAGACCGCGGGTCACCCGGTACTGCTGATGGACGGCGGCGACGTCGAGGAGGCCAGCGTCCGGCTCTCGGCCCTCAGCCACGGCGTCGCGGGATGGCGCCTGCTGGGCGCGGCCGGTGTCGACGCGGCGGTCGCGGGCAACGGTGGCCTGCTCCGCTACGGCCCCGCGCTGCTACCGCGGTACGCCGAGGCGCTCGGCTCGCCGCCCCTGGTCTGCGACGTCGAGACGCGCGAGGGACGCACCCCCGACGGCGCCGCGCCGTCGGTCCTGTTGCGCGCCGGCGACTTCCTGGTCGGCGTGGTCGGGATCACGGACTACTACCACCAGTACGACGTGTTCGGGCTGCGCGAGCGGGGCCGGGTCACCGCCGTTCGGCGCGAGGCCACCCGGCTCCGCGAGGCCGGGGCCGACGTGGTCGTGGTGCTCAGTCACGCCGGCATCAACCACGACCGCGGGCTGAGCTGGTCGGTCCGCGACAAGGTCGACCTGATCGTCGGCGGGCACACCCACGACGTGCTCACCGAGGGTGAGCGTGACCAGGGCGTCCCGATCGTGCAGGCGGGCTCCCACGGCCGGCACCTCGGCCGGGTGCTGCTGGAGGTCGACGAGGCCGGGGTCCGCGTCGTCGACATGGCCCTGGAGCCGGTGGCAGACGACGACCCCGCGGACCCTGCGGTGACCGAGGCCCTGTCCGCGGCCGAGCGGGACGTGGACGAGTGGCTGGACGAACCGGTCGGGCACCTTCCCGCGGCCGCCCCCCACGACCCGGACGCGACCAGCGCTGCCGCCCGGCTCGTCTGCGAGGCGCTGCTGGCACACCAGCCCGCCGACTTCGCGCTGCTGATCGCGGCGCACTGCGAGGCCGGGTTGCCCGCGGGGACGATCCGACGCAGGGACGTGTGGGCCGCGACCAGCTCACCCGGCAACCCCGCAACCGCGACGCTCACCGGGACCCAGGTCCGCGCGATGCTGCGCGCCGGGCTGTCCGAGGAGTACGCCGCCCGGACGCCGCGCACCTTCCGCGGCCGAACCCTCGGCCGCCTGCAGATGGTCGGGATCTCCGTCGACGGCGATCGGGTGGTGGTCGGGGGTCTGCCACTGCGCGAGGACGGTTCGTACCGCGTCACCGCCTCCGACCTGGAGCTGGCCGCGTACGGCGGGCTGCTGCCGGTCGAGCCCGCGGACGTCGAGCACGACAGCACGATGATCCTGCCCGAGGTGCTCGAGGCCTACCTCGCGTCGCGGGTCACGCCAGCCGGCGGTGCAGGCTCACGTGACGCTCGACGGGAAGGAAGCCGAGCGCCTCGTTGATGCCGATCATCTGTTGGTTGACCTCCGCGTTCATCGTGTAGACGCGGTCGCGGTCGGGCGCCTCGCGCTGCACCCACCGCAGGTTGGCCACCTTGGTGGCCATGCCGAGCCGATGACCGCGGTGCCCGCGGTCCACGAGCGTCCCCCACTGGAAGATCGCGCCAGGATCGAACGCCGGGACGACCAGCTCGGAGTAGGCGACCACGGAGCCGTCCCGCGCGACCGCGACGGTGGTGTACTTCGTGCGCCCGGCGGCCGCGAACACCGCCTCGTCGGCCCGGATCCTCTCGACGTCGAGCACCTCCTCCTCGAGCGCGACCGCGCCCGAGGGCGCCTCCACCATCAGGGATCCCACCAGCCGACCGAACTCCTCGACGATGTCGTCGGGCACCGGGCCCTTGAACTGGCGCAGCGTGTAGTCCGCGTGATGCGGTGCCGCCTGCTCGCCCAGCGCGGAGAGCCTGCCGTCGTCCACCGGCAGCGGCAGCACCCGCACGACGTCACACATGTCGAAGCCCCACCCCCGGGAGTACGCGAAGTCCGGGTCCGGGTAGCCGACGCCGTCCTCGGGGGCCTCGAACGGCACGTGCGCCTCCGAGACGAGCGTGATCCGTCCCGCCGCCGCCGCCGCCGCGACGACGTGGTCGAGCATCGCCGACCCGTACCCTCGCCGCCGGCTCTCCGGCCGCGTCCACACCCGCACGATCGCGAGGTCCAGGTTGTCCTTCATCGGCAGCACGAGCATCCCGCAGCTGACCACCCCGCCGGGGCCGGGGTCTGTCGCGGGGTCCACCACGCCCGTCCAGCACGCGAACCGCTCACCCGTGCGGGACCCCCTGAGATCGGCGCGCATCTCCTCGAGCATCCAGGGTGCGGCGTGCTCACGGCCGTGGACGTCGGCCGCGTGGTACGTCGCGTGGAAGGCCGCGAGCGCCGCGTCGTCCCAGGCGTCGAGGGCGCGGATCTCCATGGTGAGGGTGTCCATCTACAGCTCCTTCTGCACCTCGATGCAGCGCTCCACCTCGCGGAAGCCCAGCCGGTCGTTGACGGCGTTCATCGCGACGTTCACACCGGCGTTGCCGGTGAGCAGAAGACGGCACTCGGGGAACAGCCGGCGGAGCTGCCGGTGGTTCGCTACCTTCATCGCGAGTCCCAGGGCGTGCCCGCGGTGGGCGGGCAGCACCAGCGTGCCGCTCTGGAAGCCGCGGTGCGGAGCGTGCTCGCTGACCACGATCTCGGTGACACCGACCATCTCCGGGGGTGCACCCCCACCCTGGTCGGGGGCGAGCGCGGCGACCGCGAGCACGTGCCGCCCGACCTCCCGCGACTGCTTCTCGCCGCCACGCACCCGCGCCTCGTCCCAGACCTCGCGCTCGAGCTCCATCTCGCCGGTGGGCGCCTCGTCGTTGAACGCCTCGTTGAGGTGGATGAATCCCGGCAGCAGCTCGTCGGGGACCTCGCGGGTCCAGGACACCAGGCGGTAGTCGCCCCTGCGCGCCCGGGTCTCCTCCTCGATGGCTGCCCAGGTCGGCTCCGTCTCCACGAGGTCCACGACCTTCATGCCGTCCTCGATGGCGTCGGTGTAGCCGAGCCGGTGGGCGAAGCGCAGCGACGCGCTGTCCTCCCCGACCGGGGCGTAGGCGTCGCCCATCGACACCCGCCGGCCCGCGTCGCGCAGCAGGTCCTCGGCGCGGCCGAGCAGCGCTGACCCGATCCCCCGCCTTTGGTGCGAGGGCAACACGTGGATCCCCACGAAACCCAGGTGCAGGTTGTCCATGGTCGGCATGTGCACGCTGGCCGTGCCGACGGTGCGGCCGTCCTCGTAGGCGGCAAGCATCTCGAAGCGGAGGCCGGGCCGCGGACTGAGGTAGTTGACGCGGGCGCCCTCCCACGGGCTCCACCAGTCGTGCGGCCGCGCGGCGTTGTCAGCGGCCTTGCCGACCTCCCAGAACTCGCGCAGGGCGGCCTCGTCGGCCCGGTCGACGTCGCGGATCTCCACGACGCACGAGCCTAAGGGCCGAGGGCGCGTGGTGCAGCCCATTTGTCGAGCCGGGGTTCAGCTTGCGGAGAGGGCAAGCCGCTCACGCACGACCTCGGCCAGGCGACCAGCGACGGCCGCGGCCTGGGCGGCGGTCTCAGCCTCGACCATCACGCGGACGAGCGGCTCGGTGCCGGACGGACGCAGCAGCACCCGGCCGGTGTCGCCGAGCTCCGCCTCGGCCTCGGCGACGGCCGCGGCCAGCACGGCGTCCTCGTCGGCCCGGGACTTGTCGACGCCCGGCACGTTGACGAGGACCTGGGGAAGCCGGGTCATCACACCGGCCAGCTCGGCGAGCGACGCCCTCCGCTCGGCCATCCGGGCCAGGACGTGCAGGGCGGTGAGGATGCCGTCACCGGTGGTGGCGTGGTTGCTCATGATGACGTGCCCGGACTGCTCGCCGCCGAGGGAGTAGCCGACGGCGTTCATGGCCTCCAGGACGTAGCGGTCGCCCACCTTGGTCTGGCGTACGCCGATCCCGCTGGCCCGCATCGCCTGCACGAACCCGAGGTTGCTCATGACGGTCACGACGACGGTGTCCTTCACGAGCGTCCCTGCGTCGCGCATCGCCAACGCCAGCACGGCGAGCAGCTGGTCCCCGTCGACGACGTTGCCCGCGGCGTCCACCGCCAGGCAGCGGTCGGCGTCGCCGTCGAGCGCGAACCCGACGTCCGCGCCGTGCGCCGTGACGGCCTCCTGGACCGGTCCGAGGTGGGTGGACCCGCAGCCGTCGTTGATGTTCAGGCCGTCGGGGGCGTCGTTGATCGCGATCACCTCGGCACCCGCCTCGGCGAGCGCGAGGGGCCCTGCCACCGACGCGGCACCGTGCGCGCAGTCGAGCACGACCCGGATCCCGTCGAGCGCACGCGGCATCGTGGAGACCAGGTGCTTGGCGTAGTCGGCCACCGCGGCGTCGTAGGTCTCGACCCGACCGACCTTGCCGCCGGTGGGGCGCTCCCACGGCTCCCGCAGGCGGTCCTCGATCGCCGCCTCGATGGCGTCGTCGAGCTTGACCCCGCCCCGGGCCAGGAACTTGATGCCGTTGTCGGGCATCGGGTTGTGACTGGCGGAGATCATCACGCCGAGGTCGGCGTCCAGCGCCGCGGTGAGGTAGGCGACCCCGGGGGTCGGCAGCACGCCGAGCAGGAGCACGTCCACGCCCGCGGACGCCAGACCCGCGACGACGGCGGACTCCAGGAACTGGCCCGAGATCCGGGTGTCACGTCCGACGACGGCGCGAGGCCGGTGCCCGTCCGCGTGGCGGAAGGCACCGGCCTCGGCAAGGACGTGCGCTGCGGCGACGGAGAGGTCGAGCGCGAGCTCGGCGGTCAGATGACCGTTGGCGACCCCACGGACCCCGTCCGTGCCGAAGATGCGACCCATTCCCAGTGACCCGGGAGCGGATCAGCGCTTGCTGTACTGAGGCGCCTTGCGGGCCTTCTTGAGCCCGGCCTTCTTGCGCTCGATGACGCGCGGGTCGCGCGTGAGCAGCCCGGCCTTCTTCAGCGACGGGCGGTTCGCCTCCAGGTCCAGGGCGTTGAGCGCGCGGGCCACACCGAGACGCAGCGCGCCGGCCTGGCCGGTGATGCCGCCACCGTGGATGCGGGCGATGACGTCGAAGCGGCCCACCAGGTCGGTGGTCACGAACGGCTCGTTGACGACCTGCTGGTGCAGCTTGTTCGGGAAGTAGGAGTCCAGCGCGCGACCGTTGACGGTCCACTGACCCGTCCCGGGGACGAGGCGCACCCGTGCCACGGCCTCCTTGCGGCGGCCGGTGGCCTGGGCCGGTGCGATCGTGGCCGGGCGGGCCGGAGCGTCGTCGGACGGCGCGCTCTCGGAGCTGTACGCTACGCCCTGCTCGTTGGCCTCGTAGGTCTCCTCGACCTCGGTGCCTGGCTCGACAGTGCCGGTGGATTCAGTCACGGTGATCCTTGCTCGTTGGGTGGTGCGTCGACTACTGGGAGATCTGGGTGATCTCGAACGGCTTGGCCTTCTGGGCCTGGTGCGGGTGGTTGGGGCCCGCGTAGACCTTCAGCTTCTTCAGCAGCTGACGGCCGAGACGGTTCTTCGGGAGCATGCCCCAGACCGCCTTCTCGATCGCCCGGCGCGGGTCCTTCTCGAGGAGCTCGCCGAACGGCGTCGCGGACAGACCGCCCGGGTAGCCCGAGTGCCGGTAGGCCATCTTCGTGACGAGCTTGTCCCCGGACAGGGCCACCTTGTCGGCGTTGACGACGATGACGAAGTCGCCGCCGTCGACGTGCGGCGCGAACGTCGGCTTGTGCTTGCCGCGAAGCAGCGTCGCGGTCTGGACGGCGAGGCGTCCGAGCACCACGTCGGTGGCGTCGATGACGTGCCACTCGCGCTGGATGTCAGCGGGCTTCGGGCTGTACGTACGCACGGTCATTGCCTATCGATCGAGATCGGTTTGTCGGTGGTGGTCCGCTCATGCGGACCCGGCGCCACACGTGCCGCGACCCCGGTCGGAACACCAGGGATCGCACGGGAGCAGCCGCGACCGTCAAGAATACCGGCGTGCCGCGGCGCAGGTCAAAACGGGGCCACCCCGGCAGGACGGGCACCCGGCCGGCACCGGAACAGCCCACGTGCAGCCCGCCCAGGGCCGACTCGTGGCCGGTGCGTGGACCCCACGTTTCACGATAGGGGCGCGCCGGGCATAAGTTAGCAAGGAAGTTCACTGCTCATCGAAGGCGACCGACACCGAGACAGCCCGGCACCGCGCCCCTCCGGAGGCCCACGCGTCGGGTCCACACTGCGAGGAGACCTCGTGACCGACAGCACGGCCACCGCGTCCAGCGTCGAAGGCACGCAGGCGAACCAGAGCCTGACCGTCCGCGACAACCGGACCGGCGTGGAGTACGACGTACCGATCATCGACGGCACCATCAAGGCCGCGGACATCGGGCAGATCCGCACCGACGAGGAGAACCCCGGCCTCGCCGTCTACGACCCTGGCTTCGTCAACACCGCCTCGTGCCGTTCGGCGGTTACCTACATCGACGGTGACAAGGGCATCCTCGAGTACCGCGGCTACCCCATCGAGCAGCTCGCCGAGAAGTCCAACTTCCTCGAGGTCGCCTACCTGCTCATCCACGGCGACCTGCCCTCCAAGGAGCAGTACGACGCCTGGGAGCACGAGATCACCTACCACACGTTCGTGCACGAGAACGTGAAGGGCTTCATGGAGGGCTTCCGCTACGACGCCCACCCGATGGGGATGCTGATGGCCTCCGTCGGCGCGCTCTCCACCTTCTACCCCGAGTCGCGCAACATTTCCGACGCGGACAACCGGCACATGCAGATCGTGCGGATGATCGCCAAGATGCCGACGCTCGGCGCCTGGGCGTTCCGCAACGCGCAGGGCAAGCCCTACGTCTACCCCGACAACGAGCTCGGCTACACCGAGAACTTCCTCGCCATGCTGTTCAAGATGAGCGAGAAGAAGTTCGAGGCCGACCAGCGCCTCGTGCGCGCCCTCGACGTGCTCTTCATCCTGCACGCCGACCACGAGCAGAACTGCTCGACCAACGCGGTCCGGTCGGTGGGCTCGAGCCAGGTGGACCCCTACTCCGCGGTGGCCGCCGGTGTGGCCGCGCTCTACGGGCCGCTGCACGGCGGCGCCAACGAGGCGGTGCTGCGGATGCTGCGCCGGATCGGCAGCAAGGACAACATCCCCGACTTCATCAACGGGGTGAAGGACGGCAACGAGCGCCTCATGGGGTTCGGGCACCGTGTCTACAAGAACTACGACCCGCGGGCCCGGATCATCAAGAAGGCTGCCGAGGACGTCTTCGAGGTCACCGGCACCAACCCGCTGCTCGACATCGCGCTCGAGCTGGAGAAGATCGCGCTCGAGGACGAGTACTTCGTCAAGCGCAAGCTCTACCCCAACGTCGACTTCTACAGTGGCCTGATCTACGAGGCGTTCCAGTTCCCGCCGGAGATGTTCACGGTGCTGTTCGCGATCGGCCGCACGCCCGGCTGGCTCGCGCAGTGGCTGGAGCTCGTGCAGGACAAGGAGCAGAAGATCGCGCGGCCCAAGCAGATCTACACCGGCGACCGCGGTCTCGACTTCGTGCCGGCAGAGGAGCGCTGGAAGCGCTAGCCGGGGGGTCCGCCCCGCCGTGGCGAGGCCGGTGAGTCACGGCGACTCGACGCCCGCCTGGCGGCGGCTTCCTGCGCGCGCTCTGCCTGCCGCCGGGAGCTCGATGGTGAACGCCGGCAGCCACAGCTGGGTGAGCGGGCCGATCGCGAGCGCGTACAGCAGGGTGCCGATGCCGATCGCCCCGCCGAGCATCAGGCCCACGACGACCACGGTGACCTCGATGGCGGTGCGGACGGTGCGCAGCGACCAACCGGTGCGCCGCGCGAGACCGGTCATGAGGCCGTCGCGCGGACCGCGGCCCAGCTGCGCCCCGATGTAGAGAGCGGTGGCCAACCCACACAGCAGCACGCCCCCGACCATGAGGCCGATCCCCAGGATGGTCGCGTCCGGGCTGTCGAGCAGCGCGAGCGTCCCGTCGGCCGAGAGGCCGACGAGGACCGCGTTCGCCACCGTGCCGATCCCGGGGGTCTCGCGCAGCGGGATCCAGGCCAGCAGCACCACGAAGCTCATCACCACGACGGCCTGCCCGAGCGTGATCGGCAGGTAGCGGACCAGCCCGGAGTGCAGCACGTCCCACGGCGCCAGACCCACCCCACCGCGGACCATCAGGGCCAGCGAGACGCCGTACAGCACCAGTCCCACGAAGAGCTGCGGCAACCGACGAGCCAACCGGCCGGCGCGCAGCTGGGCAACGGGGCCGAGATCGGTGAGGCCGGGTCGCGGGGTGGCGTGCGTATTGGTGGTGGTCGTCGGGGCCGTCGGTGTGGTCGTCACATCGTCCATCTTCGCGGCAACTGGCCTTCTAATAAATAGCCAATCATGGCAAGGTGGCTTCATGAAGGGCTCCATCAGTGCCAGTCGCGTGGCCACCCTGGTCGCGGGCTTCCCGCGCTCCCCCGCCTACGTCGGCCTCGCCGAGGCGCTGGTCCTGGTCATCGGGGACGGTCGGATCCCGCTGGACACCCGGCTTCCCAGCGAGCGCGAGCTCACCGACGCGCTGGACGTCTCGCGGACCACCGTGACCCGCGCCTACGCCGTGCTGCGCGAGTCCGGGTACGCCGAGTCCCGGCGCGGCTCGGGGACCTTCACCCGGGTGCCGGATGGCCGCTCTCGCGCGCACGACCGCGCGCTGCTGCCACGGGCCGACACCGCCGGTCGCACGATCGACCTGAACTGCGCGGCACCCTCGGCGCCACCCGGCGTGGCACGGGCCTACGCCGACGCGGTGGCCGAGCTGCCGGCGTACCTCGGTGGCCACGGCTACTTCCCGGCCGGCCTGCCGCGGCTGCAACAGACGATCGCTGCGACCTACGGCGACCGCGGACTGCCGACCGACCCCCAACAGATCATGGTGACGCCCGGGGCGCTCTCGGCGGTGTCGATCGTCGCGCACGCGCTGACCGGTCCCGGCGACCGGGTGCTCGTCGAGTCGCCGGTCTACCCCAACGCCACCGCCGCGCTGCGCCGGGCAGGCGCGCGGCTGCGGCCGGCGCCCGTCGACCCCGACGACTGGGATCTGGACACGACGGCCGCGCTGCTGCGGCAGACCGCCCCGCGGCTGGCCTACCTGATCCCGGACTTCCAGAACCCCACCGGCCACCTGATGACCGACCCCCAGCGCGAGCAGTACGCCGCCGCCCTGCGCCGAGCCCACACGATCCCGGTCGTGGACGAGGCCCACCAGGCCCTGTCGCTCGACGGCCGGCCGATGCCGCGACCGTTCGCCGCCCATGCCCACGACGCCGTCACGATCGGGAGCGCCAGCAAGAGCTTCTGGGGCGGGCTCCGGATCGGCTGGATCCGCGCCCCGGACGGGCTGATGGAGCGGCTCACCCACACCCGGGTGAGCATGGACCTCGGCGCCCCGGTCCTGGAGCAGCTGGTCCTGGACCGGTTGCTGGCCGACTCCGAGCGGGTGCTCGCGGCCAACCGCGCCCGGCTGGGGACGCAGCGAGACGCACTCGTCGCCGCCGTGCGGGACCGGCTTCCCGACTGGCAGTTCCGCACTCCGAGTGGCGGTCTCGCGCTCTGGTGCCGGCTGCCCGAGCCCCTCGCGACTGCGGTCACGACCGAGGCGGAGCAGCACCAGGTGGTCGTGGCGCCCGGACCCGTCTTCGCGCCCGAGGGCGGACTCGACCGCTTCGTGCGGATCCCGTGGACCCGGCCGGCCGACGAGCTGGCCGTAGCCGTCGACGTGCTCGCCGAGGCGTGGTCCACGGTCCGCTCCCGGCCGGGCCGCGGCGCAGGCACACCGTTGCGCATCCTCATCGCCTAGCTGACAGCCCGGCTCAACGCGCCGCACGACCGCGCACGAAGGCCGTCCGACCGCAGTGGCACCCCGAGTCCCCGAGTTGGCGGGCCGCCGGAGATTTAATTACACTCAATTCCGTGAAAAATATCGGCCCGGTCGCGAGACCGGAACCGGCCCCGCCGCCGTCCCGAGGCGGCGCGGAGGCGAGGGTGGCCCGCGTCGTCCGACGCCCGGCCGCCCCGCCCGCGACCGGGCGGCGGGTGCTCTTCCTGCTGCCCGCCGGTGCCGCGCTCCTGGCCGGGCTGGATGCGGCCCTGCTGCTGCTCGGGCTGCCGGCCCCGGTGTCCGTCGACCGGCTCGCGGACGCGCACGGCATGCTGCTCGTCTTCGGGTTCGTCGGCACGCTGGTGTCCCTCGAGCGGGCCGTGGCCCTGCGACGGCGGGCGGGCTTCGCGGCCCCCGCCCTGCTGGGGGTGGGTGCTCTCGTGCTGATCTCCCCCGCACCACTGGCCGCCGGCCAGGCCCTCCTGCTGCTCGGCGCGGTGGCGCTGACGGGTGTCTACGTGCCCCTGTGGCGGCGGCAGCGTGATGACGCCGTGCTCGTGCAGGCCCTCGGCTCCGTGCTCGCCGTGGGGTCGCTCGCGCTCTGGCTGGGCGGCGTGTCCGTGCCCGTGCTGCTGCCGTGGCTGGCCGGGTTCCTCGTGCTCACCATCTGTGGCGAGCGGCTCGAGCTGGCGCGCATCGCGATGGGGCCGCGGGCCGGGACGATCCTGACCTGGCTCTCGGCCGCGTTGGTCTCCGCGACGGTGGCGACGCTGCTCTGGCCGGCAGCCGGCGTGCCGCTCCTGGGCCTGGTGGTCCTCGTGCTGGTGGGCTGGCTGTCGGCCCACGACGTGGCGCGCCGGACCATCCGCGCGAGCGGGCAGCCACGGTTCATGGCGGCCTGCATGCTGGCCGGCTACCTGTGGCTGGGCGTCGCCGGCGCCGTCTGGATGGTCGGCGGCCCGGCCTATGCGGGCGTGCGGTACGACGCCGCGGTGCACGCCGTCTTCCTCGGCTTCACGCTGTCCATGATCCTCGCCCACGCGTCGGTGATCCTGCCCGCCGTCCTGCGCCGGCCCCTCCACCACTCGCCAGCCTTCTGGGCCCCGGTCGCGCTGCTGCACGGATCCCTGCTGCTGCGCCTCTGGGTCGGCGACGGTCTGGGCATCGAGTTCGCCTGGCAGCTGGGCGGGCTGGCCAACATCGCCGCCCTCCTGTTGTTCGTCGCCCTGGCGCTGTGGTCGACCGTGCTCGCCGGGGCTCGACGCGGGGCGGTCCGGTGACCAGGGCGACGCGGGGCTTCTGGCCGCTGCGCGACCTGCCGGTCGTGTTCTGGCTGCTGGCCGCGGTGACGACGGCCGTCCTGCATCCGTTCGTCCCCGCACCGCGCTGGCTGACGATCCACCTGCTGCTGCTCGGGGCGGTCACGCACGCGGTCCTGGTGTGGAGCCGCTACTTCGCGGACGCGCTGCTGCACTGCCCGGAGCTGCCCAGTGACCGGCGGCTGCAGTCGCGACGCCTGCTGTTCCTCAACGCGGGCGTGCTGGTCGTCGTCGCCGGCGTGCTGACGGGCTGGTGGCCGGTGACCGTGGCCGGCGCCTCGGCGGTCGCCTCCGCGGTGGTCTGGCACGGCGTCGACCTGGTGCGTCGGATGCGCCGATCCCTGCCGGCCAGGTTCGGCGCCACGGTCCGGTTCTACGTCGCGGCGTGCTGCTGCCTGCCCGTGGGTGCGCTGCTCGGCACCCTGCTGGCGCGCGGCCTCGACGACCCGCTGCACGCGCGGCTGATCCTGGCACACGCGGTGGTCAACGTGCTGGGTTGGATGGGGCTCACGGTGGTGGGGACCTTGGTCACCCTGTGGCCCACCATGCTGCGCACCCGGGTGGCCGACGGTGCGGAGCGGTCCGCCCGGAGGGCGCTCCCCGTGCTCGTCGTCGCCGTCTCGGTGGCCGCGGTCGGCGCCGCCGCCGGCACCCGGCCGGTGGCAGCCGCCGGGCTGGCCGGGTACCTCGTCGGTCTCGCCCTCGTCGCCGGCTCGTTCCTGGCCACGGCGCGGCTCAAGCCGCCGTCGAGTTTCCCGACGTGGTCCGTCCTCGCCGCGATGGGATGGTTGGCGGGCTGCGTGCTCGCCCTCGCCGTCTCGATGGGCATGGCGGCCTCGTGGGCCGAGGCCGCGGACCGCTTCACGTGGGTCACCCCGTACCTCGCCGCGGGGTTCGGCGCCCAGGTCCTTCTCGGGGCGCTGTCCTACCTCGTGCCGATGGCCCTCGGCGGAGGGCCGAGCCCGGTGCGCGCCGCCAACGCGGCGCTCGACCGTGGCGGGGCCCTGCGCGTGGTCACCGTGAACGCGGGGCTGCTGGTGTGCGCACTCCCGGTGCCCGCCACCGTCCGGGTCGTCGTGTCGGTGCTGGTCCTCGGCGGGCTGGCGAGCTTCCTGCCGCTGCTGGTGGTGGCCATCCGGGCGTCGCGTCGCGCACGGGTCGGGCCGGGCGTCGGGGCCACGCCGCGCACGGGCCCGCCCCCGGGCCGCCCGCAGGGACAGGTCTCGGGCCTGGCCGTGACCGGGCTGGCGACGGTGGCGCTCGCGGTGGCGGTGGGCGTGGCCCTCGACCCGGCGGCGCTCGCCGGGGGACGTGTCGGCGTGGCGGCGTCGGCCGGCATCGAGGCGACGGGCCGGACGACCACGGTGCGGGTCGAGGCAGCCGACATGCGGTTCGTGCCTGCCCGGATCGCGGTCCCCGCCGGTGACCGGCTCGTGATAGAGCTCCGCAACGCCGACGACACGGACGTGCACGACCTCGTGCTCGACACCGGCGACGACACCGGCCGGCTGTCGCCGGGAGAGAGCGCCGTGCTCGACGTCGGGGTGGTCGGACGCGACCTCGACGGGTGGTGCTCGGTGCTGGGCCACCGGCAGATGGGGATGGTGCTGCGGGTCGAGGCCACCGGGGCGGCAGCGCAGTCGAGGACCGGGGCACGGTCGGCCGAGGAGCCGGTGGGCGACCACGCGGGGCACGCACACGGCCCACAGCAGAGGCGGACCGACCCTGGACCACCCACCCGGCCCGACGAGCACGGGGGGTCCTCCGCGGCCATCGGACTCGACTTCATGGCGGCGCCGGGCACCTCGTTCACCGCTCACGACGCGGCGCTCCCAGCCCTCGAGGACCGACGTGTGCACCGGCGCACCCTCACCGTCACCGAGCTCGAGCGCGAAGTCGCCCCCGGGGTGTCGGCCCGGCTCTGGACCTACGCCGGGACCGCGCCCGGCCCCGTCCTGCACGGCGAGGTCGGCGACACCTTCGTGATCACGCTCGTCAACGACGGCACCGTCGGGCATTCGATCGACTTCCACGCCGGCGCCTTGGCGCCCGAGCGACCGATGCGCACCGTCCCGCCGGGTGAGTCGCTGGTCTACCGGTTCACGGCGACCATGGCGGGGATCTGGATGTACCACTGCTCCACGATGCCGATGTCGGGTCACATCGCGAGCGGCCTCTTCGGGGCCGTGGTGATCGAACCGCCGGGCCTTCCCGACGTCGACCGAAGCTATGTCCTGACGCAGTCCGAGCTCTACCTGGGCGAGCCGGGTGGGCCGGTCGACATGGGTAAGCTGCGGTCCGAGACACCGGACGCCGTCGTGTTCAACGGCTACGCGAACCAGTACGACCACCGTCCGCTGCGGGCGCGGGTCGGCGAACGGGTGCGGATCTGGCTCCTCGACGCGGGACCGAACCGGGGCACGTCGTTCCATGTCGTCGGCGCCCAGTTCGACACGACGTACGCCGAGGGTGCCTACCTCCTCCGGCACGGGCCGGGCGGGGCGCAGAGCCTCTCCCTCGCCCCCGCGCAGGGCGGGTTCGTCGAGCTCGCCTTCCCCGAGGCGGGCCGGTACCCGTTCGTGTCGCACGTGATGCTCGACGCCGAACGCGGTGCCCACGGGATCTTCGACGTGCGGTAGCACCCCGGAGGTATCACGCGACCACCCGAGCTCTCCTCGTGGGCATGACACCGATCACGCCACACCCCCTGGCCACCTGGGTCCAGATGCAGGTCTCGCCGCAGCGCCACCAGGCGCTCCGCAGGCGGCGCCGGCGGGTGGCGCGCATCGTCGCCGCTCGGCAGCGCGCGCGTCAGTCCGCGGAGCAGGCACCGCCGCCGTCGCAGCCCGCCGCCCAGCCCAGCACCGCTCCCACGAGCCCTACCCGGTCCGTCCCGGTGGAGTCCGCGCCGACCCCCAGGGTCCCCTCGCAGCGGGTCCCGTCGGACACGACGGCGGAGCAGGCCTCACCCGCCCCGGTCGAGGGCGCATCGCGGGCTCGCGCCTGAGAAGTGCTCAGGACCCCCGCTCGAGGCGTCGTACGTCGGGCACCAGCAGCGCCACCACGCAGCTCCCCAGGATGACCGCGGACACCACCACGAGCCAGGTCCGGTAGCCGACCAGCTCGGCCACCGGGCCGGTCAGGGCCAGCCCGACCGGGCGGGCGATGAACGAGCCGAGCATGTCGAAGGCGAAGACCCGGGCGAGCATGTCGGGGGCCACGTTCTGCTGGATGGCGAGGTCCCAGGCCACGCTGAAGATCTCCAGACCGAGCCCGTGCAGGAACGCACCGACGAGAAGCACCACGAGGCTGTCGGAGAGCCCCATCGCGGCCGGGAAGCAGGCGGTCAGGGCGAGGAACCAGCAGCCGGCGTACAGCAGCCGGCGCGGTCGCCAGCGCAGCGAGATCAGCCCGCCGACCGCGAAGCCGGTCATCATCGCCCCGAGCGCCCAGCCCCACGCCGGCCGGCTGATCGCGTCGCCGACGACGATCGGTCCCAGCACGCCCTGGGCGCCGCCGTAGAACAGGTGGTAGAGCAGCGCCTGCAGGATCAGCATCCACAGCCAGGTGTGCCGGAACACCTCGAGCGCTCCGGCTCGGACGTCGCCGAGCATGGACACCGCCCCGCTCGGCGCGACCACCCGCGGCACCCGGACGAAGGCGTAGCAGAGCGCGGCGACGGCGAACCCGGCGGCGTCGATGGCCAGGCACCAGCCCGAGCCGAGGTAGGCCACCAGGAGGCCGGCCGAGCCGAAGCCGACGATCTGCGCGACGTTCTGGCTGAGTCTCCGCCAGGCCACCGCCGAGGGGAGCAGGGCGGCGGGCACGGTCTGCTGGGTGATCGCCCGGGAGCTGGGGCCGCCCAGTGCGCCGAGTGCCCCGTTGACGGCGCCGAGCCCCGCCAACAGTCCGATGCTGCCCCACCCCCCGATCAGCGAGGCCGCGGCGACCGCCTGGGTGCCGGCGGCGGCGATCGCGGCGCCCTGCATCATCACGGTGCGCGACAACCGGTCGCCGAGGACCCCGCCGAACAGCACCGCGAGCACGTCAGCGAGCGCGTAGACGCCGACGACGAGGCCCAGGTCGGTGGCCGAGCCGCCGAGGTCGATCACCGCGAAGGCGAGCGCGACCGGTGCGATCGCGTTGCCGAGGAAGCTGACCGAGGAGCCGGCCAGCAGCCAGCGGAACGCCGGGTGCGCGAGCGGAGAGCCGATGGTCTCCTCCGGGGCGGTCCCGGGGAGGGTCTCGGACGTGGTCATGGCGCCGAAGATACTTCGCTGACGAACTATTCGTCAACGAACAATGCGCGGATATGCTCTCGGCATGGCCGTCAAGGACAGCGCCGACCTGCACGTGGAGCGGTGGCGCGACCACTGGATCGACATCCCGTTCGACGACGAGGTGGAGGCCGCCATCTTCCGGGTCCAGCGCCTCAACCGGTACCTCGACCGCACGACGAAGCGCGCGGTGGCCGACACCGGGCTGCAGGACTTCGAGTACGTGACCCTGCACCGGCTGATGATCCGGGACACCCCCGGCCGCGCCTCTCCGACCGAGCTGGCCCAGGACCTCGGCGTCTCCCCCGCCGGCATGAGCGGGCGGCTCACCGGGCTGGAGAAGCGGGGCTACCTCAAGCGGATCCCGGGCACGACCGACCGGCGCACCGTCGACATCGAGGTCACCCGGCTCGGCGCCGACGTGTGGCGCGCGGCGATGGGTCGGCGGGGGGACGCCGAGGAGCGGCTCGCCGGTGCCCTCACCCGCAAGGAGCTCGGCACGCTCAACCGGCTGCTGAGGAAGATGGTGCTGCAGGCGGAGAGCGAGGAGTAGCCCTCAGCGGGCCCGCTGCACCCGGCCCTCGTCCCAGACCGGGCCGTCGGACTCGTAGACCGACCCGTCGGCGCCGTACACCAGGAACCGGTCGAACCCTCGCGCGAACCAGCGGTCGTGCGTCACCGCGAGCACCGTGCCCTCGAACGCCTCCAGGCCGTCCTCGAGCGCCTCGGCCGACTCGACGTCGAGGTTGTCGGTCGGCTCGTCGAGCAGCAGCAACGTGGCTCCGCTGAGCTCCAGCAGCAGGATCTGGAAGCGCGCCTGCTGCCCGCCGGACAGCGACTCGAAGCGCTGCTCGGCGGCATGCGCGAGCTCGTAGCGGTCCAGGGCCCGGGACGCGGGCTCGCGCGGCATGCCGTCGCGGTGCTCGTCGCCACGGTGCAGGATCTCCAGCAGGGTGCGGCCGACCAGTTCCGGGTGCTCGTGGGTCTGCACGAACCAGCCGGGACGCACCCTCGCGCCGAGCCGGGCCCTGCCGGTGTGGTCGACCGGCTTGACGGCCACGTCGCCGACCGGCCGGTGCTCCACGTCGGGGTCGCTCCCCCCGCCGGCCAGCAGCCGGAGGAAGTGTGACTTGCCCGAGCCGTTGGAGCCGAGCACGGCCACCCGCTCGCCGTACCAGACCTCGAGGTCGAACGGCTTCATCAGCCCGGTCAGCTCGAGCCGCTCGCAGACGACGGCGCGCTTGCCGGTGCGGCCGCCCCTGAGTCGCATCTTCACCTGCTGCTCGCGGGGCTGCGCCGTCGGCGGCCCGGCCTCCTCGAACTTGCGCAGCCGGGTCTGCGCGGCCTGGTAGCGCGAGGCCATGTCGGAGTTGTAGGCGGCCTTCTGCTTGTACATCAGCATCTGGGCGCGCAGTTTGGCGTGCTGCTCGTCCCAGCGCCGGCGGAGCTCCTCGAACCGGTCGAACCGCGCCCGCCGGGCCTCGTGGTACGACGCGAACCCGCCCGGGTGCGTCCACGCGGTGTTGCCGGCGGCTCCGAGCTCGACGGTCACCACCCGGGTGGCGGTGTTGTCGAGCAGCTCCCGGTCGTGGCTGATGTAGAGGATCGTCTTCTGGGACTCGTTGATGCGCTCCTCGAGCCAGACCTTGCCGGGCACGTCGAGGAAGTTGTCCGGCTCGTCGAGCAGCAGCACCTCGTCCGGCCCGCGGAGCAGGAACTCGAGCACCAGGCGCTTCTGCTCGCCCCCCGACAGCGTGGTGAGCTCGCGGTACTTGGCGCGCTCGAACGGTAGGCCGAGCGCGGCCGTCGTGCAGACGTCCCACACGACCTCCACGTCGTAGCCGCCGGCATCGGCCCACTCCGCCAGCGCGGCGGCGTACCGCAGCTGGGTCTTCTCGTCGTCAGTCTCCATCAGCGCCAGCTCGCAGGTCTCGACGGCTTCCGCGGCCTGCCGCACGCGGGGCGGCGACACCGACAGCAGCAGGTCCGCGACGGTCGCCGAGTCCCGACCGGCGACCCCCTGGGCCACCATCTGCCGCATCACGCCGAGCCCGCCGGACCGGGTGATCGCGCCGGCGTGCGGGTCCAGGTCTCCGGTGATGATGCGCAGCAGCGTGGTCTTGCCCGCGCCGTTGGCGCCGACGAGCGCCACCTTGGCGCCCTCGCCCACCCGGAACGACACGTCGTCGAGCAGCACCCGCCCGTCCGGCAGCTCGTAGCGCACCCCAGCGACGTCGACGTGTCCCACGCGCCCAGTGTCCCTGACGCCGACCGCTCGTCGCACCCGGATTACCGCCCGTCCCACGGCACCGCCCCGGGCAGGCTTCACGGCCCGCGAGGGTGGGTATCGTCCCGGGCGCTCGGTTTCTCGGGACCCAGGGAGGTCAGTGATGTCCAGCCAGACCCAAGCGTCGACCCAGGCCACCGCGCCGAAGTGGCGCCTGATCGGACCCGGCCTGGTGGTCGCGGCGACCGGCGTCGGGGCCGCCGACCTCGTCGCCACGCTCGTGGCCGGCAGCGAGTACGGCTACGCGCTGCTCTGGTGCGCGATCGTCGGCTGTCTCATGAAGATCGTGCTGGTGGAGGGCGCAGGGCGCTACAGCCTGGCCACCGGCCGGACGATCTTCGAGGGCTGGTCGAGCCTCGGCATCTGGACGACCTGGTACTTCGGGCCCTACATCGTGATCTGGGGCTTCGTGTACGGCGCCGCCGCGATGGCGGGCACCGGCCTCGCGCTCTACGCGCTGATGCCGTTCCTCGGCGTGAAGGCGTGGGGGATCATCTCCGGCCTGGTCGGCCTCGCGCTGGTGTGGAGCGGACGCTACGGGCTCTTCGAGAAGGTCCTGAGCCTGATGGTGCTGCTGATGTTCGTCTCGATGGTCGGGGCGGCGCTGCTGACGCTGCCGAACCTGGCGGACGTCGCGGCCGGCCTGGTCCCGGTCGTCCCCGAGGGCGGCCTCCTCTACACGCTCAGCCTCGCCGGCGGCGTCGGCGGCACGATCACGCTGGCGGCGTACGGCTACTGGCTGCGGGAGAAGGGCTGGGACACGCCGCGGTTCATGCGCGTGATGCGCATCGACAACTCGGTGGCGTACGCCGTCACCGGCCTGTTCGTCGTGGCCACCCTGATCGTCGGGGCCGAGCTGCTCTACTCGGCGCAGATCGCGGTGGCGACCGGCGACGAGGGCATGCTCGACCTGTCGAACGTGCTCGAGGACCGCTACGGGTCCGCCGCCGGCACGGTCTTCCTGGTGGGCTTCTGGGCGGCCGCGATGTCGTCGCTGGTCGGCGTCTGGAACGGCGTCAGCCTGATGTTCGCCGACTTCGTCGGACACGTGCGCGGCCACGACGCCGACCACCCCGACTCGCGCGCCGGCGGGAAGTACTACAAGGCCTACATCCTCTGGCTCACGCTGCCGCCGATCGCACTGATCTTCATGGGCGAGCCGGTCTTCCTGATCCTGGCGTACGGCGTGCTCGGCGCCCTGTTCATGCCGTTCCTCGCGATCACGCTGCTGTGGCTGCTCAACACCGACCGCACGCCCGAGGAGTGGCGCAACAAGCTGCACTCCAACATCGCCCTGTTCCTCTGCGCCGCTGCCTTCCTCGCGCTCGCCGTGAACCAGGTCTACGAGGCAATCACCGGCATCTAGCGCGAGGAGTCAGTTCTTCAGCCTCGTGGCCGGCGTGGCGCTGCACAGTTGACCCCTCGGCGCTGCCCGCCGCCCTCGCGCGGGTCAGGCGGAGTCGGAGACCGCCCCGGCTGCCGCCGAACGCCCGGCCTCGAGCCGTGCGACCGGCACGCGGAACGGCGAGCAGGACACGTAGTCGAGCCCGACCTCGTCGAAGAAGTGGATCGAGTCCGGGTCGCCCCCGTGCTCGCCGCAGACACCGAGGTGCAGGTCCGGCCGCGCCGCGCGGCCGGCCTCCACCGCCGTACGCACCAGCTTGCCGACGCCGTCGACGTCGAGCGACTCGAACGGCGAGACCCCGAAGATCCCCTTGTCCAGGTAGGTGCTGAAGAACGACGCCTCCACGTCGTCGCGCGAGAAGCCCCAGGTCATCTGGGTCAGGTCGTTGGTGCCGAAGGAGAAGAACTCGGCGTGCTCGGCGATGTCGCCGGCGGCCATCACCGCGCGGGGCAGCTCGATCATGGTACCGACCTTGAACTTCAGCTTCACGCCGGTCTCGTCCTCGACCTCGCTCGCCACCCGGACGATGTCGACCTTGACGAGCTCCAGCTCCTGCACCGTGGCGACCAGCGGGATCATGATCTCCGGCTGCGGGTCCCGGCCCTCGCGGATCAGCGCCGAGGCGGCCTCGAGGATCGCGCGCGCCTGCATGGCGAACAGGCCCGGGATCACGATGCCCAGCCGCACGCCACGCAGACCGAGCATCGGGTTGGCCTCGTGCAGCCGCTTGACCGCCCCGAGCAGCTTGTGATGCTTGCTGTCGCGGTTGCCGCGCTCGTCCTCCAGCGCCACCTGCACGGACAGGTCGGTGTAGTCGGGGAGGAACTCGTGCAGCGGCGGGTCGATCAGCCGGATCGTCACCGGCAGCCCGTCCATCGCCTCGAGGATGCCGTGGAAGTCGTCGCGCTGCATCGGCAGCAGCGCCGACAGCGCGGCCTCCTGCTCCTCGGTCGACTCCGCGACGATCAGGTCCTCCACGAGAGACTTCCGGTCGCCGAGGAACATGTGCTCCGTGCGGCACAGCCCGATGCCCTCGGCGCCGAAGCGGCGCGCACGGGCGGCGTCCTCGGGCGTGTCCGCGTTGGCGCGTACGCCGAGCCGTCGGCGCCCGTCCGCGTGATCCATGAGCCGCGCCACGGCGCCGACCAGCTCGTCGCCCTCGGCTGCCTCGTCGCCCTCGAAGTGCCGCACCACGAACGAGTCGACCACGGGGACCTCGCCGGCGAACACCTCGCCGGTCGTGCCGTCGATGGAGATCACGTCGCCTTCCGCGATCACCGACCCGTCCGCGGTGGTCATGCGCTTCGCCTTCACGTCCACGTCGAGTGAGTCCGCGCCGCACACGCAGGTGCGGCCCATGCCGCGCGCGACGACCGCCGCGTGAGACGTCTTGCCGCCGCGGCTGGTGAGGATGCCGCGGGCCGCGACCATGCCACGCAGGTCGTCGGGGTTGGTCTCGCGACGCACCAGGATCACGCCCTCACCCCGGTCGCTCCACTCCACGGCGGTGTTGGAGTCGAAGACCGCCTTGCCCACCGCGGCCCCCGGCGAGGCGTTCATCCCCTGCGCGACCTTCACCCGCTCCGCCTCGGTGTCGAAGCGCGGGAACATCAGCTGCGCGAGCTGGCTGCCGGTCACCCGGCGTACCGCCTCGTCGGCATCGATGAGGTCCTGGTCCACGAGCTGGCACGCGATCCGGAACGCCGCCTCCGCGGTCCGCTTGCCCACCCGGGTCTGCAGCATCCAGAGCTTGCCGTGCTCGACGGTGAACTCGATGTCGCAGAGGTCCTTGTAGTGCTCCTCGAGCGTCTGCATGGTCCGGAGCAGCTCGTCGTAGGCGGCCTTGTCGATGCGCTCGAGGTCGGCCAGCGGCACCGTGTTGCGAATGCCGGCGACCACGTCCTCGCCCTGCGCGTTCTGCAGGTAGTCGCCGTAGATGCCCTGCGAGCCCGACGCCGGGTCGCGGGTGAACGCGACCCCCGTGCCGGAGTCCTCGCCGCCGTTGCCGAACACCATCGAGCAGATGTTGACCGCGGTGCCCAGGTCGGCGGGGATCCGCTCCTGCCGGCGGTAGAGCACCGCCCGGTCGGTGTTCCACGAGTCGAACACCGCACGCGTCGCCATGTCGAGCTGCTCGCGCGGCTCCTGCGGGAAGTCCCGGCCGGTGTGCTCGCGGATCGCGGTCTTGTACGTCGTGACCAGCTCGCGCAGGTCGTCGACGGTCAGGTCGACGTCGTTCTTGACCCCCCGTTCCTCCTTGAGCCCGTCGAGCGCCTCGTGGAAGACGTGGGGCTCGATGCCGAGCACCGTGGAGCCGAACATCTGCAGCAGCCGCCGGTAGGAGTCGTAGGCGAACCGCTCGTCCCCGCCCGCCTTCGCCGCGAGGCCCTGCACGCTGCGGTCGTTGAGCCCCACGTTGAGAACGGTCTCCATCATCCCCGGCATCGAGAACTTCGCGCCGGACCGCACGGAGACCAGCAGCGGGTCGTCGGCGTCCCCGAGCCGCTTGCCCATCTTGTCCTCGAGCCGGGCCAAGTGGGCGCTCACCTCGTCGTCGAGACCGTCCGGCATCCCGCCGGTCTCGAGATAGGCCCGGCAGGCCTCGGTGCTGATCGTGAACCCGGGTGGCACGGGCAGGCCGAGGTTCGTCATCTCGGCCAGGTTCGCGCCCTTGCCCCCTAGCAGGTCCTTCTGGTCCTTGCTGCCCTCGGTGAAGTCGTAGACGTACGTCATTCCCCGACTATGTCGATACGACAGAATCCTGTCCATGGACCACCGGCCCCTTTCGGCGCTCGAGCCGCATCTGGACCACCTGCGGTCGGCGCCGCGAGACGTCGGCGTGCTGGCCCTCGTCGTACGCCGTCCGGGCCCGCGGAAGCGCGAGGTGGTGACCGCGGGCGAGCTGCACCCCGACCACGGCCTGGTGGGCGACGACTGGGCCGCGCGGGGCCGGCGCAGGGGGAAGATGACCGCGTCGTACGTCGCCCGATCGATCACCGTGATGGGGCACCGGATGGTGTCCCTGCTGGCGGACACCGACGAGGACCGCGCCTGGGCCGGTGACCAGCTCTACGTCGACCTGGACCTCTCCGTCACGAACCTGCCGCCCGGCTCGCGCCTGGCGGTCGGCGAGTCGGCGGTGGTGGAGGTGACGAAGTACCCGCACACCGGTTGCGCGAAGTTCGTCGAACGCTACGGCGAGGAGGCCACCCGGTTCGTCAACACCGACGAGGGCCGAGCCCTGCGGCTGCGCGGCATGAACGGACGGGTCGTCACGCCCGGCACGGTCCGTCCGGGCGACCCGGTGCGGGTGCTGTCCCGCGGCGAACCCCCGATATCGGTATCCCTCCCGTGACGGTGGGACCACGGTGGGACTACCGATATCGGTGGTGGGTCAGTCCTCGGTGACGCCCGCCCACAGGTTGATCCCGCAGTCGACGGCGTTCTGGTCGATGGCGGCGAGCTCCTCGTCGGTCAGCGGGGGGCCGTTCAGGGCGTCGAGGTTGGTGTCGAGCTGCTGCACCGACGAGGCGCCGATCACGGTGGAGGTGACGCGGCGGTCGCGCAGCGCCCACTGCAGGGCGAGCTGCGCCAGCTTCTGGCCGCGTTCCTGCGCGATCTCGTTCAGCCGGCGGACGTGCCGCAGCGTGGCGTCGTCGAGGTGGTCCTCGGGCAGCGTGCTGTCGGTGCGCGCCGCCCGCGAGTCGGCCGGGACGCCGTCGAGGTAGCGGTCGGTCAGCAGGCCCTGCGCGAGCGCGGTGAACACGATCACGCCCATCCCCTGCTCCTCGCACTCGTCGAGCAGCCCCTTCTCGATCCAGCGGTTGAGCATGGAGTACGACGGCTGATGGATCAGCAGCGGCGTCCCGAGATCGCGGGCGATCGACGCGGCCTCGCGGGTCTTCGACGGGCTGTACGACGAGATGCCGGCGTACAGCGCCTTGCCGGTCCGCACCGCGTGGTCGAGCGCCATCATCGTCTCGGCGACCGGCGTCTCGGGGTCGAAGCGGTGGCTGTAGAAGATGTCGACGTAGTCGAGGCCCATCCGCTTCAGCGACTGGTCCAGCGAGGCGAGGACGTACTTCCGGGAGCCGCCGCCCTGGCCGTAGGGTCCCGGCCACATGTCCCATCCGGCCTTCGTGGAGATGACGAGCTCGTCGCGGTACGGCGCGAGGTCCTCGGCGAGGTACTTCCCGAAGTTGATCTCCGCCTGGCCGTACGGCGGACCGTAGTTGTTCGCGAGGTCGAAGTGGGTCACGCCGCGGTCGAACGCCCGACGGATCACCGCCCGCTGTGTCTCCTCGGGCCGGTCATCACCGAAGTTCTGCCACAGGCCGAGCGAGATCGCGGGCAGCTTGAGCCCGCTGTGTCCGGTGAACCGGTACTCCATCGAGTCGTAGCGGTCGGCCGCAGCCTCGTAGGTCGTCATGAGACCCATCCTGCCGTGTGCGGACGGTGCACGGGACCCCGCGGGTCAGGGCCGCAGCGCCAGGCTCTCCCGCACCGAGAGCTGCGCGAAGGCGACCAGCTGCGCGGCCAGCTCCTCGTCGGGCAGCACCCCGATCCGCTCGCCGGTCGCGCGGTAGGACAGCGCCTCCGCGGCCAGGATCCGCCACTCCTCGCCGAACGCGTCCACGACGTGCCGGCCGGCGCCGTCCTTCGAGGTGAGCCGGTCGGTGGCGAGCAGGTGGTGCAGCCGGGTGACGCCGAGCACGAACCACGTCACGATCTCCGGCTTCGACGCCTCCGCGGGGAACTGCGCGATCGCGTCCGCCTGCTTCTGCCAGTACGACGAGAGGTTGCCGTGCGAGTACTCCCGCAGCACTCGCAGGTCGGTCCAGATCTCCACGTCGTCCAGTCGTGCTCCCCTGACCGTCTCGCCGTGCCAGGCCAGCTCGTGCCAGGTCACCGGGTTCACGTCGAGCCGACCCTGCGTCTCGAAGGTCCCGCCCAGCGTGCACGGGACGTCGGGACAGGAGGCGGTCGGGCGAGCGAGGTCCGTCCACGTGCAGTAGAAGCCGTCGTACGCCGGGCGTGGGAACGTCTCCGCGACCCGGTCGTGCACGTCACGCAGCAGCCGCACGGTGGCCGAGTCGGGCCGGTGGGACGTCACCGCCACGAAGTCGACGTCGCTGCGTCCGGCGTACCACTCGCCGAAGCCGAGCGACCCGTGCAGGTAGAGCCCCTCGACCAGCCCCGGGGCGGCCTCGTCGACCATCGAGAGGTAGGTGTCGCAGACCTGCCGCACCTCGGGGGGTGGCCAGAGGGAGCCGGCGCTCGACCTGCGCTCTCGAGGATGCATGACCCCATCCTGCCGGGCCGTGCCTACGCTTGACCGGTGGGCAGCACCGGACCGGTCGGCGCCGTCGTGGCGCTGCTCCTCGCCGCCTGCTCGCCGGAGCCTGCCCAGCGCCCGGAGGCCGGGACCGAAGCCGCCGGCCGGGCGACGACCACACCCGCGTCGCGCTCCCCCACCACCCAGCCGGAGTCCGCCGCCCCCGACCCGCGAACGACCGTGCCCGCCGCGCCCCGAGTGCGCGAGCCGCGGCGCTCGTTCCTGACGATCCCCGCGCTCGGGATCCGGTCGTTCCCGGTGGTGCGCTACCGGGGGACGCCCGACGACGGTCCCGGCACGGTCATCCAGAACTCCGGTCCGATGGCGTCCCCGCGCGGACCGGGCGGCGGCGTCGGACCGGGCGTGGTCGGCAACTTCATCGTCACCGGGCACCGCACATCGCACACCGCACCGTTCGCGGAGCTCCCGTTCCTCCAGGCCGGGGACCGCGTGCTGGTCCGCTCCGGCATGAGCGTTCTGGTGTACGAGATCACCGGCACCCGGGAGACGTCCTTCCGGTCCGCGGCGTCCAAGGCCCGCCAGGTGGCGCCCGTCCCGGGCCGGCCGGGCGCGCGGGCGACGAAGGCGATGATCACGCTGTCGACCTGCGCGACCCCCGAGGACCATGCGGCCGGCAACTTCTGGTTCGACCGCTTCGGCAACCCCGAGCACCGGATCGACAAGATCGGCGTGCTGGTGGAGCGACGCCCGGCCGCCTGACCGATCAGGTCGCCCGGCGGGTCTCCAGCACCCGGAACCCCTTCGCGCTGGCCAGCCTCCGAGTCGGATAGTCCTGCGAGGCCAGCCAGCGCTGCAACGAGTCGGCACCGAGGTTCTTGCCCACCACCATCACCGCCCGACCACCCGGCCGCAGCCGCGGCAGCCAGGTGAGCAGCAGCTCGTGCAGTGCGGCCTTGCCGACCCGGATCGGCGGGTTCGACCAGATCTCGTCGAACCGTACGTCGCCAGGCACGCCCGATGGCGTGCTGGCGGTGTACCGACCGCCGACGCCGAGCGCCGCGGCGTTCTCCTCGGCGAGCAGCACCGCTCGCTCGTTCACGTCGACGCCCCACACCCGGGCGCTCGGGAGGGCCCGGGCGAGGGCGAGCCCGATCACGCCGTACCCGCAGCCGAGGTCCAGGAATGTCCCGCCGTCGACCGGCGGCTCGGTCTCGCGGAACAGGACCGCCGTCCCCACGTCGAGCCGTCCCTGCGCGAACACCCCGGAGCCGGACACCAGCTCGAGCTCCTGCCCCCACACGTCCGCCCGGACCGGGGTCCGCCTGAACGCGACCGCCGGGTCCGCGGAGAAGTAGTGGTCGTCACTCCCGGTCATGGCAGCGTCCTGACCACTCTGGCGGCCTCGGCCTGCGTCGCGAGGTCGGCGTCGGCCGGGTAGGCGACCTCCTCAAGGGTGAGCCCGTGCGCGTGCATGACCGTCACGCCGGGGTCTCGCTGGGCCGCCCGCAGCAGCTCTCCGGCCCACTCCGGCGTACGACGTCCCTCACCGACCGCGACCAGGCAGCCGACGAGCGCGCGCACCATGCTGTGGCAGAACGCGTCCGCCCGCACCGTCGCCACGGCCAGGCCGGAGGCGTCCCGGTCCCAGCGCAGCTCGAGCAACGTGCGGATCGTGGTCGCACCTTCCCTTCTGCGGCAGAACGCCGCGAAGTCGTGCTCGCCGACGAGCAGGTCCGCAGCGTCGTTCATCGCGTCGAGGTCGAGGGGCCGCGGCCAGGCGAGCACGGCGTTGCGCACCAGCGGGTCGACCAGCTCGGGCGCATCGGCGATCCGGTAGGCGTAGCGCCGCCACAACGCCGAGAACCGCGCGTCGAAGGCGTCGGGCGCCTGCGCCGCGCGGTGCACGCGTACGTCGGCCGGGAGCACCCCGTTGAGCCGGCGCACGAGCGCGTCCGGGGCCGGTGCGTCGCTGCGACCCGCGGCCCCGGCGAGCACGTCGGGGTGCAGGTCGAGGTGGACGACCTGACCGCGGGCATGGACGCCCGTGTCGGTGCGTCCGGCACAGGTGACCGGGACGGTGTCGATCCGCAGCACCGTCGCGAGCGCCTTCTCGAGCTCCCCCTGCACGGTCCGCAGGGACGGCTGCGCGGCCCAGCCGTGGAAGTCGGTGCCGTCGTAGGCCAGGTCGAGTCGGAGCCGCACGGGCTCATCCTTCCAAACGCCCTACGATCGCCGCGTGGACCTCCGCATCGACCCCGCCTCCACGGTGCCGCCGTACGAGCAGCTGCGCACCCAGGTGGCCAGGCAGGCCACCGACGGCAGCCTCCCCGCGGGCACCCGCCTCCCCCCGGTGCGGCAGCTCGCGGCCCATCTCGGTCTGGCCGCCAACACCGTCGCCCGCGCCTACAAGGAGCTCGAGGCCGACGGTGTCGTGGTGACCGAGGGCCGCCGCGGCACCTTCGTCCGGTCCGCCGCGCTGGACCGTCCGCCGCCGGACGTGGGATCGGCCGTCTCGGCGCTCGCGCATGCTGCTCGCCGGCGGGGACTGACCCTGGCGGAGACGCAGCGGCTCGTGGAGGCCGCCTGGTCCGGTCGCGACTAGCGCTGGGACGCCGGCCAATTACCACGGGACCGTGGTGAACGTCCGCTTCCCGGGGCGAATTGTCATGGGGAGGCGGGCAATTACCACGGGACCGTGGTAATCGGCCACCGGCGCACCGGCGCGACACGACCCGGCGCCGCCGGGATGTCGAAGGCCCGCCATCCCGGTGGGATGGCGGGCCTCGCGGTCTGCCCCGGAGGGCGTCAGGTCACTCGGACTTGGTGTCCTCGTTCTCCTCGGCGGGAGCCTCGTCTGCTGCGGTGTCGTCAGCCGACTCGGGCGCCTCGGACTCGGTCGCGTCGGACTCGGGCGCCTCGGACTCGGTCGCCTCGGCCGCGGGGGCCTCGGTCTCCTCGACCGGCGTGGCGGCGGGGGTCTGCTTGGCGGCCGGAGTGGACTTCGCCTTCGGCGTGTAGTCCTCGGTCACCAGCTCGATGACGGCCATGGGCGCGTTGTCGCCCTTGCGCGGACCGATCTTGGTGATCCGGGTGTAGCCGCCGGGGCGCTCCGCGTAGCGCGGCGCGATGTCCTCGAACAGCGAGTGCACGACGCCCTTGTCCTTGATCGTGGACAGGACCTGGCGACGGTTGTGCAGGTCGCCCTTCTTGGCCTTGGTGATCAGCTTCTCGGCGACCGGGCGCAGCACCCGGGCCTTGGCCTCGGTGGTGGTGATCCGACCGTGCTCAAACAGCGCCGTGGCCAGGTTCGAGAGGATCAGCCGCTGGTGGGCCGGGCTGCCGCCGAGGCGGGCGCCCTTCTTGGGGGTAGGCATCGTCTGCTTCTCATTTCTCCCGGGCCGTACCAGGTACCCGGATAGATGTTTCCCACGGTCGGGCCCGACGCGGGATCAGTCGCGGCGGGCCCGGCCACGGATGTCAGTACTGCTCGTCCTCGACGAAGCTGTCGTCGTCGTCGTCGTACGCCGCCAGGGCCGCCTGCGGGTCGAAGCCCGGAGCCGAGTCCTTCAGCGACAGACCCATCTCGACCAGCTTGGCCTTCACCTCGTCGATGGACTTGGCGCCGAAGTTGCGGATGTCGAGCAGGTCCTGCTCGGAGCGGCTGATGAGCTCACCCACGGTGTGGATGCCCTCGCGCTTGAGGCAGTTGTAGGAGCGGACGGTGAGGTTGAGCTCCTCCACCGGCAGGGCCAGGTCCGCGGCGAGCTGCTCGTCCACCGGCGACGGGCCGATGTCGATGCCCTCGGCCTCGACGTTCAGCTCGCGGGCCAGCCCGAAGAGCTCGACGAGGGTCTTGCCCGCCGAGGCGATCGCGTCGCGGGGACGGATCGACGGCTTGGTCTCGACGTCGATCACCAGCTTGTCGAAGTCCGTGCGCTGCTCGACACGGGTGGCCTCGACCTTGTAGGTGACCTTGAGGACCGGGCTGTAGATGGAGTCGACCGGCATCCGGCCGATCTCGTTGTCGCCGCCCTTGTTCTGCACCGACGAGACGTAGCCGCGGCCGCGCTCGACGACGAGCTCCATCTCGAGCTTGCCCTTGTCGTTCAGGGTGGCGATCTTGACGTCGGGGTTGTGCACCTCGACACCGGCCGGGGGCGCGATGTCGGCGGCGGTGACGTCACCGGGGCCCTGCTTGCGCAGGTACATGGTCACGGGCTCGTCGTGCTCGGAGGAGACGACCAGGTCCTTGAGGTTCAAGATGACCTCGGTGACGTCCTCCTTGACCCCCTCGATGGTGGAGAACTCGTGGAGCACACTGTCGACCTTGATGCTGGTGACGGAGGCGCCGGGGATGGACGACAGGAGGGTGCGACGCAGGGAGTTGCCGAGCGTGTAGCCGAAGCCGGGCTCCAGCGGTTCGATCACGAACCGCGAGCGGAACTCGTCGACGACCTCTTCCGACAGGGTCGGGCGCTGAGCGATAAGCACTTCTAGATTTCCTTTCCGAGCCCACCCGCTATTTGACGGACTCGAACGCAGTGAAAAGGAAGGGTGGTGTGGCGGGGAGGCGACCCGAAGCGTGGGACCTCCCCGTCACGGTGTTACTTCTTCGAGTAGAACTCGACGATGAGCTGCTCCTGGACCGGGATGTCGATCTGCTGACGGACCGGGAGCTGGTGGATCAGGATCCGCATCCGGTTCGGCAGTGCCTCCATCCAGGCCGGGACGATCCGCTCGCCGTGGGTCTCACGAGCGACGATGAACGGGGTCATCTCGAGGGACTTCTCGCGAACGTCGATCACGTCGTGCTGGGTCACCTGGAAGGACGGGATGTCGACCTTCTTGCCGTTGACCAGGAAGTGACCGTGTACGACGAGCTGACGGGCGTGGCGGCGCGTGCGGGCGAAGCCGGCGCGGTAGACCACGTTGTCGAGGCGGCACTCGAGCAGCTGCAGCAGGTTGTCACCGGTCTTGCCGGGACGACGGCTGGCCTCCGCGTAGTAGCGGTGGAACTGCTTCTCGAGCACGCCGTAGGTGAAGCGGGCCTTCTGCTTCTCCTGGAGCTGCGAGCGGTACTCGCTCTCCTTGACGCGGGCGCGGCCGTGCTGGCCGGGCGGGTACGGACGGCGCTCGTAAGCGGCGTCACCACCGACGAGGTCGACACCGAGACGGCGCGACTTCTTGGTCATGGGGCCGGTGTAACGGGCCATTTCTCAAGTCTCCTGTTCTACGCAGTCGGGGTCAGACGCGGCGGCGCTTGGGCGGGCGGCATCCGTTGTGGGGCGTGGGCGTGACGTCCTGGATGGTGCCGACCTCGAGGCCGATCGCACCCAGCGAACGGATCGCCGTCTCGCGGCCCGAACCCGGGCCCTTCACGAAGACGTCGATCTTCTTCATGCCGTGCTCCATCGCCCGGCGACCGGCGGCCTCGGCGGCCATCTGCGCGGCGAACGGGGTGGACTTGCGCGAGCCCTTGAAGCCGACGGTGCCGGCAGAGGCCCACGAGATCACCGCACCGGTCGGGTCGGTGATCGTGACGATGGTGTTGTTGAACGTGCTCTTGATGTGGGCTTCGCCCTGAGCGACGTTCTTCTTCTCCTTGCGGCGCACCTTCTTGGCGCCGGAAGCCTGACGGCTCTTGGGAGGCATGTGCAGTACTCCTGAGATTGCTGGAAGCTAGATGGTCGAGTCGACTCGGTGGTCGCGCCCTTCGGGACCTGTCGGTCCGGTCAGGCTGCGATCACTTGGCCTTCTTCTTGCCGGCGACGGTGCGCTTGGGACCCTTGCGGGTGCGCGCGTTGGTCTTGGTGCGCTGACCGCGGACGGGCAGGCCCTGACGGTGCCTGCGGCCCTGGTAGCTGCCGATCTCGATCTTGCGACGGATGTCGGCCTGGACCTCGCGACGGAGGTCACCCTCGATCTTGAAGTTGGCTTCGATCTCGTCACGGAGCTTGACCAGCTCCTCGTCACCCAGCTGGTGGACGCGCAGGTCCGGGCTGACCCCCGTGGAGGCCAGGAGCTGCTGGGCGCGGGTACGGCCGATGCCGTAGATGTAGGTGAGTGCGACCTCGATGCGCTTGTCGCGCGGGAGGTCCACACCAACGAGGCGTGCCATGTAAGGCGGTGTCCCTTCGGTTCGTTGGAGGTGTCTGTTCGTGCCGCGTCCTGCGTCCCGTACAGCCCGCCTCGGCTGTACCGACCTCAGGCCCCGGCCTCCAGTCCGGGGGTCACGCCCTCCTGCACGTCGTACGACGGCGGGGTGGCGAGCGGTCACGATTGGTGGGCCCGTGGGATCCGGGCCCTGCTGTGTTCAGTTGTGGTCACCAGCGGTGCTGGTGCGCCCGGAGGGGTGAGCCTCGGACGGCGCCGGGGCTCAGCCCTGGCGCTGCTTGTGGCGAGGGTTCTCGCAGATCACCATGACGCGGCCGTGGCGACGGATCACCTTGCACTTGTCACAGATCTTCTTGACGCTCGGGTTGACCTTCATGTTCGAAGCTCTTCCATGTGAATGACCGGACACCCGCAGGGCGGGGCAGGTCATGTGGACGGCTGGCAGCCCGATCTCTCGGGGTGTTACTTGTACCGGTAGACGATCCGTCCCCGGGTGAGGTCGTACGGCGAGAGCTCGACGACGACTCGGTCCTCGGGGAGGATACGGATGTAGTGCTGACGCATCTTGCCGCTGATGTGGGCGAGGACCTTGTGCCCGTTGCTCAGCTCGACCCGGAACATAGCGTTCGGGAGAGCTTCGACAACCGTGCCCTCGATCTCGATCACGCCTTCTTTCTTCGGCATGTCCTCCGCAATCTGTTGATGACTGGTCTACCGTGGCCCGCGAACCTCCCGGCCGCTCCTGGGAGCGGCGGGTGGACCTCGTCGGACCCGCCCGGACACCCCATCCCGGACACGACACTCCCGCTCTCACGAGCAGGCGCAAGACGTGCTGGGCAGCCGCAGGGCACCACGAAACAGGCCCACGTTGGGCCGACGTACAAGTCTAGGCCAAGAAGGCCCTGGAACGGTAATCGGCGGGGTCCGTCCGGTCGCCGCCGCGGCGCCGTGGCTCAGCGGCCGCCGAACGGGACGCCGAGCTCGGCGAGCTTCGCCTCTCCCCCGTCGAGGGCGGTGAGGATCCACGCGCCCTGCGGGGTCAGCGTGAACGAGTGCTCGAAGTGCGCGGCGAGCGAGCCGTCGTCGGTCTTGACCGTCCAGTCGTCGCCCAGCAGGTAGGTGGCCTGGTCGCCGAGCACCACCATCGGCTCGACCGCGAGCGCGAGGCCCTCGACCAGCTTGGGGCCCTTGCCCGGCCGGCCGAAGTTCGGCACGTTCGGCGGCTGGTGCATGGCCGAGCCGATGCCGTGGCCCACGTAGTCCTCGACGATGCCGTAGTCGCCCTGGCTGCGGACGTAGGACTCGACAGCGTGCGAGATGTCGGTGACCCGGCCGCCGAGCGACGCGGCGGCGAACCCCCGCCACATCGCCTCCTCGGTGACCCGGATCAGGTCGAGCGCGTCGTCGCCGACAGGGCCGACCGCGACGGTGATGGCGGCGTCGCCGTGCCAGCCGTCGACGATCGCGCCGCAGTCGATGGACACGATGTCGCCCTCGGCGATCACCCGGTCACCGGGGATGCCGTGCACCACCTCGTCGTTGACCGAGGCGCAGATGCTC
>NZ_DASSCL010000052.1:0-7728 GCF_035697785.1 Nocardioides sp.
TCAGGCCCAGGACCTGGACCGCCCGACGGCGTCCTTCCAGCGGGTGTACGCCGTGTCGGCGTCCGCGCGGCTGCCCGACGGCTCGAACCGCCGGTCGAGCTGCCAGGTCTCGCGCAGGTCGTCGGTCGAGGACCAGACCCCTGTGCCGAGGCCGGCGAGGAACGCCGCACCGAGCGCCGTGGTCTCCACGATCCTCGGGCGCTCGACCGGCACCCCGAGCTGCTCGGCCTGGAGCCGGCAGAGCAGGTCGTTGGCCGACGCGCCGCCGTCGACGGTGAGGGTGGTGAGCGCCGTGCCCGGCGGCAACGTCTCGACCACGTCACGCACCTCGAAGGCGATCGCCTCGAGCGTCGCGCGCACGATGTGCCCGCGCGTCGTACCCCGCGTGATCCCGATGATCAGTCCGCGGGCGTGCGGGTCCCAGTGCGGTGCGCCGAGGCCGGTCAGCGCCGGCACGAAGACCACTCCCTCGGAGTCGGGCACCGTCGCGGCGATCGCCTCGGTCTCCGCCGCGGACCCGACGATCTGCAGGCCGTCGCGCAGCCACTGCACGGCCGCCCCGGTCACGAAGATCGCGCCCTCGACGGCGTACGTGAGCTCGCCGGCGGGTGACTTCCACGCCGCCGTGGAGAGCAGGCCGGCGTCGGAGCGGACCACCTCGGTGCCGGTGTTGGTGAGGATGAACGACCCGGTGCCGTAGGTGCACTTGGAGTCGCCGACGTCGAAGCAGGTCTGCCCGAACAGCGCCGACTGCTGGTCGCCGGCGATGCCCGCGATCGGCAGCTCCAGTCCGGCGAACGTGCGCGGGTCGGTGGTGCCCATCGTGCTGCCGTCGCCCCAGGACGGGACGACGTCGGGCAGGGCGTCTCGCGGTACGCCGAACAGGGTGCACAGCTCGTCGCTCCACTCGCCCTTCTCCAGGTCGAACAGCAGCGTCCGCGACGCGTTGGAGACGTCGGTGACGTGCCAGGTGCCGCGCGTCATCCGGGCGACCAGGTAGGAGTCGACCGTGCCGATGGCGTACCGGCCGTCGTCGACCAGCGCCCAGGTGTTCGGCTCGTTCTCCGCGAGCCAGACGAGCTTGGTGCCGGAGAAGTAGGGGTCGAGCCGCAGACCGGTGAGCTCGGCGACCCGGTCCTCGTGGCCCTCGTCGCGCAGCCGTGCGCAGATGTCGGCGGTACGCCGGTCCTGCCAGACGATCGCGCGCCGCGGGGAGCCGAGCGTCTCGCGGTCCCACAGCAGCACGGTCTCGCGCTGGTTGGTGATCCCGACCGCCTTCAGCTCGGGACCGCCGGTCTCGGCGTACGCCGAGACGCACGCGCGGGTGGCCTCCAGCGTCGCCTGCCAGATCTCCTCGGGGGAGTGCTCGACCCAGCCCGGCTTGGGGAAGTGCTGGCCGAACTCCTGGTAGCCCTTCGCGGCGATGGTGCCCTCGTGGGTGACGACGAGGGCCGTCACCCCCGTCGTGCCTGCGTCGATGGCGAGAACGCTCATGCGGGGGATCCTCGCACGCGAGGCGGCGCGGCCCCTCCGCTCGCGGAGCGGACCGCCCTGGATCGATCCAACGGCCGTCGCTAGGGTCGATCGCAGACTTCTCGACTCAGGAGGACACATGCGCGTCGGAGTGCTGACCGGAGGCGGCGACTGTCCCGGCCTCAACGCCGTGATCAGGGCCGTGGTGCGCAAGGGCGTGCAGACCTATGGCTACGACTTCGTGGGGTTCCGTGACGGTTGGCGCGGCCCGCTCGAGAACGTCACCGTGCCGCTCGGCGTCGACCAGGTGCGCGGCATCCTCCCGCGCGGCGGCACCATCTTGAAGTCCTCGCGCACCAACCCGTTCAAGATCGACGGCGGTGTCGAGAAGATCAAGGAGAACCTCGCCGGCAACGGCATCGACGCGTTGATCGCGATCGGCGGCGAGGACACCCTCGGCGTCGCCACCAAGCTCGCCGACCTCGGCGTCGACGTCGTCGGTGTGCCCAAGACGATCGACAACGACCTGAGCGGCACCGACTTCACGTTCGGCTTCGACACCGCCGTGAACATCGCCATGGAGGCGATCGACCGGCTGCACACCACGGCCGAGTCGCACCACCGGGTCCTCGTCGTCGAGGTGATGGGCCGGCACGCGGGCTGGATCGCCCTGCACGCCGGGATCGCGGGCGGCGCCAACGTCGTACTCGTCCCCGAGCAGCCCTTCGATATCGAGAAGGTCTGCGACTACGTCAACAAGCGGTTCGAGTCGCACTACTCGCCGATCATCGTCGTCTCCGAGGGTGCCGTCCCGGTCGAGGGTGGCGACATGACGTTGCAGAGCGGCGAGCTCGACGCGTTCGGGCACGTGCGGCTCGGCGGCATCGGCGACCGGCTCGCCAGGGAGATCGAGGACCGCACCGGCAAGGAGGCCCGCGCGGTGGTGCTCGGTCACGTGCAGCGCGGTGGTACGCCGACCGCGTTCGACCGCTGGCTCGCGACCCGGTTCGGCCTGCAGGCGATCACCGCGGTCCACGACGGCGACTTCGGCAAGATGATGGCGCTGCGCGGCACCGAGATCGTGCGGGTGCCGCTGATCGAGGGCACCGGTGAGCTCAAGCTCGTCCAGCCCGCTCACTACGCCGAGGCCGAGGTCTTCTTCGGCTAGCGCCACGCCACGCGCCACCCCCCGATGTCGGTATGCCGAGCGTGACCTGGGGACCACCCGACGCATACCGATGTCGGAGGCGAGACGAGTGAGGTACGGCGCGGGTTCTCGGGCTAGTCCTCCAGGTCGACGATCAGCGCACGGTGGTCCGACATCGGCAGCCGTCGCGCCTCGCTGTGCGTGACCCGCAGGTCGGCGTTCGTCAGCACGTGGTCGATCTGCTCGACGGGATGGTGCGCGGGGAACGTCTTGAGCTCGGCCAGCGGCCGCATGCCCGTCGTCCGGTGGGCCCGCCCCGGCAGCAGGTTCAGGTCCCCCACGAGGACCACCGGTCCGGTCACGTGGTCGAGCGCCGCGACCAGGCTGCGCAGCTGGCGTCCGTTCCACCAGCGCAGGAACGACAGATGCGTGTTCACCACCGTGACGGTGCCGCCCGGCGCCTCCACCGTCGCCGCGACCGCGACCCGTGGCTCGTCCCGCACCAGGCTCGGCCACCGGCTGCCGCGCCACCACATCGGCACCTGACCCGGCACCGGCGCGAGCCGCACCACCTCCCAGCCCGTGACCGGGTAGCGGCTGAGCACCGCGATGCCGTACGCCGCCGCGTCGGGCTGCTCCTCGCCGGTGGCAGCGATCCACGTGCCGGGACTCCCGTTGAGCGCCGCCACGAACCGGTGCTCGACGGCGCCCATCGCCTCCGCGGCCACGGCGGTGAGGTCGACGTTCTCCGACCGCGGCTGGTTGCGGTCCACCTCCTGCAGCGCGAGCACGTCCGCGCCGAGCGAGCGGATCGACTCGGCGTACCTCCCGACGTCGACCCGCTGGTCGTCCGGCGACCGGCCGCTGAGGATGTTGAACGTCACCACGCGCACACCGGCACCCTGCCCGCAGGCAGCAGCGGGCTAACCCCTCGACCGGGTGGGTAAGAAGGGCGCATGACGGAGCCGGAGCCGGAGCGCAACGACCTGCGCGAGGCGCTCAAACGGGTGGCGGTGGCGCTCAAGGAGAGCGGAGTGCCGTTCGCGCTGACCGGCGGGTACGCCGTGTGGGCGCGTGGCGGCCCGGAGTCGGTGCACGACGTGGACTTCGTGATCGCCGAGGAGGACGCCCAGCGGGTCCGGGAGCACCTCGCGGCCAGCGGGCTCGACGTACGCGAGCCACCGGAGGACTGGCTGTTCAAGGTGGACGTCGACGGCGTGTGCGTCGACGTGCTGTTCCGGATGTCCTCGCAGGCCACGACCCGCGAGGACCTGGCCGACGTCGATGGGCTGGAGGTGCTGTCCGTCGAGATGCCGGTGCTGTCCGCGACCTCGGTGGTGCTGCACAAGCTCAACGCACTCGACGAGCACTACTGCGACTTCGCCGCCGTGATCCCGGTGGCCCGGGCGCTGCGCGAGCAGGTCGACTGGGAGCGGATCCGCGCGGGCACGGCCGACAACATCTTCGCGGCGGCCCTGCTGTTCCTCCTCGAGCGACTGGGAGTCGTCCCGCCCGGGTGAGGTCTGTGGACGCAGCGGCGCCGTGGTCGGCGGCGCGGCCTACGGTGGCAGCCATGACCACGACCACCCTCCCCGACACCCGCGCCGCCACCGCCCAGCGGGTGATCGCCGCGATGGCCGGGCCCGACGCGCGCCTGCGCGACGACCAGGTCACGGCGGTCGCGGCGCTGTGCGAGCCGGCGGCGCGGGTGCTGGTGGTGCAGGCCACCGGCTGGGGCAAGTCGGCGGTCTACTGGGCGGCCACCGCGATCCGCCGGTCCGAGGCGGCCGGTCCCACGCTGGTGGTCTCGCCGCTGCTGTCGCTGATGCGCGACCAGGTCGCCGCCGCCGCCCGCGCCGGCCTCCACGCCGCGACGCTGAACTCCTCCAACTTCGACGACTGGTCCGCGATCGAGCGCGGCCTCCTCGACGGCGAGGTCGACGTGCTGCTGGTGTCCCCGGAGCGGCTCGCCAACCCCGGCTTCGGGCGCCGGGTGCTCGACTCGCTGGCCGGCCGGCTCGGGCTCCTCGTGATCGACGAGGCGCACGCGGTGTCCGACTGGGGCCACGACTTCCGCCCCGACTACCGCCGGGTGTCCGACGTGCTGCAGCGCCTCAACCCCGAGACTCCGGTGCTCGCCACGACCGCGACCGCGAACGAGCGAGTGACCGACGACGTCGCGCAGCAGCTCGGGGACGCCACGCTCGTGCTCCGCGGACAGCTCGCCCGGGCCAGCCTCGAGCTGTCCGTCGTCGACCGGCTGTCCCCGCTGGAGAGGTACGCCTGGGTGGTCGACCACCTGCCGCGGCTGCCCGGCTCGGGCATCGTCTACACCCTCACCGTCGCCGACGCGGAAAGGCTGGCGGCGGCCGTCGCCGAGGTGCACGGCCCCGACGTACCCGTCGCCGCCTACACCGGCCAGCTCGACCCCCAGGACCGGCACCGGCTGGAGGATGCGCTGCGCGACAACCGGCTCAAGGCACTCGTCGCGACCTCCGCGCTCGGGATGGGCTACGACAAGCCCGACCTCGGCTTCGTCGTGCACGTGGGTGCGCCGCCGTCGCCGGTCTCCTACTACCAGCAGGTCGGTCGCGCCGGTCGCGCCATCGACCACGCGCACGCGGTGCTGTTGCCGTCCGACGCGGACGCAGGGGTGTGGGACTACTTCGCGACGGCGACGATCCCGCAGCCCGACCAGGTGGCGCGGGTGCTCGACGTGCTCTCGACCCAGGAGCCGTTGTCGGTGGTCGCGGTCGAGGCCCAGTCCGGCGTGCGACGGGGTCGGGTCGAGCTGATGCTCAAGCAGCTCGCCGTCGACGGGGTGGTCGAGCGGCTCGAGGACGGCTGGCGGGCCACCGGCAAGGACTGGGAGTACGACGCCGCGCACTACGACGGCGTGGTCGCGGTACGTCGTCGTGAGGCCGACATCATGCGCGCCTACACCCGCGGTGAGCGCTGCTTGATGGAGCTGCTGCAGGCCTCGCTCGACGACCCGCACGCCGAGCCGTGCGGACGCTGCTCGGTGTGCCGCGGCGAGCTGCCCGAGGCGCTGTCGGGCGAGCCGGCCGTCGAGACCGTGCAGGCCGTGACCCGGCTGCTGCGCGGGCAGGTGCATCTGCTCGAGCCGCGCAAGATGTGGCCCGGCGGCGCCTTCGGCACCCGGGGCCGGATCGCGCCCGACGACGCCCACGAGGTCGGCCGCACCCTGGTCCACGCCGACGCCCCGGAGTGGCGCCAGACCGTCGCCGAGATCTTCGGTCGCGACGCCCCCGCGCCCGACGAGGTGCGCGAGGCGTGCGTCCGGCTGCTCGCCGGGTGGAAGGACTCCTGGTCGCAGCGTCCCGAAGTCGTGGTCGACCTCCCGGCCGCAGGTTTCCCGGTCATGACCGCATCGGTCGCCGACCACATCGCCGAGCGCGGTCGGCTGGAGCGGGCGTCGATGCCCGCCCCGGCGCGGGTGCCCGACCTGCGGGAGATGTCCTCGGCCGAGGAGGCGGCGTTCTGGCGGGACGCCCTCACCCCGGACACTCTGCCGGGCTCGGTGGCGGGCCGGGCCGTGTTGCTCGTCGTCGACGCCACCTCCTCGCTGTGGCCCGTCACGGTGGCCGCCGCCGCGCTGCGCCGGGCCGGGGCCACGACCGTGCTGCCGCTGCTCGTCCACCGCCGTCCCTGAGCCCTCTGACCCGACCTCCCGGCCGACAAGGGGCGTGGATGCTTGCGCTGGCGCCGGAATGGGGAAGAAGGTGAGAAGGACGCCGTGAGCGAGGAGTTGTGATGAGCACCGAGGTCAGCAGCGAACGGACCGGGCACGAACAGCACGAGCTCAAGCGGGTGATGGGACCCAAGCTCCTGTTGCTGTTTATCGTCGGCGACATCCTGGGCGCCGGCGTCTACGCGGTGACCGGGGACATCGCCGGGGAGGTGGGCGGGGTCGCCTGGCTGCCGTTCCTCGTCGCGTTCACGGTCGCCACGCTCACAGCCTTCTCGTACCTCGAGCTGGTCACGAAGTACCCCCAGGCCGCCGGCGCAGCGCTCTACACGCACAAGGCGTTCGGGGTCCACTTCGTGACGTTCCTGGTCGCGTTCACCGTGGTGTGCTCCGGCATCACCAGTGCCTCCACCTCGTCCAACCTGCTTGCGGCCAACCTGCTCGCCGGGCTCGACGAGACGATCGGTGGCGTGCCGACGTCGACCACGGCGGTGCTGCTCGTCGCGCTCGGGTTCATGCTCCTGCTGGCCGCGATCAACCTCCGCGGTGTCGGCGAGAGCGTCAAGTTCAACGTCGTCCTCACCCTGGTCGAGATCACCGCCCTCGCCATCGTGATCCTGATCGGCTTCTGGGCGATGGCCTCCAACGGCGTCGACGTGAGCCGAGTCGTGGTCTTCGAGAACGCCAGCGACCGCGGCATGTTCGCCGCCGTCACGGTCGCGACCGCGATCGCGTTCTTCTCGATGGTCGGCTTCGAGGACTCGGTCAACATGGTCGAGGAGTGCCACGAGCCGGAAAAGATCTTCCCGCGCACCATGCTCACCGGTCTCGGCATCGCCGTGGTCATCTACATGCTGGTGGCGATCTCGGTGGTGATGGTGCTGCCCATCGGGGACATCCAGAACTTCGACGGAGAGACCGGCATCCTGCTCGAGGTGGTCAAGCAGGGCGCGCCCGGCTTCCCGGTGAGCACGGTGTTCCCGTTCCTGACGGTGTTCGCCGTGGCCAACACCGCCCTCATCAACATGCTGATGGCCAGCCGGCTGATCTACGGGATGGCCCGCCAGGACGTGTTGCCGCGCTCGCTCGGACGCGTGCTCCCCGGCCGTCGTACGCCGTGGTCGGCGATCGCGTTCACCACGCTGCTCGCCTTCGGCCTGATCTGGGTCGTCACCGAGCAGTCCGAGAGCTCCATCGTCGAGTCGCTGGCCGGCACGACCGGACTCCTGCTGCTGGTCGTGTTCACGATCGTGAACGTCGCCTGCCTGGTGCTGCGTGGCGACAAGACGACCGAGCGCGTGTTCAAGGCCCCGACCGTGATCCCGGTCATCGGTGCCGTCGGCTGCGCGTTCCTCACCGGTCCGTGGGCCCGCGACCCCGAGGACTGGGTGCAGTACCG
>NZ_DASSCL010000053.1:0-38831 GCF_035697785.1 Nocardioides sp.
AACAATGCTTTTGCGTCCCCCGCGCGACGACCTCAGTCGCCGTTGTTGCCTGCGGTCGGCGTGGTCTTCTGCACCTGCATCAGGAACTCGATGTTGCTCTGCGACTTCTTGAGCCGCTCGAGCAGCAGCTCGAGGGCCTGCTGTCCGTCGAGACCCGAGAGCACGCGGCGGAGCTTCCAGACGATGGTCAGCTCTTCCTTGCTCATCAGGAGCTCCTCGCGGCGGGTGCCGGACTGGACGGCGTCGATGGCCGGGAAGATCCGCTTGTCCGCGAACTCGCGGCGCAGCCGGAGCTCCATGTTGCCGGTGCCCTTGAACTCTTCGAAGATGACCTCGTCCATCTTGGAGCCGGTCTCGATCAGCGCGGTCGCGAGGATGGTGAGCGAGCCGCCGTCCTCGATGTTGCGGGCCGCACCGAAGAACCGCTTCGGCGGGTACAGCGCGGATGAGTCGACGCCACCGGAGAGGATCCGGCCGCTGGCCGGGGCGGCCAGGTTGTAGGCGCGGCCCAGGCGCGTGATGCCGTCGAGCAGCACGACCACGTCGTGGCCGAGCTCGACGAGCCGCTTGGCCCGCTCGATCGCGAGCTCGGCGACCGACGTGTGGTCGCTCGCCGGCCGGTCGAACGTCGAGGCGATGACCTCGCCCTTGACCGTGCGCTGGAAGTCGGTGACCTCCTCCGGACGCTCGTCGACGAGGACGATCATCAGGTGGCACTCGGGGTTGTTGGTCGTGATCGAGTTGGCGATCGACTGCATGATCATCGTCTTGCCGGCCTTGGGCGGCGACACGATGAGACCGCGCTGACCCTTGCCGATCGGGGCGGCGATGTCGATGACCCGGCCGATCAGGTTGTTCGACTCGGTCTCGAGGCGCAGTCGCTCGGAGGCGTAGAGGGGCGTGAGCTTGTTGAACTCGACGCGGTGCCTGGCCGCCTCGGGGTCGGCACCGTTGATGGTGTCGATCCGGACGAGCGGGTTGAACTTCTCCTTGCGCTCGCCCTCGCGCTGCTGGCGCACCTGGCCGGTGACCGCGTCGCCGCGGCGCAGGCCGTACTTGCGCACCATCGAGAGCGACACGTAGACGTCGTCGCTGCCGGGCAGGTAGCCGCTGGTCCGGACGAACGCGTAGTTGTCGAGGACGTCGAGGATGCCGGCCACCGGGAGCAGCACGTCGTCCTCGAGGATCTGGGTGTCCGGCTCGTTGCGACTGGTCCGGCCGCCGCGGTCGGTGCGCTCGTTGCGGTCGCGGCCGCGACGGCGCCGGTTGCGGCGGCTGCTGCCGTCGTCCCGGGTGTCCCCTCGGGTGTCCCCTCGGGTGTCGCCGCGGCTGTCACCGCGGTTGTCCCGGTTGTCGGCGCGGTCGCGGTCGCCACGGTTGTCGTTGCGGTTGTCCCGGCTGTCCGCGCGATCGCGGTCGCCGCGGTTGTCGTTGCGGCTGTCGCCGCGGTTGTCGTCGCCGCGGTGGTCGTTGCGGCTGTCGCCGCGGTTGTCGTTGCGGCTGTCGCCGCGGTTGTCGTTGCCGCGGTTGTCGCCCCGGTCACCGCGGTTGTCGGTGCGGTCCTTGCCGGAGGTGCGGTCCTGCTGGTCGGAGGTGTCCTTGGCGGCGGGCCGGCCCTGCTCGGGCTTCTGGTCCGGCTTCGCCTGTCGGTCGGCGCGGCGGTCGTCACGGGACTCCCGCGAACGGGTCTCAGACCGGGACTCCGCCGGGGCCTCCGCGGGCGGGGCGCTGGCCGCGCCCGCGTTCCCCGAGCCGCCCGACTGGGCGGCGCGGATGGCATCGATCAGCTGGCTCTTGCGCATGCCGCCGACGCCCTTGATGCCCAGCCCACCTGCCATCTGCTTCAGCTCGGGCAGCAGCATCCCGCTGAGGCCGGCTGCGCGCTTCTTGGGCGCGCGGCTGCTCGCGTCACCGGAGTCGGTGTCAGGGGTGGGTGTGGTTGTTTCCGTCACGTGAGGTCCTTCCCACGTCCAGGCCCGTCGGAGTGTTTTCCGAGAGGCCGTGTTCAGGTGAATTCCCGGTCGCGATCCCGGACGGTCCGTCACGATGCGAGGCGTCGCGGCGTGGCCGTCTCAGAAGTTGTGAGAGCGAGGAAAGAGTGCGCTCTGTGCGGATCGAGGGAGCTTGATCGGAGTCATCGGATCGGGGGAACCCTCGATCACCTGCGCACCGGCAGCCTAACACCATCAGGGTCTATGGGTTGCAAGAGTCACAACACGGACACGCCGCAGGAGATTCCCCGGCGACCGGCATCAGCTCAGCCGACCTCGACCGCGGCCCCCGGCGCCCCGACCGCCAGCTGGTGCACGGCCCAGCCGCCCGGCACGCGGCTCGCGACACTCTCCTGGGTGGACCGGTCGGTGAGCACGAGCACCGTGGGACCCGCGCCGGAGACGAACGCGGCATGGCCGTCTGCGCGCAGCGACCGGACCAGCGCCAAGGTCGCCGGCATGGCGGGCTCCCGGTAGTCCTGGTGGAGCCGGTCCTCGGTCGCGTCGAGCAGGAGCTCCGGACGCTGGCCGAGCGCCGCGACGAGCAGCGCCGCGCGGCCGGCGTTGGCCGCGGCATCCGCGTGTGGGACCGCGTCGGGGAGCAGGCCCCGGGCCACCTCGGTGCGGACCGGGTCGGGCGGCACGAACGCGACCGCGGCCACCCTCGGGTCGACGGCCGCGGTGGTGGCCCGGAACCGCCCGCCCACGGCGTACGCGACGGTGAACCCTCCGTAGAACGCGGGCGCTACGTTGTCGGGGTGGCCCTCGACGTCGGCGGCCAGGGCGAAGAGCGCGTCGTCGTCGATCAGCAGGGAGCCGCCTCCCACGAGGCCGCGGGCCGCACAGACGCCGGCCACGATCGCGGCCGACGACGAACCGAGCCCCCGCCCGTGCGGAATGACGTTGGCGCAGGACAACCGGATGCCGGGGGCATCGCAGTCCATCGCGTCGAACGCCTGCCGCATCGAGCGCAGGACCAGATGGGTGCCGTCGAGGGGGACCTCACCCGAGCCCTCACCGGTCACCTGCACCTCGTCGGGTCCGTCCACGGCCTCGGCGGTCACCGTGTCACGCAGGCCGAGCGCCAGCCCGAGTGCGTCGTAGCCGGGGCCCAGGTTCGCGCTGGTGGCGGGCACAGTCACCGTGACCGGCCCGGTGTGGAGGGTGGGCATCGGACCGTGTCTCAACCGAGCCCGGCTGCCTCGGCGGCAGCGTCGACGTCGGCGTCCACGACGGTGTCGACGAGGTCGGTGAAGGTGGACAGCGCGGTGTCGATGTCCTTCAGGCCGTGGCCGGTGACTGTGACGACGATCTGCGTTCCGGCGTACGACGTGCCGGCGGCGTGCTCGCTCAGCAGGCCCGCGACACCGGCGGCCGAGGCGGGCTCGACGAACACCCCGTCCAGCGCGGCGAGCTGGCGTTGCGCGCGGAGGATCTCGTCGTCCCCGACGGCCTTGAAGTAGCCGTTGGACTCGTCGCGGGCGGCCACGGCGAGGTGCCAGGAGGCCGGGTTGCCGATCCGGATCGCGGAGGCCACAGTCTCCGGCGCGGCGACCGGCTCACCAGAGACGAGCGGCGCGGCGCCGGCGGCCTGCCAGCCGAGCATCCGCGGTCGGCGGGTGCTGGCGCCGGACTTCTCCGACTCGACGTACCCCTTCCAGTACGCCGAGACGTTGCCGGCGTTGCCGACCGGGAGCACGTGCAGGTCGGGGGCGTCGCCGAGGAAGTCGACGATCTCGAACGAGGCGGTCTTCTGGCCCTCGAGGCGCATCGGGTTCACGGAGTTCACGAGCGCGACCGGGTACTGGTCGGCGAGCTCCCGTGACATCCGCAGGCAGTCGTCGAAGTTGCCGCGCACCATGATCACCTGAGCGCCGTGCACGATCGCCTGGGCCAGCTTGCCGGCGGCGATCTTGCCCTGGGGCACGAGCACCAGGGGCTTGACCCGCGCCTTCGCTGCGTATGCCGCCATCGAGGCCGACGTGTTGCCGGTGGACGCGCAGACGACGGCCTCGGCGCCCTGCCCCACGGCCACGGAGAGCGCGACCGTCATGCCCCGGTCCTTGAACGAGCCGGTCGGATTGTCCCCCTCGACCTTGAGCCAGACCTCTGCGTCGAGCAGCTCGGAGAGCCAACGGCTGTCGACCATGGGCGTGCCGCCCTCGCGCAAGGTGATCGTGGGCGTGTGGTCGGGGATCGCGAGCCGGTCGCGGTACTCCTCGATCACCCCGCGCCACTGGTGAGCGCCCTCCGGCGGGGTCATCACAGGTCGCCCTCGACGCGCATCACCGAGGAGACGTCGTGGACGAAGTCGAGCTTGCGGAGGGTGTCGACCGTCGCCGCCAGGGCGGCGTCGCTCGCGCGGTGCGAGACGACCACGAGCTGGGCGTCGTCGCCGTGGCCCTCTTGCCGGACGGTCTGGATCGACACCTGGTGCTCGGCGAAGGTCTGCGCCACGGCGGCGAGCACCCCGGTGCGGTCGTCGACGTCGATCGCGACGTGGTAGCGGGTCTCCGTCTGCCCCATCGGCAGCACCTCGAGGGCGGCGTAGGCCGACTCCCCCGCGCCCCGCACGTCGTCGATCCGGTTGCGGGCCACCGTCACCAGGTCACCGAGCACCGCACTGGCGGTCGGGGCGCCACCCGCGCCCGGCCCGTAGAACATCAGCTGGCCGGCGGCGTCGCTCTCGACGAACACCGCGTTGAACGCTTCGCGGACGCTGGCCAGCGGGTGGCTGCGCGGGATCATCGCCGGGTGCACGCGGGCCGCGACCGCTTCGCCGTCGGGACCGTCGCGGTGCTCGCAGATGGCGAGCAGCTTGACCACGCAGCCCATGTCGCGGGCCGAGGCGACATCGGCCGCGCTCACCTCGGCGATGCCCTCGCGGTAGACGTCGGCCGCCGTCACCCGGGTGTGGAAGGCGAGGCTGGCCAGGATCGCCGCCTTCGCCGCGGCGTCGTAGCCCTCGACGTCGGCGGTGGGGTCGGCCTCGGCGTACCCGAGCTCCTGCGCCTCCTCCAGCGCCTCGGCGAAACCGGCGCCGGACGTGTCCATCTTGTCGAGGATGAAGTTGGTGGTGCCGTTGACGATGCCGAGCACGCGGCGCACCTTGTCACCCGCCAGCGACTCGCGCAGCGGCCGCACGATCGGGATCGCCCCGGCCACGGCGGCCTCGTAGTAGAGGTCGCGCTCTGCCTTCTCGGCGGCGGCGAACAGCGTGCTGCCGTCCTCGGCGAGGAGTGCCTTGTTGGCCGTGACCACCGAGGCGCCGTTCTCCAGGGCGGTGAGGATCAGCGACCGGGCCGGCTCGATGCCGCCGATCACCTCGACGACGAGGTCGACGTCGTCGCGCGCGACCAGCCCGGCGGCGTCGGTGGTGAGCAGCTCCACCGGGACCTGGGCGTCGCGCTGGAGGTCCGGCCGTCGTACGGCGACGCCGACGAGCTCGATGGGCGCACCGACCCGGGCGGTCAGGTCGTCGGCCTGCTCCCGCAGCAGCCGCACCACCTGGCTGCCGACCGACCCGCACCCGAGCAGGGCCAGCTTCAGCGGCCGATCCGGCGCACGCTTCACCGCTCCGTCACCTCTCCGTCGTCGTACCGTCTGGTCCTTCATCTTGGGCCATCGCCGCGGCCGCCGCACGATTACGGCGTTGCGTCCGGGTCGCGAGACTCGTCAGTCCTGGTCGTCAGGTCTGCGCATCGGTCTGGTCGTCAGGCCTGGGCGCCGACGTCCGTCGCGAGCAGGTCGTCCTCGGTCTCCCGGCGGAGCACGACGGTGGCCGTCCCGTCGGCGACGCCGATCACCGGCGGCCGCAGGGCGTGGTTGTAGTTGCTCGCCAGCGACCGGCAGTAGGCGCCCGTGCCCGGGATCGCCAACAGGTCACCGGGCGCCAGGTCGGAGGGGACGAACTCATCCTTGACCACGATGTCGCCGGCCTCGCAGTGCTTGCCGACCACCCGCCCCAGCACCGGCTCGCCGTCGGACCGGCGGGAGGCGATCGTGCAGCTGTAGTCCGCGTCGTAAAGCGCCGTCCGGATGTTGTCGGACATGCCACCGTCCACCGAGACGTACGTGCGCACCGCCCCGGCGTCGAGCTCGACGCGCTTGACGGTCCCCACCTCGTAGACCGTGCACATGGCCGGCCCGACGACCGCGCGGCCCGGCTCGATCGAAAGAGTCGGCACGGGTACGTCGAACGCCCGGCACTCGTGCTCGACGATCTTGGTCAGCTCGGTGGCCAGCTGCGCCGGGTCGGACGGGTCGTCCTGCGTGGTGTAGGCGATGCCGAACCCGCCGCCCAGGTCGAGCTCGGGCATGTCCACGCCGAGCTCGTCGGACACCCGCGCGTGCAGGGTGAGCACCCGGCGGGCCGCGACCTCGAAGCCCGAGGTGTCGAATATCTGGCTGCCGATGTGAGAGTGCAGGCCGAGGAGGTTCAGCCCGGGCGCCTCCTGAGCGCGGCGGACCGCCTCGAACGCGTCGCCGGAGGTGATCGAGAAGCCGAACTTCTGGTCCTCGTGGGCGGTCGCGATGTACTCGTGGGTGTGCGCCTCGACACCGGCCGTCACCCGGATCATCACCGACGCCGACGTGGTCGTCCCGGCCCCGGTGGTCGAGCCCGTCGAGACCAGCTCGGCCAGCCGGTCGAGCTCGGTGAACGAGTCGACGACGATCCGGCCCACACCCGCCTCGACGGCCCGGCGCAGCTCGGGCATCGTCTTGTTGTTGCCGTGGTAGCCGATCCGGGCCGGGTCGAAGCCGGCCCGCAGTGCGACGGTCAGCTCGCCCGGCGAGCAGACGTCGAGGCAGAGGCCCTCCTCGGCGACCCACCTCGCGACCGTCGTACACAGGAACGCCTTGCCGGCGTAGTAGACGTCGTAGTCGGCGAACGCCTCGCGGAACCCGCGCGCCCGGGACCGGAAGTCGGCCTCGTCGAGGACGTACGCCGGGGAGCCGTGCTCGGCGACGAGGTCGCGGACGTCGACGCCGCCCACCTCGAGCGCACCGTCGTCGGTCTTGCGGGCGGTCGACGACCAGAGCAGCGGCACCAGGGCGTTGACGTCACCGGGCGGACGCAGCCAGGAGGGTCCGTCGAGGGCGCCGGCCGCGTGCGCCCAGCCGGCCTCGTGTGAGGGCATCTCGTCACATCCTGTCGGGGGCGGAGACCCCGAGCATCCCGAGACCGTTGGCGAGGACCGTCTTGGTCGCCTCGACCAGCAGCAGCCGCGCGGCGTGGATCGGCGCCGGCTCCTCGTCGCCCATCGGCAGCACCCGGCAGGCGTCGTAGAACTTGTGGAAGCTCGACGCGGTGTCCTCGAGGTACCTGGCGACCCGGTGCGGCTCCCGGAGCTGGGCCGCGGAGGTCACGACCCGCGGGAACTCGGCGAGGGCGCGCAGCAGGTCGCCCTCCTTCTCGTGGGACAGCAGCGACGGGTCGAAGGACGCGGTCGTGCCGGACGAGACCCCCAGGTCGGCCGCGTTGCGCAGGATCGAGGCGAGCCGCGCGTGGGCGTACTGCACGTAGAACACGGGGTTGTCGCTTGTCTGCCTGGCCCACAGGTCGAGGTCGATGTCGATGGTGGCGTCCATCGAGTAGCGGACCAGCGCGTAGCGCCCGGCGTCGACCCCGATCGCGTCCACGAGATCGTCCAGCGTCACGATGTTGCCGCTGCGCTTGCCCATCCGGACCGTCACGCCGTCCTTGAGCAGGTTGACCATCTGGCCGATGAGGATCTCGAGGTTCTCCCCCGGCCGGTCGCCGAAGGCGGCGCACATCGCCATCATCCGGGCGACGTACCCGTGGTGGTCGGCGCCGAGCAGGATCAGGCAGCGGTCGAATCCCCGCTCGCGCTTGTCGAGGTAGTAGGCGAGGTCCCCGGAGAGGTAGGCGCCCTTGCCGTCGGACTTGACGATGACCCGGTCCTTGTCGTCACCGAACTTCTCGGTCGCGAGCCAGACGGCGCTGTCCTTCTCGTAGGTGTTGCCGAGCTCGGTGAGCCTCGCGATCGCGCGCTCGACCGCGCCGGACTCGTGCAGGTTGTTCTCGTGGAAGAAGACGTCGAAGTCCACACCGAACGTGTGCAGCGTCTGCTTGATCTCGTCGAACATCAGCGCCACGCCGTGCGCGCGGAACGCCTCCTGCGCCTCGTCGTCGGGCAGGTCCTTGACCTCGGGGTGCTCGGCCAGCACCCGCTGCGCGATCTCGTCGATGTACGCGCCGGCGTACCCGTCCTCCGGCACGTCGCGACCCCGCCCGCGCGCGAGCAGCGACCGCGCGAACCGGTCGATCTGCGCTCCGTGGTCGTTGAAGTAGTACTCCCGGACCACCTCGGAGCCGGTCGCCTCGACCAGCCGCGCGATCGCGTCGCCCACCGCCGCCCAGCGCGCGGACGCGATCGTGACGGGACCGGTGGGGTTGGCCGAGACGAACTCCACGTTGACCTTGTCGCCAGCGGTCGCGTCGTTCGTGCCGTACGCCGCGCCGGCCGCGACGATCTGGGCCGCGAGCACACCCTGTGCCCCGGCCTCGACCCGGATGTTGAGGAAGCCCGGTCCGGCGATCTCGACGGAGGCGACGCCCTCGCTGGCACCGAGGCGCTCGGCGAGCAGGCCGGCCAGCTCGCGCGGGGGCATGCCCGCCTTCTTCGCGAGCTGGAGCGCGACGTTGGTGGCGTAGTCGCCGTGCTCCTTGCTCTTGGGTCGCTCCACGACCACGGTCCCCGGCGGTCCGTCGGGAAGGGTCAGCGCGCCGGACCCGACGAGGTCCGTGAGGGCGCCGACGATGGCGGTCGAGAGCTGTTCGGGGGTCACCGACCCAGGGTATCGACGCGGGCGAGCGAGTTCGGTGGGTGGTTGAGGGTCGAACGTCCGCCGCCCGCCGGGGTGGTGCGTCAGTGCTGCTGGTCGACCAGCCGCAGCACGGTGGCCACGAGCTCGGAGGGCTCGAACGGCTTGGTGAGATAGGCGTCCACGCCCAGTGCCTCGCCGCGCGCGAGGTCGGCCGCCGAGGCACGGCCGGTGACGATCACGATCGGGATGTCCGCCGTCGAACGGTCGCCGCGGAGCCGTTCGACCACGGCGAAACCGTCGAGGCGGGGCATCATCACGTCGAGGGTGATCGCGTCCGGGCGCTGCTCGGCGACGCGTTCGAGCGCCTCCAGCCCGTCGACGCAGCGCACCACCTCGAGCCCCTCCAGCTCGAGGTTCACCGCGATCAGCTCGCGGACGACGGAGGAGTCGTCGACGACCAGCACCCGTGCCGTCACCCGATCTCCCCCCGATCCGTCACTCGTGCCAGTTCATGTACGCTTTCCGCGCATCCCGAGCCCCCGTAGCTCAGGGGATAGAGCACCGCCCTCCGGAGGCGGGTGCGTAGGTTCGAATCCTACCGGGGGCGCACTTTCTGGCGGTCCGATCTCGCGCAAACGCTCACCCCGCAAGCCATGAAATCGCTAGCCGAGGGGTCCGTTGGTCTCGCGGGGGAGCGCAGCGGAGGAGCGAGAGCAACTGACCTCTCGGCGGGGCCAGCCCGCGCGGCAGGTGCACGGAGGCAGTGTCCCGACCACAAGGGCTTGACGTGCAGCCCAAGTCCGCACCTACTTGCAGGGTCCCCTCAGCAGCCCCTGTCCAGTTTCCCGTCATCGCGCGCGTCGTTGCCGATCCGGCGGGCCTGGGCGACGTTCGGGAACACCACACTGGCGCCGCCGGCTGTGCCGATCCCACCCAGCACGACGCAGCCCCTGAGGCGACGCAGCTCGACCGCCGTACCGGCCTGCGCGAGCCGGTAGAGCTCTGACGGCTTCAGGTCGGTGTTCAGGTGGCGTACGGCCGACAGTACGCCGCGCTCCATGAAGCCCGGCTTGTCCATGCCGCCTCGGACCTGGCTCAGGATGCCGCGCATGACGTCCTGCTGGTTGGCGGAGCGGTCGAAGTCCCCGCGCGGGAACGACTTGCGGATCCGGGCGAAGATCATCGCCTGGAAGCCGTTGAGCTTGTTGGGCCCGACGCGGTAGCCCTGCGGGCGCACCGGGTCGGAGAACGCGAACCGCGAGTTCACGGTCACGCCGCCGATGGCGTTCACCATCTGCCGGAAGCCGTCGAACCCGGCCGTGAAGACGTAGTCGGGCTGAACGCCGACGAGGTCACCCACGGCCTGCCCCATCAGCTTCGGTCCGCCGAAGTAGAGGGCGGCGTTGATCTTCTCGCTGCCGTGCCCGGGGATGTTGACGTAGGAGTCCCGCGGGATCCCGATCATCGTGGCGTCCCCGGTGCGCAGGTTGATGCCGGTCATCTGGATGGCGTCGGCGCGGCTGCGGGTGATGCTCTGCCCGGGGCGGGCGTCGGACCCGAGGAACAGGATCCACACCACGTCGCGGGAGTGGTCCACGCCTGCCGCGACCTGGCCCCGCACCAGGGACGCCGGGGCGTCGCGGAAGGTCGGGGGCGGGACCACGAGGGCGGTCAGCGCCAGCACGACGCCCAGGACGAGCACGCGCCGCAGGACGCGACCGTGGAGGCCGGTGAGCGCGGTCAGGACCTTCATCAGGACTCCTCCCCGACCGTGCGCGCGTTCTTGCTCAGGTCGTAGCCGAAGATCTGCCACCCTCCCGAGCTCTTGCGGGTCAGCATCAGCCGGCCCCGGACGTCCACCCGCTTGGCGGGCTTGTCGCCACGGTCGGCCACGAACCGGAGGTGCACGCGGGCGGTCACCCCGGCCGCGACCTTGTACGGCGCGAGCACGGAGAGGTAGGCGGTGCGCCGCCGCACCTCGACCGTCTCGGTGGTCGGGCCGAGCACCCGGTTGGTGAGCAGGTCCCGGTCGCCGTCGGCCTGCTGCGCCGCCCCGGCGGAGAAGGTGGCGAACGCGTCACCGAACGAGTCGCGGGGATAGTCACCGCCGACGAAGGCGTCGTCGAAGTAGGCGGTGACCACCTTCTCCACGTTGTCGGCGAGCACCTCCCGGTCCTTCTCCTTGAGCTTCCCTGAGACCCGGGTGACGCGGACCCTCGCGGGAGCGGCGGGGGCGGGCTCGGGGGTGGTGGACGGGTCGGCCGGCCCCGAGGAGCCGCCGGCCGCGGGTGGCTCGGCCTGGGGGTCCGACGACGTGCAGGCCGCGGTGGTGGCGGCCAGGAGCCCGGCCAGCACGATCGCGACGGACCGTCGTACGGACGATCCACGGGCCGGTCGATCCGGGACCTCGAGGGGGCGCTCGAGAGGAGCTGTCACGGCGCGTGGTTCCTTCCGTGCGACGTCGTGGCGGGGCGCGGTCTGTGAGCCTGGCTACACGCCCGGACCGACCGCCGGTCCCGGCTGCAATTAGTTGTGACGAAGGTCTAGCCTGGTACGCGTCCACCCACCCTAAAGTTCCCACCCCAGGTTTCACCGGAAGAGGCGATTCAGGCCGTGGCCGAGTCTTCACCCGCAGGATCCAACGTGGCCGCTGGTGCGGCTCCCGACGACCCGATGGCCGCCTTCGGCGCCAACGAGTGGCTCGTCGACGAGATGTTCGAGCGCTACCAGCAGGACCCGAACAGCGTGGACAAGGCGTGGTGGGACTTCTTCAAGAGCTACACACCTGGTGACAAGGCCTCGCCGAGCACCTCCGGAGGCGGCAACGGTACGCCGCAGGCCACCACCCAGGAGCCCGCCGCCCCCCAGAAGTCGGACCCGGCCCCCGAGCCGGAGTCGAAGCAGCCCGACAAGGCGGCCGAGCCGGCCAAGGCGGCCGCCACGCCGCAGTCGAAGCCCGCCGCGTCAGCGGCCAAGGCCCCCAAGAAGACCACCCCGGCCACCGACGTGCAGCCGCGCCCCGACGCCCCGAGGGCCACCAAGGCCCCGACCAAGTCGCCGTTGCCCAAGGAGCCCGAGCCGGCTCCTGCCGCAGAGGTCAGCGACGAGCCGGTGCTCACCACCCTGCGTGGGGCCCCGGCCCGCACCGCGCAGAACATGGACGTCAGCCTCACCGTGCCGACGGCCACCAGCGTCCGCTCGGTGCCGGTCAAGCTGCTGATCGACAACCGCACGGTCATCAACAACCACCTCGCCCGCGCCCGCGGCGGCAAGGTCTCGTTCACGCACCTGATCGGCTACGCGCTGGTCCGGGCGCTGAAGCAGATGCCCGAGATGAACAACGGCTTCGACGTCATCGACGGCAAGCCGACGCTCATCCAGCCCAAGCACATCAACCTCGGCCTGGCGATCGACCTGCCCAAGCCCGACGGCACCCGGCAGCTGCTGGTCCCCTCGATCAAGGGCGCGGAGTCGATGGACTTCGCGTCGTTCTGGACCGCCTACGAGGACCTGATCCGCAAGGCCCGCGGCAACAAGCTCGCGGTGAGCGACTTCCAGGGCACCACGATCAGCCTGACCAACCCGGGCACGATCGGCACCAACCACTCGGTGCCGCGGCTGATGAAGGGCCAGGGCGCGATCCTCGGCGTCGGGTCGATGGACTTCCCGCCCGAGTTCCAGGGCGCCTCCGAGGAGACACTCACCCGCAACGCGGTCAGCAAGGTCATGACGCTGACCTCGACCTACGACCACCGGGTCATCCAGGGTGCCCAGTCCGGCGAGTTCCTGCGGCGGCTGCACCAGCTCCTGCTCGGCGAGGACGACTTCTACGACGAGATCTTCCGGGCGCTGCGGATCCCCTATGAGCCGATCCGCTGGGCCGCCGACATCTCGACCAGCCACGACGACGAGATCAGCAAGCAGGCCCGGATCCTCGAGCTGATCCACGCCTACCGCGTGCGCGGCCACATCATGGCCGACACCGACCCGCTCGAGTACCAGCAGCGCAGCCACCCCGACCTGGAGGTCGAGTCGCACGGGCTGACGCTGTGGGACCTCGACCGCGAGTTCGCGACCGGGTCGTTCGGCGGCGAGGGCCGCCGGTTCATGAAGCTGCGCAACATCCTCGGCATCCTGCGTGACTCCTACTGCCGCACCGTCGGCATCGAGTACATGCACATCCAGGACCCCGAGCAGCGCCGCTGGCTGCAGCAGCGCATCGAGCAGCCGCACGTCAAGCCACCCCGCGAGGAGCAGCTGCGGATCCTGCTCAAGCTCAACCAGGCCGAGGCGTTCGAGACCTTCCTGCAGACGAAGTTCGTGGGCCAGAAGCGCTTCAGCCTCGAGGGCAGCGAGACCACGATCCCGCTGATCGACGAGGTGTGCGAGGCGGCCGCCGAGGCCGACCTCGACGAGGTCACGATCGGCATGGCGCACCGCGGCCGGCTCAACGTGCTGGCCAACATCGTCGGCAAGAAGTACAGCCAGATCTTCCGCGAGTTCGAGGGCAACATCGACCCGCGCACCGTGCAGGGCTCCGGCGACGTGAAGTACCACCTCGGCGCCGAGGGCGAGTTCACCGCGGGCTCGGGCGAGAAGATCAAGGTGTCCGTCGCCGCGAACCCGTCCCACCTCGAGGCGGTCGACCCGGTCCTCGAGGGCATCGCTCGCGCCAAGCAGGACGTGCTCAACCGCGGTGCGGAGTTCCCGGTGCTGCCGCTGCTCGTCCACGGCGACGCGGCGTTCGCGGGCCAGGGCGTCGTCGCGGAGACGCTGAACCTCTCCCAGCTGCGTGGCTACCGCACCGGCGGCACCATCCACCTCGTCGTCAACAACCAGGTGGGTTTCACCACCTCGCCCGCCTCGTCCCGCAGCTCGTTGTACTGCACCGACGTCGCGCGGATGGTCCAGGCGCCGATCTTCCACGTCAACGGCGACGACCCCGAGGCCTGCATCCGGGTGGCCCGGCTGGCCTTCGAGTACCGCCAGGCGTTCAAGAAGGACGTCGTCATCGACCTGGTCTGCTACCGCCGGCGGGGCCACAACGAGGGCGACGACCCGTCGTACACGCAGCCGCTGATGTACGACCTGATCGAGCAGAAGCGCTCCGTGCGCAAGCTCTACACCGAGTCGCTGATCGGCCGCGGGGACATCACCCTGGAGGAGGCCGAGCAGGTGCTGCGCGACTACCAGCAGCAGCTCGAGCGGGTCTTCACCGAGGTGCGCGAGGCGACCAAGGCGCCCGACGAGTGGACGACCGTCCCCGACTACCCCGAGAAGAGCTCCGGCGCAACCGAGACGGCGATCTCCCGGGAGACCCTCAAACGGATCTCCGACGCCCACGTCAACACCCCCGAGGGCTTCACCGTGCACCCGAAGGTGCTGCCGCAGCTGCAGCGCCGGGCCGCGGCGATCACCGACGGCCCGATCGACTGGGGCACCGGCGAGATGCTCGCCTTCGGCTCGCTGCTGATGGACGGCCGCCCGGTGCGGCTGGCCGGGCAGGACTCACGGCGCGGCACGTTCGTGCAGCGGTTCGCGACCATCATCGACCGCGACAACGCCGACGAGTGGACGCCGCTGGCGAACCTCTCGGAGGACCAGGGCCAGTTCTACGTCTACGACTCGTTGCTGTCCGAGTACGCCGCGATGGGCTTCGAGTACGGCTACTCCGTCGCCCGTCCCGACGCGCTGGTGCTGTGGGAGGCGCAGTTCGGTGACTTCGTCAACGGCGCGCAGACGATCATCGACGAGTTCATCACCTCGGGTGAGACCAAGTGGCGCCAGCAGTCCGGCGTCGTACTGCTGCTCCCGCACGGCTACGAGGGACAGGGGCCCGACCACTCCTCGGCGCGCATCGAGCGGTTCCTCGCGATGGCCGCCGACGAGGCGTTCGTGGTCGCGCAGCCGTCGACTCCGGCCAGCCACTTCCACATGCTGCGCCAGCACTCGCTGGGCGAGGAGCACCGGCCGCTGATCATCTTCACCCCGAAGTCGATGCTCAAGCGCAAGGAGGCCGCCTCCCACCCCGACGACTTCACCACCGGCACGTTCCGGCCTGTCATCGGCGACGACCAGGTCGACCCGTCGAAGGTGGAGAAGGTGCTGCTCTGCAGCGGCCGGATCACCTGGGACCTCATGGTCGAGCGCAAGAAGCGCGAAGGCGACGAGCCCACCACGGCGGTCGTCCGGGTCGAGCAGCTCTATCCGCGTCCCGTCGCCGAGCTCAAGGCCGAGCTGGCCAGGTTCACGAACCTTCGCGAGGTGCGCTGGGTGCAGGACGAGCCGGCCAACATGGGCCCGTGGCCGCACATGGCGCTGCACCTGACCTCCCAGCTCGACGTCCCGTTCTACCGGGTGTCGCGGCCGGAGTCCTCCTCCCCGTCGGTCGGTCAGCACTCCCGGCACGTGGAGGAGCAGAAGGAGCTGCTCCAGCAGGCGTTCAGCTGAGGGGTAGATGTACTTCACCGACCGCGGGCTCGAGGAGCTCGAGAAGCGCCGGGGTGACGAGGAGGTCACGCTGGCGTGGGTCGCCGACCGGCTCCAGGAGTTCGTCGACCTCCACCCGGAGTTCGAGATCCCCGTCGAGCGGCTGGCCACGTGGCTGGCGCGCCTCGACGACCCCGACGACGAGTGAGTCGGGCCGGGGCGCCCAGTGCTAGACGGCGTCCTCGACGACTGACACCGGCTCGTCGACCGCCTTGCGGGGCAGCATCATCGCCAGCGCGACCACGGCGACCGAGACCAGAGCGCCGAAGAGGAAGGCCCAGCGCATCCCGCCCACCAGCGCGTCGACCGGGTCGGCGCCGCCCTCGGCGAGGCCCGCGGCCCGCCAGGCCATGACCGTCACCACGACTGCCGTACCGACCGCCGCCGCGACCTGCTGGAGGGTGCCGAGCAGGGAGCTGCCGTGGGAGTACAGGTGCATCGGCAGGGCGCCGAGCCCGACGGTGAACACCGGCGTGAAGATCGCCGCGAGCGAGACCATCATCAGGACGTGCGCGGCCAGCACCAGCCAGACCGACGTTGTCGTCGTGACGGTGCCGAGCACGCCGAGCGAGACGACGATCCCGACGGAGCCCGGGACGACGAGGGGACGCGCCCCGAGCCGGTCGAACCAGCGGCCGACGGTCGGGCCGAGCAGGCCCATGAGTATCCCGCCGGGCATGACCAGCATCCCGGTCTGCAGGGCGCTGAGACCGCGGACGTCCTGGAGGTACAGCGGCAGCAGGATCATCGCGCCGAGCATCGCCATGAACGCGCAGGCCATCAGCAGCAGGGAGACCGTGAAGGGTCGCTCGCGCAGCACGCGCAGGTCGAGGAGCGGCTCACCGGACCGCTGCAGGTGCAGCTGCCGCAGGACGAAGCCGGCCACGACCACGCAGGACACCGAGATGACCAGGGACGCGGGGGCGGAGCCGTCCGCCTCGGCGCCCAGCCGGCTGAGGCCGTAGACCAGCCCGCCGAAGCCCAGCGCCGCAGCCGCGACGCTCCACCAGTCGACCGCCCCGGCGCCAGGGGCACCTTGGTCGGTGAGCCGGCGCAGCCCGACCACTGTGATGGCGATCGCGACCGGGAGCACGAGACCGAACATCCACCGCCAGGTCAGCCACTGCAGCACGACACCTGAGACCGCCGGGCCGAGGGCCGGGGCGACCGACATCGCCAGCGTGACGTTGCCCATCACCCGGCCGCGGTCGTGCTCGGGGACGACGGTCATCAGCGTCGTCATCAGCAGCGGCATCATCACCGCCGTGCCGACGGCCTGGACGACGCGACCGGCCAGCAGGACCGGGAACACCGGGGCGAGGGCGGCGACCAGCGTGCCGACGCAGAAGACGGTCATCGCCGTCGCGAAGGCGCGCCGGGTGCTGACCCGCTGCAGGAACCATCCCGTCACCGGGATGACGACGGCCATCGTGAGCATGAAGGCGGTCGAGAGCCACTGCGCCGCACGTGCGGTCACCGCGAACTCCGTCATCAGCCGCGGGATCGCGTTCACCATGATCGTCTCATTGAGGATCACGATGAACGTGGCGGCCACCAGCCAACGCAGCACGGCGTACGGGTTCTCCGGGGTCGTCGTCGTGCTGGCGGGAGCACGAGTCCCTTCGCAGGTAGCAGTCATGCGGGTTGAGACCCGACCCCGGCCGAGAACTCATCGGCGTCGGGATCTGAGTACGTCGACGCATGCGGCCGGGCGACCGGCGGCCCGATCCTGGAGCCATGGAGACCGCCACGGACGAACCGCCCGCCACCCGTGGCCGCCTGGCGGCGAGCGTGCTGCTGGGCTGCTGCGTCGCGCTCACCCTGCCCACCGGCCTCGTGGTGGGCTGGCTCGCGACCGAGCTCATGTTCTTCGGCGCCCGACCCACCGCCGAGGATCACCAGGTGGCGGCCGGGGCGTACGGCGCTGCGGCCGTTGCGCTGGCTCTGGGTGCGGTCGCACTCCGCGTGCACGGCACGACCCGCTGGCAGGTGCCGGTCTCTCTCGCCTCGGCGGCCGTGCTCGCCTGGCTGGCGATGTCGTCGGCGATGGACGCGGCGGCGAGCAGCGAGCCCGGCTCCGGGATCAACCACTGGTGGGACGGCGCCGGCGGAGTGCTGGCGTGTCCGTGGACCTGGCCGTTGGTCGTGATGGGCGTGCTCGCACCGTTCCGGCGTCGGCCAGCCATCCCGGATCCGGCATCCGACGGTGGCGGTTGGGGATGACGTCAGCGGGCCGAGCCGGCCTCCACCAACGCCCAGCACAGCAGCACGAAAGCCGCCATCGTCGTCGCCGTGCGGACGAGGTTGGACCGGACCCAGCGCGGTTCGTCGAACTCCACGCGCACCCTCGTGGTGTCCGTGTCGCCGGCGGCGACGGCGGCCTTGAGACGGTCGTTGAGCGGCACGTTGACCGCGATGGTCAGCACGGCGCCGACCAGGTAGAGCGCGAGTGCCGCCGTCACCCACCAGAACGCCGGGCCGCCCCAACCCGCCACCGCGGCCGCCGCCATGAGCACCGGCGCACCGAGGAAGCCGCCCGCCATGAACCAAGGGTTGATGATCGCGCGGTCCAGCGAGGCGAACGTCGTGACGAAGGTGTTGTCGTCGGTGTGACCGAGCCCGGGCATCACGGTGTGCGCGTAGAGCACGAACGCCCCGGCGACCAGCCCGGTCGTGACCGTGGCCGCGATCAGGAGGGCGACGAGAGCCATCGTCAGCGGGTGAAGACGACCTTGCCGAACAGGTCCCCGCTGGCCATCGCGGCGAACCCGTCGCGCGCCTTCTCCATGGGGAGCACCTGGTCGATCACCGGTCGGGCGCCGGTCACGTCGAGCAGGTTGACCAGCGACGCGAGCTCGGTGCGGGTGCCCATCGTGGAACCGATCACCTGCAACTGCAGGAAGAACACCCGGGTCAGCTCGGCGCTGTCCACGTCGGCCCCGCTCGTCGTACCGGAGATGACGATCTTGCCGCCCGGCCGCAGGGACTTGACCGAGTGCGACCAGGTGGCCTTCCCGACGGTCTCCATGACGGCGTCCACCCGCTGCGGCAGCCGCGCGTTGCTCTCGAACACCTCGTCGGCGCCCAGCTCAGCGGCACGTTTGCGCTTCTGCTCGTCGCGACTGGTGGCGTAGACCCGCAGGCCGCCGGCATGCGCAAGCGTGATCAGCGCCGTCGCGACACCGCCGCCGGCGCCCTGCACGAGCACGGTGTCGCCGGGCTTGAGCCCGCCCTGGACGAAGAGCATGCGGTAGGCGGTCAGCCAGGCCGTCGGCAGGCAGGCGGCCTCCTCGAAGGACAGCGACTCCGGCTTGGGTACGACGTTGCCCTTCGGCACCACCACCTTGTCGGCGAACGTGCCCTGGTGACGCTCGGACAGCAGGGACCGCTTGGGGTCGAGCGTCTCGTCACCGGTCCAGGAAGGATCGCTGATGACGGCGTGGATGACGACCTCGTTGCCGTCCTCGTCGATGCCGGCGGCGTCGCAGCCGAGGATCATCGGCAGCGCCTCCTCACGCAGGCCGACACCGCGCAGCGACCAGATGTCGTGGTGGTTCAGCGCCGCCGCCTTGACGGTGACCGTGGTCCACCCGTCGGGCACCTCCGGGTCGGGTCGCTCACCGACCACCAGGCCGGACAGCGGGTCGTCGGTCGAGAAGGACTCGGCGTACACGGCGAACATGCACTCGACCCTAGGACATGGTCCCTCCCCGACCCACTCCCCCATGTTGAAGCGCACCTTGTGGAGGTGAGACGCGCCCTGCGGGATGCTGAGACGCGCCCTGCGGGATGTTGAGAGGTGCCCCCGGAGGCTTGAGACGCGTCTCGAAGGGCGTCGAGATGCTGACAGCAGGTCCTCCATGCGCGCGGCCGAGAGGCGCGCCTCGACCTCTCGCAACGCGCGTCTCGACGTCCCGCAACGCGCGTCTCAACATCCCGGGAGGCGCGTCTCAACGGGGTGGGGGCGGGTCAGCGGCGGGCGACGCCGTCCTTGCGCGCGGCCTCGGAGACCGCTGAGGAGACGGCGGGGGCGACGCGCGGGTCGAACGGCGACGGTACGACGAAGTCCTCGCTGAGCCGCTCGCCGACGAGACCGGCCAGCGCCTCGGCGGCGGCGAGCTTCATGCCCTCGGTGATCGCGGTCGCGCGCACGTCGAACGCCCCGCGAAAGATGCCGGGGAACGCGAGCACGTTGTTGATCTGGTTGGGGTAGTCGGAGCGGCCGGTGGCCACGACCCGGGCGTGCCGGTGCGCCACCTCGGGGTGCACCTCGGGCGTCGGGTTCGCGAGCCCGAAGATGATCGCGTCGTCGGCCATCGTCGACACGACCTCCTCGGGGACGTTGCCGCCGGAGACGCCGATGTAGACGTCGGCGCCGGCCATCACGTCGGCCAGCTGCCCGGTGCGGCCGGTCTGGTCGGCGGTGTCCTGGGCGAGCGCGAGCTTCACCGGCGTGAGATCGCCGCGCGCCGAGTGCAGCACCCCGCGCCGATCGGTGACCGCGAGGTCGGTGACCCCGGCCGCGAGCAGGATCTTCGCGACCGCCACGCCGGCGGCGCCGGCCCCGGAGATGACCACCCGGGCGTCGGCATGGGTGCGCCCGGTCAGGCGCAGCGCGTTCTCGAGCGCGGCGAGAGCCACCACGGCGGTGCCGTGCTGGTCGTCGTGGAACACCGGGATGTCGAGCAGGTCCTTGAGCCGCTGCTCGATCTCGAAGCATCGCGGGGCGGAGATGTCCTCGAGGTTGATGCCCCCGAAGCTGGGGGCGAGCCGCTGCACCGTCTCGACGATCTCGTCGGCGTCCTTGGTGTCCAGGCAGATCGGTACGGCGTCCACGCCGGCGAACTGCTTGAACAGGACCGCCTTGCCCTCCATGACCGGCATCGCCGCCGCCGGGCCGATGTCGCCGAGCCCCAGCACGGCCGTGCCGTCGGTCACCACCGCGACCGTGTTGGACACCCAGGTGTAGTCGTCGACGAGCCTCGGCTCCTCGGCGATCGCCTCGCAGACGCGGGCCACACCGGGCGTGTAAGCCATCGAGAGGTCGTCCCGGTCGTCCAGCGCGACTGTGGAGACGATCGCCATCTTGCCGCCGCGGTGAAGGTCGAAGACAGGGTCCTGTGCGCGCTCGTCGGGGGACTCGGCTGTGTGGCCCATTCGGGCAGTGTTCCACAGTGCGGCCGCACGTCCCGAGGGCCAAGACCCGTGACCCGGGACACGCGGAACCCGCTCACGGACGCGCCGGACGCGGCCAGATCCGCAGCAGGACACGGGCCACCACGTGCTCGTCGCCGACCACGCCGACGGTGCGCGAGTCCACGCCCTCGGCCGCGTTGTCGGACTCCACCCACCAGCCCCCGGCCTCCCGGCGTACGGCGCGCTTGACCGCCACCACCCCGCCTGGAAGTCGTACGACGACGGCGCGACCCGGCCGCGGCCGGCCGCCGTGCAGCACCAGCAGACGGTCACCGTCACGCAGGGTCGGCAGCATCGACCGACCCCGCACGACGGCCATCCCGAGGAGGCGCCGGGGGCGCGTGCCGGCGGACGACATGGGTAGGTTGACCTCCAGGGTTCCGCTGGCGTGACCACGCAGACGCGGGAGTAGTGTCGCAGGCCCAGAGGGACCACGAACGATCAGAGACTCGAGAGAGAGGACCCCGGATGTTCGCGCGACTCTTCGCACCGACCATCGACGTACAGGCGCACTGCGACCTGCCGTGCGGTGTGTACGACCCGGCCCAGGCGCGCATCGAGGCCGAGTCGATCAAGGCCATCATCGGCAAGCTCGCCGACAACGACGACCCCGACTTCCGCACTCGCGCGGTGCTCATCAAGGAGCAGCGCTCCGAGCTGGTCAAGCACCACCTCTGGGTGCTGTGGACCGACTACTTCAAGCCGCCGCACTTCGAGAAGTACCCGCAGCTGCACACCCTCGTCAACGAGGCCACCAAGCTGGCCGGCGCGACCGGCACCAAGGGCTCGATGGACGCGAAGACGGCCGACGACCTCCTCGCCAAGATCGAGGAGATCTCCGAGATCTTCTGGGAGACCAAGAAGGCCTGACAGACTGAGGCCGCTCGGAGAGGGCGGCCCAGGATGTCCCCGGACGGGGCCGCGCGCCGGCTCACCACCGAGCGCTCGACCCCGTCCGTCACGTCCGGATCGACCGGCACAACCAGCAGGAGGTTCCCGTGGTGGGCACACAGCCGGACGTCGAGCTCCGGATCCCGGCGGACTCCGCGTTCCTCGCCGTGCTCCGCACCGCCACCGCCGGCCTGGCCGCGCGGCTCGACTTCACCCTCGACGACATCGAGGACCTGCGGATCGCCGTGGACGAGGCCTGCGCGATGGTGCTGCCCCAGGCCCGTGAGGGCTCGGACCTCACCTGTGCCTTCACCCTCGGCACCGGCCGGCTGTCGGTCGCGGTGTCCGCCGAGTGCGACCACCCGATGCAGCCGAGCCGCGACGGCTTCGCCTGGACGGTGCTGGCCGCGCTCACGAGCGCCGTGCGGGCCGACGTCACCGACGACCGGCTCACCATCACGCTCTCGCGGAACACCGCCGAGCCGCAGTGAGCCGCCGGATGCCGACCGAGGAGCGAGAACCGCTCGCCGAGATGAGGACCCGGAGCGTCGCTCTCTTCCAGCGGCTCGCCACCGACCTCTCCGAGGCCGAGCGGGCCGACGTGCGCGACCAGCTCGTGCGCCTGCACCTGCCGCTCGTCGAGCACTTCGCGCGCCGGTTCCTCAACCGCGGCGAGCCCTTCGACGACCTGCTCCAGGTGGGCACGATCGGGCTGATCAAGGCGATCGACCGCTTCGACCTCGAGCGCGGCGTGGAGTTCTCGACGTACGCCACGCCGACCATCGTCGGCGAGATCAAGAGGCACTTCCGCGACCGTGGCTGGGCGATCCGGGTGCCGCGCCGGCTGCAGGAGCTGCGGATCACCATCACCGCCGCCACCGCGGAGCTGACCCAGGACCTCGGCCGGTCCCCCACCGTCGGCGAGCTCGCCCGCAAGGTCGGCGTCTCCGACGAGGAGATCATCGAGGGCCTGGAGTCCGCCAACGCCTACTCGACGCTCTCGCTCGATGCACCGGACAACAGCGAGGACAGCGCGCTGAGCATGATCGACGTGATCGGCGCGGACGACGAGGCGCTCTCCCACGTGGACGACCGCGAGACGATCAAGCCACTGCTCGAGGCGCTCGACCCCCGGGAGAAGCACATCCTCACGCTGCGGTTCTTCCGGGGCATGACCCAGTCCCAGATCGCCGCCGAGATCGGTATCTCGCAGATGCACGTGTCGCGGCTGCTGGCCCGCACCCTCGCCCAGCTGCGGGAGGCGCTGGCCGACCAGCCGGGCGCACTGGACTAGTCGTCCGGCCCGCCTGGCTAGGGGGCCGGCTCGCCGGGCTCGCGCTCGCGGAGCGCCTCCAGGGACGCCGGATGGAACACGCCGGCGATGACCACGACGGCGAGCAGCCCCAGACCCACCGCCACCGGCGTCGAGCCACCGCCCCAGAAGCTCCAGGCCACGCCGAGCTGGAGCAGCTGGGCCAGCACCAGCGGCGCCCGGGCCCACGAGTCCAGGCGGGTCAGCCGCCAGGCGCACCAGGCCAGCCCCGCGCCGTAGATGACGAAGAACAGCACGGTCGTGAGGCCCATCGTCAGTCGGTCGCCGGAGATCGCGATCAGCTCGGCGACCCCGAACAGCACGAGGAGCGCCGCCTCGACGCCGGCCAGCGCGGCGGCCACGACGAGCGGCGCGGGCGCGGCAGGGGGCGTGCCAGCGGGGGTGTCTGGGGGCGAGGTCGCGGGGGGCGTCACGTGGGCCAAGGCTACGCAGCGGCGGAGAAGCGGGCGCGGGCGGGCGCGGTCCGCTGCGTTCGGCACGGCGTACGACGGATTCCGCGTTCCGGACCGCGAGGTGCCGGTAAATTCGTACCTCTGTGACGAAAGTGACGACCGACAGGGGTTGATCACACCCCGATCTCTTGCAACGCTAGAGCAAGTCACCGGTCAACGGGTCCCAGGGACCTGTCGCGCTGACACCCTCCGGCTCCCCGCGAACCGCGGAACAGAGTCGGGCCTCGTGAACGAGTTCACAACCGACATGACTTCACAGGCACGTACGGGCCGACGGGTTGCCACACGCAAGCCGCCTGCCGCTCCCAGACACGACAAGGAGTCAGCCGCCATGGATTGGCGCCACCGCTCTGCATGCCTCGACGAGGATCCGGAGCTGTTCTTCCCGATCGGCAACACCGGTCCGGCCATCCTCCAGATCGAGGAGGCCAAGCAGGTGTGCCGTCGCTGCGACGTGCGCGAGCAGTGCCTCGCGTGGGCGCTCGAGGCGGGACAGGACCACGGCGTCTGGGGAGGCATGAGCGAGGACGAGCGCCGCGCTCTCAAGCGCCGCAACGCCCGCGCCAAGATCCGCACCGCCTAGACCACCCTTCGACCTCGGCCTCCCGCGGGCGCCTCAGCCCAGGGGGATGTCGAGGTCGACGCGCGTCCCGCCCCCGGGACGGGGACCGACCTGCAGCTGACCGCCCAGCTCGGACTCGACGAGCGTGCGCACGATCGAGAGTCCCAGGCTCGTCGACCCGTCCAGGTCGAACTCCGGCGGCAGTCCCGCGCCGTCGTCGTCGACGGCGACGTGCAGCCGCCCCACCAGCCGTCGGGCCGTGATGGTCACCGAGCCGGTCCGCTCCGCGAAGCCGTGCTCGACGGCGTTCTGCAGGACCTCGGTGAGCACCATCGCCAGCGGGGTCGCCACCTCGGCCGAGATCGTCGCGAAGCTGCCCTTCCGGCTCGTGACCACCCGGGCGTCCGGCGAGCTGACCTCGGTCACCATCACCCGCAGCCGGTCGGCCACGTCGTCGAAGTCGACCCGCTCGTCGAAGGTCTGGCTCAGGGTGTCGTGCACGATCGCGATCGACCCCACCCGGCGTACCGCCTCCTCGAGGGCCGCCCGGCCCTCGGGCGCGTCGATGCGGCGCGCCTGCAGCCGCAGCAGGGCGGCGACGGTCTGCAGGTTGTTCTTCACGCGGTGGTGGATCTCGCGGATCGTGGCGTCCTTGGTGACCAGCTCGCGGTCGCGGCTGCGCAGGTCGGTCACGTCGCGGAGCAGCACGAGCGCACCGATGTGCTCGCCCGTCGGGCGCAGCGGGATCGACCGCAGGATCAGCACCGTGTCGCCGTCGCCGATCTCGGTGTCCCGGGGCATCCGCCCGTCGAGCACCGCCGACAGGGTCTCCTCGTCGGGGCGCCGCTTCGGCGGCACCAGCGAGCGCGTCACGTCGGCCAGGACGAGGCCGGTCAGGTCGGCCTGCAGTCCCAGGCGACGGTAGACCGACAGCGCGTTGGGGCTCGCGTAGGTGACCCGCCCGGACTCGTCGATCCGCACGAACCCGTCGCCGACCCGGGGTGAGTCCGCGTGGTCGGACCGTTGGCCCGGGAACGGGAAGTGCCCGTGCGCGATCATCTGGGTCAGGTCGGTGGCCGTCTGCAGGTAGGACAGCTCGAGCCGGCTCGGCGTGCGCACGCCGAGCAGGTTGGTGTTGCGGGCGATGACCGCGAGGATCCGGTCGGCCCGGCGCACGGGGATCGCCTCGACCCGCACCGGGATGTCGTCGCGCCACTCGGGGTCGCCCTCCCGGGCGACCCGCTCACGCTCGTACGCCGAGTCGAGGAGCGGTCGGCGACCGGCCGGGACGAACGCACCGACCAGGTCGTCGACGTACGCCGTCGGCCCGGTCGTCGGCCGCATCTGCGCCCCCGCCCAGAAGCCGCTGCCGGACCGGTCGGGCAGCCACAGCACCAGGTCGGCGAAGGACAGGTCGGCGATGATCTGCCAGTCGGCGAGCAGCAGGTGCAGCCACGTCAGATCCGCGTCGTCGAGGTCCGTGTGAGCCCGGACGAGCTCGTTGAGCGACGGCACCGGACCAGACTAGGCGGTGCGTGGGCACCCGCTCGCGGCGCCGGACACCGGTTCCAGGTGGGGGCCCGCGCAATGGCAGGATGGCGGTCATGGAGTCGGCGTTCTGGGACCGGGTGGTGGCGGAGGGCCACAAGGTCCCGACCGACCGTTCGCTGGCCGACCTCACCTCCGAGCTGACCGCGATGCTGGGCGACCCCGACCCACGGCTGCGCGACGGGATCGCCTACGAAGTGCTCGCCACCTGGGTGTCCGAGGGCGTGTACGACGACCTGCTCCAGGGCCTCGGTGACGGCATGGCCGCCGGCCTCATGGTCGGCATCGGCGAGCGGGACACCGACACCGTCTTCCGGCGCAGCTTCTCGGCGCTGATCCTCGGCGAGTGCGTCTCCCGCGACAACGAGCGGCACGTCGTACCCCCGGACACGATCCTGCGCTGGGGCGACCGGGCCGCGGGCTGGTTGGTCCGCGAGCGTGACGTGCGCGGCTACGTGCCCGGCAAGGGCTGGGCGCACGCGGTCGCCCACGGCGCCGACGTGCTGGCCGCGCTCGCGCGGTCCGACGCCGTCGGCCGGCTGGAGCTCACCGTGCTCCTCGACGTCATCGCCGACCGGCTGCTCACCCAGAGCGACCGGCTGCTGCACGGCGAGGACGACCGGTTGGCGCTGGCCACCATGCAGATCCTGCGCCGCGACCTGGTCAGCCTCGACGTCGTGGAGCGGTGGCTGGCCCGGCTCGCGGAGAAGGCGCGTCCGGACCACGAACGTGACGGCGGCGCCTACGCGGTGGCCGGCAACGTCCAGCAGTTCCTGAGGGCGCTGCACCTCCAGCTCGCGCTGGCGCCCCGCCCGCCGGCCCGTCGTGCCGACCTGCTGCTGGCGCTGATCGACCGGCTCAAGCAGGTCAACCCGGACTACCTGACCTGACGGGTCCGCCGCGGCGGTCGAACCGTTCGTCGCACCAGATCGACCGCTGAAAGACGCCTCCCCGGGGTACACCCTTTGGTGGGTCGCCCGTTACTACTCTCGCGCGGGCGCCAATTCTCGGAGGTGATCGCTCATGACCGACACTCGTCCCCCGTCGGGCACAGCACCGTCAGGTACGAAGTCCACCTGGGTCATCGTGGGAGTCCTGCTGGCGGTGGGGGCGATCGTCCCGCTGCTCGTCTGGCTCTACGACTCGGAGTCCCCGGCCCTCGGCGGCTTCCCGTTCTTCTACTGGTTCCAGTTCCTGCTGATCCCCATCGTCTCGGCGTTGACGTACGTCGCCTTCAAGCTCAGTGAGACGGCGACCGAGCGGGACCGGCTGGCGCGCGGCCAGGTGCGGAGGAAGTCATGAACGACGTCAACGTCGTCGAGCTCGGCGTCTTCATCTTCTTCTTCCTGCTCGTCACCGTCATGGGCTTCATGGCGTCACGGTGGCGCCGGGCCAGCTCCCTGGACAGCCTCGACGAGTGGGGCCTGGGCGGCCGCGGCTTCGGCACCTTCGTGACCTGGTTCCTGATCGGCGGCGACATCTACACGGCGTACACGTTCGTGGCCGTGCCCGCCCTGCTCTACGCCGGAAGCATGATCGGGTTCTTCGCGGTGCCCTACACGATCATCCTGTACCCGATCATCTTCGTGTTCCTGCCGCGCCTCTGGTCGGTCTCGCACCGGCACGGTTACGTGACGCCCGCCGACTTCATCCACGGCCGCTACGACAGCCGGCCGCTCGCGCTGGCCGTCGCGGTGACCGGGATCCTCGCGACCATGCCCTACATCGCCCTCCAGCTGGTGGGCATCCAGGTGGTGCTCGAGGTGATGGGCATCGGTGGCCGCGGCGACTCGTGGATCGCCCAGGACCTGCCGCTGTTCATCGCCTTCGCCGTGCTCGCGGCGTACACCTACTCCTCGGGTCTGCGCGCGCCGGCGCTCATCGCGTTCGTCAAGGACACGTTGATCTACATCGTGATCATCGTGGCGGTCATCTACATCCCGATGCAGCTCGGCGGATGGGACGTGGTGTTCGGGTCCGCGAGGGACTCGTTCGACGCGTTCAACACCGACAACGCCGACGCGATCGCGGCCGGTGACGCCTCACCCAAGGGCCTGATGCCGGTGGAGGCGCTGCACTGGGCCTACGCCTCGCTGGCCCTCGGCTCCGCGCTGGCGCTGTTCATGTACCCGCACTCCCTGACCGGGGTGCTGGCCTCCGCGAACCGCTCGGTGATCAGGCGCAACGCGGCGTTCCTGCCGGCGTACTCCTTCCTGCTGGGACTGCTGGCGCTGCTCGGGTTCATGGCCATCGCGGCCGGCATCGAGGTGGACAACGCCCAGCTGGCGGTGCCGGAGCTGTTGCGGGAGATGTTCCCGAGCTGGTTCGCCGGGGTCGCGTTCGCGGCGATCGGGATCGGGGCGCTGGTGCCCGCGGCGATCATGTCGATCGCGGCGGCGAACCTGTGGACCCGCAACATCTACAAGGCGTTCATCAACCCGGACGCCACCCACGCGCAGGAGGCCAAGCAGAGCAAGCTGATCTCGCTGGTCGTCAAGTTCGGGGCACTGTTCTTCGTGCTCGCGCTGCCCAGCGACTTCGCGATCAACCTGCAGCTGCTCGGCGGGGTCTGGATCCTGCAGACCTTCCCGGCGATCGTGATCGGCCTCTACACGCGGTGGATGCACCGCTGGGCCCTGCTCACGGGCTGGGCGGTCGGCATGGTCTACGGCACCTGGACGGCCTACCTGCAGCCGGTCGTCGGTGACCCGGGCAGCCACTTCGGCAGCCCGCTGGCGACGATCCCGCTCACGGACACCAAGGGCTACATCGCGCTGACCGCGTTCGTGCTGAACCTGGTCGTGGCGATCGTGCTGACGATGGTGTTCAACGCGCTCAAGGTGTCCGCGGGGACCGACCACACGACCGCGTCGGACTACAAGGCCGACGCCGGCGACGAGGGTGTCGAGGAGATCGACGTCGACGACCTGTCGACCGACACCCCGACCAGGTAGGACCGGGGAACCTCGCGACTGCGGGCAGGCTACCAACGGGTAGCCTGCCCGCATGAGCGACGTCACCCAGGTCCCCACCAGCCCCGCCGACGACTCGGTCGAGGACGGGCCGGTGGCACCCGCCGAGGCGCACGGCGGTGAGCACGCCGTGGCCGTCGCCGCCGCCCACGGCGTCGACACGATGTTCACCCTCTCCGGTGCGCACGTCTTCCCGATGTACGACGGGGCGGTCCATGCCGACCCGCCGATGCGGATCCTCGACGTCCGGCACGAGCAGACCGCCGTCTTCGCCGCCGAGGCGGTCGGCAAGCTGACACGGGTCCCCGGCCTCGCCGTACTCACGGCCGGGCCCGGCGTCACCAACGGGGTCAGCGCGATCACGCAGGCGCAGTTCAGCGGCTCCCCGCTCGTCGTGGTCGGCGGCCGGGCGCCGGCGAACCGGTGGGGCATGGGCAGCCTGCAGGAGCTCGACCACCCGCCGCTGCTGGCACCGGTGACCAAGCTCGCCCGGACCGTGCAGACCGTCGCCGCGATCCCGGAGTCGGTCGACGAGGCGTTCCGGGTCGCGGCCGCGCCGCACCGCGGTCCGACGTTCCTCGACGTCCCGATGGATGAACTGTTCAACAAGTCAGCCATTCATCCCTTGTCCGATGCTGGCAGCGCGGGTGCAGCTCTCCGGCGGACCCCGGTCCAGCCCGACCCCGAGGCCCTGACCGAGATCGGCGCCCTGCTGGCCGAGGCCCGCCGGCCGGTGCTCGTGCTGGGCACCGACGTGTGGGCCGACGGCGCGGAGGAGGCCGCCCTCCGGCTGGTCGAGACCCTGGGGCTGCCCGCGGTCACCAACGGGATGGGCCGCGGCGTCGTACCCGGCGGCCACCCGCTGCTGGTGACCAAGGCTCGTGGCGCGGCGCTGGGCACCAGCGACCTGGTGGTCGTCGTCGGCACGCCGCTCGACTTCCGGCTCGGCTACGGCGTGTTCGGCGGCAAGGAGGGCGCACCGGCGGCGAAGGTCGTGCACGTCGCCGACTCCCCCGCGCAGGTCTCGCGGCACGCCGACCTGGCGGCCTCGGCGGCCGGCGACCTCACGCTCGCCCTCGACGGCATCCGGTCCGGCGTCGAGCAGCAGCTGCGCAAGCCCGACTGGGCTGCCTGGGTCGAGGAGCTGCAGGCCGGCGTCCGCGCCGCCGTCGAGCGCGACGCGGCCCTGCTGTCGGCGGAGGCCGACCCGATCCACCCGGCCCGGATCTACGGCGAGCTGGTGCCGCGGCTGGCGGAGGACTCCGTCGTCATCGGCGACGGCGGCGACTTCGTCTCGTTCGCCGGCAAGTACGTCGAGCCGCAGCGGCCCGGCGGCTGGCTGGACCCAGGCCCGTACGGCTGCCTCGGCGCCGGGCTCGGCTCCGCCATCGCGGCCCGGATCGCCCGCCCGTCCGCGCAGGTGGTGCTGCTGCTCGGCGACGGGGCCGCCGGGATGTCGCTCATGGACGTCGACAGCCTGGTCCGCCACGACCTGCCGGTCGTGATGGTGTGCGGCAACAACTCCGCCTGGGGGCTGGAGAAGCAGCCGATGCAGATGCTCTACGGGTACGACGTCGCCGCCGACCTCGCGCCGCAGACCCGCTACGACGACGTGGTGAAGGCGCTCGGGGGCGGCGGCGAGACCGTCACCGACCCCAAGCAGATCGGCGCCGCGCTGGACCGGGCGTTCGACTCCGGCAAGCCCTACCTGGTCAACGTGATCACCGACGTCGACGCGGCGTACCCGCGCAACACCTTCGGGGTATGACGGTCCTGGTCCGGCCCGCCCACGGCGACGAGCTCGGCGAGGTCGGGGACATCACGGTCGCCGCGTACGAGGTGGACGGGTACCTCGTCCCCGACGACCCCTACGTCCCGCGGCTGCGCGACGCCGCGGCCCGGGCCCGCGAGGCGGAGGTCTACGTCGCCACCCTCGAGGACCTGCCGGGCCGGATCGCGGGCACCGTCACGTTCTGCCCCGACGGGTCGCCGTGGCGCGAGATCGCGCGACCCGGCGAGGGCGAGTTCCGGATGCTGGGGGTGGCCCCCGGCGCGCGACGCCGCGGGGTGGCCGACGCCCTGGTGGGCACCTGCCTCGAGCGGTCCCGCGAGCTCGGCTACACCGCCGTCGTACTCTCCAGCCTGCCCGAGCAGCGGGCGGCCCAGCGCATCTACGCCCGCCTCGGCTTCCGGCGTACTCCCGACCTCGACTGGTCCCCCATGCCCGGCGTCGACCTGCTCGCGTTCCGCCTCGACCTGTAAACAACGATTCGTCTGCGGTCTATGGGGTGATTCACGCGGGCGGATCGCAGACGAATCGTTGTTACAGCCGGCCGATGAACCTCTCGCGGTCGACGACGACCCGGGTGACCTCGCCGTGGCCGACCACCTTGGGCGCACCGTCCACCTCGTGCTCGGCGACGACCTCGAAGCGGACCAGGCGCCCGTCGGCGTACGACGTGGTTGCCGTGACCGACACGGCCGCGCCCACCGGGCTCGCGGCGACGTGGTCGAGCTGAATGCGCGTACCCACGCTCGACGAGGCAGCGTCGAGGTCGGCCGCGATCGCCGCACAGGTCGCCGCCTCGGCCCAGGCGAGCAGTCGCGGCGTGCCGAGCACCGGGAGGTCCCCCGAGCCCAGCGCGGCGGCGGTGTCGTCCTGGGAGACGGTGAACTCCAACGTGGCGGTGCGTCCGACCTCGATCGTCATGCCGCCATCCTGCCGCCCGGATTTCGCGGGCACGAGCTCGGATGCGACAATGGGCCTCAGCCCTGACCGTCACGGTCGGGGCTGCTGACTGTCTCAGGGTTGAGGAGGACACCATGGGTAAGACCGGCCGCAAGCGCCGCGCCCGCAAGAAGAAGGGCGCCAACCACGGTAAGCGCCCCAACGCCTGATCCGGCGTTCTTGCGCGCTCACGCGCACAGCAGAAGACCCCGTTGCCCTTCGAGGCACGGGGTCTTCGTCATGAAGCGGGCGGGCGTCTACTCGGTCGTCTCGTGGATCTCCACCTGCACGGTGCGGATCCGCAGCAGCACCTTCTCGCGAAGCGTCTCGGGCGCGTGCTCGGAGCAGGACCTGGCCACGAGCGCCTTGACGGTGCGCTCGAGGTCGTACTTCTGAAGGCACGGGCCGCACTCGTCGAGGTGGTGCTGGATCTCCGACTGGTCGGCGTCGGCCAGCTCGTTGTCGATGAAGTAGAAGACCCGGTCGAGGACCTCGGCACAGTCCCTGTCGTGGGGGTCCCCGCAGGGCCCGCCGGTGCTGCTCGGGCTCACGACGCACCCCCGTCACGGGTGCCGGCGGACGCGGCGCTGAGGCCGCGGTTGCGGGCGTAGTCCGAGAGCAGCTCACGCAGCTGCCGGCGGCCCCGGTGCAGCCGGGACATGACGGTGCCGATCGGAGTGTCCATGATCTCCGCGATCTCCTTGTACGGGAAACCCTCGACGTCGGCGAGGTAGACCGCCAGGCGGAAGTCCTCGGGGAGCTTCGCCAGCGCGTCCTTGACGGCGCTGTCGGGGAGGTGCTCGAGCGCCTCCATCTCGGCGGACTTCAGGCCGGAGGAGGTGTGCGACTCGGCACGCGCGAGCTGCCAGTCCTCGACGTCCTCGCTCATCGACTGCTGGGGCTGGCGCTGCTTCTTGCGGTAGTTGTTGATGAAGGTGTTGGTGAGGATCCGGTAGAGCCACGCCTTCAGGTTGGTGCCGGGACGGAACTGGTGGAAGGCGGCGTACGCCTTGGCGAACGTCTCCTGCACTAGGTCCTCGGCGTCCTGCGGGTTGCGGGTCATCCGCATCGCGGCGGAGTAGAGCTGGTCGAGGAAGGGCATCGCGTCGCGCTCGAAGCGTGCCGAGCGGTCGGCCTGGGTCTCGGTCGCCACGTCGGGCAGATCCGCCTCGGCCGGGCTGTTGTGGTCCGTCATCGCCACCCAGCCTACCGGGAGCACCGGGTAGGAGCCTTGGCCGCGAGGTTCCTCACAGCGTTGGTCCCCTCTGTCGCAGGTCAAGGTGCCGGACACACAACCTCCTTCTCGATGCGTCGATCAGGAGCCTGAACACCTCACCCGGCGGTTCGATTCCCGACCACCTCGCGCACGACCCACTCGAGCGTCGCCTCGACGACGATGGCCAGCGCCTCCTCCTGGCTGACCGGCCCCGACTTCGGCACCTTGAACCCGTGGTCACCACCCGGCACCACCGTCATGTCGAACCGCTCGGGGAACTCCTCGGGCGTCCCGAAGGTGTCGCGCTCCCCCTGCACCACCAGGGCCGGTACGTCGACGCCCTCGAGCTCCGCGAGGCGCGACTTCTCGGGCCGGCCGGGCGGGTGCAGCGGGAACGCGAGGGCGAGGTACGCCGTGGCGCCGAGCTCGTGCGCGGTCCGGGCCGCGGAACGGGCCCCGGCGCTGCGACCACCCACGACGAGCGGCGTGCGCGCCCGCAGCGCCCCGGCGGCCGCCACGAAGCAGCGGTCGAGCACCTCGGGACGCGCGGCGACCTTCTTGCCGGCCACCCTCCACGGCTGCTCCACCCGCACCACCGAGATCCCCTGCCGCGGCAGCTCGGCGGCCAGCGCGGCCAGGTCCGCGGAGTCGACGCCGCCACCGGCGCCGTGGCCGAGGAGCAGGGTCGCGATCGGGTGGTGGGAGCGGTCGCGGTGCAGCCGGGCCTCGCCGTGCGGTGTCTCGACGGAGGAGACCTGGGTGCTCACGCCGGCCCCTCGGGCTCGGCGGGGAGTGGGTCGAGCAGCTCCGGCCCGTTGTTGCGGACGCTGTTGACCTGGGTGGACACCGGGTAGGCCTCGAGCCGGCCCGGCGCGGCGGGCACCAGCAGCTTGCGCAGCTCGTCGGGCTCGGAGAGGGTCGGGTCGAGCCACGCGTCGTACCGCTCCGGCTCCACCAGCAGCGGCATCCGGTCGTGGATGTGCCCGACCGCGTCCTCGGCGCTGGTGGTCAGGACGGTGCAGGTCCACTTGAACCGGGCCGGGTCGTCCTCGTCGCGGGTCGGGTCGCGCCAGATCTCGTAGAGCCCGGCCATCGCCAGCACGCTGTCGTCGGCGGGGTGGATGAAGAACGGCTGCTTCAACGGCTTCCCGGCCTTCGTCTTCTGCTCGGTCGGGTACCACTCGTAGTAACCGTCGGCGGGCAGCAGGCAGCGGCGGGTGGCGAAGGCGCGGCGGAAGGCGGGCTTCTCGTGCACGGTCTCCATGCGCGCGTTGATCATCTTGTTGCCGATGGCCGGGTCCTTGGCCCAGAACGGCACCAGCCCCCAGCTGGTCACGCGCAGCTGGCGCTCGGGCGCCGCGTCGTCCCCGCCCTCGTCAGCGCCGCCCTTGCCCGGCGGGCGCTGGACGACGGTGTAGACGGGTTTGGTGGGTGCCACGTTGAAGTCGGGCGCCAGGGTCTCCTTGACCTCGACCTTGTCGATCTCGAACTCCTCGACGAGGTCCTCGGGCCGCCGGCTCGACGCGTACCTACCGCACATGCGGTCAGGCTAGCGGGGTCGCCCCCGCCCCGCTTCCCGGATACGACGCGACGGATTTGTTGCTGCAGGGGTGGTGGAACAGCAGGTACGTCGCGTCGTATCGGTGGGGGGTCCGCGGGGTCCGGTGGTTCAATGCCGGCCATGACGACGATCGGAATCGTGTCGCCCGGAGCGATGGGCTCCGCGCTGGGTCGGGCCTGGCAGGCCGGTGGAGCCACGGTGGTGGCAACCGTCGCCGGACGCAGCGAACGGACCCGTCGGCTGGCGGACGGGCTGACCCTGCTGGACGGCCTCGACGCGGTGGTGGGCCGCAGCGACGTCGTGGTCACCGTCTGCCCGCCCGACGCGGCCGGCGACGCGTTGTCCGCGGTGCTCGCGAGCGCGGCGTCGGTGGGGGTGCGGCCCTTGGTCGCCGAACTCAACGCGGTGGCGCCCGCCACCGTCGAGGAGTACGCCGCGCGCGCGGGCGCCGCCGGCATCGAGCTCGTCGACGGCTCGATCAGCGGCGGCCCACCGGTGCCGGGTGGAGACACGCTGCTGTACCTGTCGGGCCCTCGCGCCGCCGCGCTGGCCGGGCTGCCCGCCGACGGCATCCGCGCCACCGTCGTGGGTGACCGGGTCGGTGTCGCCTCGGGGGTCAAGATGTGCACGGCGTCGGTCTACAAGGGCACCACCGCCCTGTGGGCGCAGGCGCTGCAGACCGCCCACGAGCTCGGCGTGCTGGAGGTCGTGCTGGCCGACCTGCGGGAGGCCTTTCCCGACACGGCGGACCGGGCCGCCCGGCTGGTGGCGACCGCGACGAGCAAGAGCGCCCGGTTCGTCGCGGAGATGGAGGCGATCGCGACCACGCAGCGCTCGGCCGGGGCATCGGGCGAGCTGTTCGAGGGGATGGCCGCGGTCTACCGGCGGCTCTCCACGACACCGCTCGCCGCCCTCACGCCCGAGGAGGCGCGGGCTGTCGATGACCTCGACGAGGTGCTGCGCCGACTGCGCTGATCGGGAGGTTTCGCGTCAGCCGCGGGCGAGGTCGTCGAGCAGCCGGGTCGCCGACTCCGGCGTACCGGGCAGGCCCTCGATCCAGACGCGCAAGTCGGCGTCGCCGAGGTCCAGGTCGCTGATGAACTCCCGCAGCAGCGTCACCGACGTGCCCAGGTCGGGCGCGCGCCGGACCACGCCGACCGCGCGATGCAGCCCCAGCCGGCCGATGGTCTCGCCGCCGGAGAACACCGCGCGTAGCGCCTCGGCGACCTGGACCATGCGCAGCGCGCGGGTGAACTGGTGCTCCTCGAGCAGGGCCCGGCCCTGGATCCGGACCTCCACCACGACCAGGGCGTGACTGGTCCGGACCGGCATGTCGGTGAGCTCGGCGTCGCGGTAGACCTCGGCCAGCCGGGTGCGCACGTGCGCGAGGCTGGTCAGCCCGGTCAGCGGGTCCTCGCAGGACAGGTCGTGCAGGTACTCCAGGGTCGCCTCGCTCCACGCGACGGACAGTGCCTGCGTGGCATCGAACGGCGGGTCAATGCCGTGCACGAGCGCGAACGTCGTGCGCAGCCCGGACAGTGCCTCTCCCAGGGCGGCACCGTCACGGGCCACGTCGCGTCCCACCACATGGCAGGCCGCACTCACGTCCCCGTCGGACACCAGGGCCTCCCCGACCGCCTCGAAGCGCAGCGGGAGAGACTCCCGTACGTCGAGCGACAATCCGCCCGCCCTGGTGTCCGGGTCCGGATCGGACCGGCGGCGAGTGAACGTGAACATGGCCATGCGAACGTTCACCTCCCTCCGGTGCCGCCGTGCGCCCCTCGAGAGCGCGCGTCCGATCGGTTCCCTCAGGGGTGGAACGGCGCTCGCTCGGGGTCATGACGCGGAACTCTGGAAAAAATTCGTGTCCGTTCCGTTCCGAATGGCCCGCGGGGAATCCTCGGAATCGCTCCCTGAGCGCTCCGGCCGGGCTACCGTGACTGCGGAAGAGTCGCCGTTCTCGCGTCATCGCCGTGTCCTCACGACGTCTCTTCGAAGAAGGAACCATGACCGAGCTGCTGAGCGACATCACCACGCCCAGCGACGCCGAGCTGATCTCGAGCGTCCGCGGGGGAGACGTCGCTGCCTACGGCGAGCTGTTCGCCCGGCACAAGGACGCCGCCAACCGGCTCGCCCGCCAGCTCGTCCGCGGTCCGGACTCCGACGACTTGGTCTCCGAGGCATTCGCCAAGGTGCTCACCGTCCTGCAGGGCGGCGGCGGCCCGGACGTGGCGTTCCGGGCGTACCTGCTCACCGCGGTACGCCGCCTGCACGTCGACAAGATCCGCGCCAACGCCAAGGTGCAGCCGTCCGAGGACATGTCGGAGTTCGACGGCGGCATCCCGTTCCAGGACACCGCCGTCGCCGCCTTCGAGAGCGGCGCCGCGGCCAAGGCGTTCGCCACCCTCCCCGAGCGCTGGCAGCTCGTGCTCTGGCACCTCGAGGTCGAGGGACAGAAGCCTGCCGACATCGCGCCGCTGCTCGGGATGAGCCCCAACTCGGTGTCCGCGCTCGCCTACCGCGCCCGTGAGGGACTCCGTCAGGCGTTCCTGACGATGCACCTCAACGACACCTCCGAGACCGACTGCCGGTGGGTCAACGAGCACCTCGGCGCCTACGTCCGCAAGGGCCTCTCCAACCGCGATGCCACGAAGGTGCGCTCGCACCTCGACGAGTGCCGGCGCTGCACGGCGATGTACCTCGAGCTGACCGAGGTGAACTCTAACCTCGCCGGCATCATCGCGCCGCTGCTGCTCGGTGGCGCCGCGACGGGCTACCTCGCCTCGACCGGCGCGGCCGCCGGCGGGTTCGGGCTGACCGCCCTGTTCGGCCGGGTCCGCGACGTCGTCAGCGCCAACGCCGGTGCGGCGACCGCCGCGGGCGTGGCGGCCGGTGTGGCGGCGGTCGCCACGGCCGGCGTACTCCTGCTGCCGAACGGCGGCGAGCAGGTCGCGGCCATCAGGGACCCCGCCGCGAACGCCTCGTCCGCCGTCCCGACACCGCCCGCGGCCGCGGCCGCCACGCCGACCGCAAAGCCCCAGGGCAAGAAGTCGGCCGAAGCCGATTCCGAGCCCGAGGACGAGGCCACGACCGACGAGACACCCGACGACGACTCCACGGCAGAGCCCGCCATTGCGACCGTGCCGGGCCCATCGGCGGCCGATCCCGCGGCACCAGGTGCCTCGGACGCGCCGGGCGACGGACCGGGCGACGGGGCGCAGGGGCCTGAGTCAGCCGGCTCGGTCACATCCGACGTCGGCTTCTCCTCCCCCGTCTCGTTCGACGGGGACGCCGTGTCGTTCACGGTCTCGGGCGACCCGCTGCCGCCGACCATCGGCCTGGAGCTGATCTCCGACCCGCGCGGCATCGAGTTCCGTGAGAACGGCTCGGCCTGCACGCTCACCTCCGCCACCACGGCCGACTGCTCGACCGGCGCGCTGGCCCGCGGCGGCTTCGCGATGCAGCGCGGGATGGCGCTCGCGCCCCGCGCGTTCACCGGGTCGATCCGGCTGCGGATCCCGGCCGACCAGCCCGACAGCGAGGTGCGGCTCGTCGTGTCCGTGCCCAAGGGGTACACCGACCCGTCCGACCCGGAGTCCAACGCAAGCTCGTTCCAGTACAAGCCCAACAAGGCGACACCGCCCGCGGAGCCCGGCACCCCCGGTACGCCGCCCGGCTCGACACCGCCTGGAACCACCCCGCCCGGGTCGCTGCCGAGCACGCCGTCGACGCCGAACCCGCCTGCGGATCCGCCTGTGGATCCGCCTGTGGACCCGCCCGTCGACCCGCCCGTGGACCCCCCGACGCCCACGGCCGACGTCGAGCTCACCGGCCTCTCGCCGAACCCCGCCAGTGCCGGAGCCGACGGCGCCTATCGCGTGCTGGCCAACGTGTCCGGCGTCCCCGACACGTCGGAGAGTCTGCAGTTCACAATCACGTCGGGGGCCGCCGCGTTCAGCGGGAGCACCTCCGCCTGCACGGTCGTGCTGCCCTCCCAGATCATTTGTGCGGCGACCGCCCAGCCAGAGTTCTTGCTCCGCCCGGGCGACCCCTTCGCGGACACGCCCGTCACCATTCGCCTGGCCCCCGCGATCGGCTTCGAAGATCCGGACGCGACGAACAACACCTCTGACGTGACCCTGCTCGGGGCGGCGCGGCCGGAGCCGACCGCGGACGTGGGCCTCGTCGTTGCTGCGGAGGCGACGGCCGACGACAAGGGCACCTACCGGGTGTCCAGCACAGTCACAGGCGTGCCGACGGACTACACGGGACCGTTCACCTTCCGCCTCTCCGGTGAGGGACGGTTCATCGGATCGTCGACTCCTGGGTGCCCGGCCACGCTGCCGCCGGGCGATGTGCTGACGTGTGAGAAGCCCGTGGGGACCGACGTCGTGTTCCTCGTCGACGCGATCGACGACCGCACTGCGACGACGATCAGCATCGCCATCGATCCCTTGGCCGGTCTCGAGGACGGGAACCGCGAGAACAACTCCGGCACCACCACGCTGCAAGCGGTCCCGCCCGCTGTGGACGTCGTGCTCGCGGCGTTGGACGTGACTCGGCAGCAGGGCTCTCGCAACACGGTTCGCGCGGAAGTTACCGGCGTTCCGGGTGCCGTCGATCGGGTTGTCTTCACCCTGGCAGGCGAGGGCACTGGACCCGAGCAGGTCCGTTTCATCGACGATGCCGACGGAGCCAGCGGAGAGGGCCTCGTCGACTGCGTCGTCTCGTCGTCGACGACGGTTGTGTGCACGAACGTTTCCGCCGACGGCGACGGCGCCTTCTTCGTCGACATGATTCTCTTCCACCCCGCCGGCCAACCATCTCGGACGGTCAGCATCACGGTCGATGCACCGGACGCCGGGGAGGCCGAGACGGCAAAGAAGAACAACACCAGGTCCGTCACGGTCGAATGACCACGCGCGAGCGTGACCGCGGGTCGATCGGGTATGAATGACTCCATGACTCTGGTCCGACTCGTCGCCCGTCCGATGCTCGCCTCGATGTTCGTCGTGGGCGGTGTCAACGCCCTCAAGAACGTCGAGAAGATGACCCAGCGGGCCCACCCCGTCACCGAGAAGCTGACCGCGACGACCCGCA
>NZ_DASSCL010000054.1:0-6627 GCF_035697785.1 Nocardioides sp.
GGGATCACCGCGTCGACCGAGCCGACCTCCACCGCCCGGTGGATGTCGTGGATGCCGTCGAACTCTGCCGCGACCTCGCTGATCTTCTCGGCGCGGATCGAGGTACGCAGGGCGGCCTGCTCGGCGCGGAGGCGGATCCGCTCGCCGTTGCTGGACGACGCGATCTGTTCGTCCAGAGCCTTCATCGCCGGCGACGCAGCCGTGCGCTTGTCGACCTCGCCGGTGAACACCACCGCGGCTGCCGGGGCGCCACCGATGACCGAGGCGTAGGAGCCCTCGACCGCGAGCACCGTCATGTTCGGGTTCAACGCCTTGGAGAAGACCACGAACGCCCCGCCGTGGTAGCGGGAGATGACGCAGAAGACGATCGAGCCGCGGAAGTTGACGATGGCGCGGCCGATCTCGGCGCCGTACTCCAGCTGCAGGTTGCGCATCGACTCCGGCGAGCCGTCGAATCCCGACAGGTTGGCCAGTACGACGAGGGGCCGGTTGCCGCTGGCCGCGTTGATCGCCCGCGCCGCCTTCTTCGACGACTTCGGGAACAGCGTGCCGGCGGTGTAGGACTCCGGGCCGTCGGTGGGCGGGAAGCCGCTCCGGCGTACCGACCTCGACTCGATGCCCAGCAGGCACACCGGGTGACCGCCGACGTGGGCGTCCTGGACGACCGCCGTGTCGGCCTCGGCCATCCCGGCCCAGCGCTCGAGCACCGCGTGATCCTGGTCGGCGACGGCACGCATCACCGTGCGGATGTCGAACGCCTTCTTGCGGTCCGGGTTGGACTCCGCGGAGAAGATCTCCCCCACGGTCGTGAAGTCGCTGCCCTCGACGGAGTGCGGGAAGGAGGAGATGTCCCGGTCGGCGGGGTCGGCGGACGCCACCTTGCGCGGACCCACCTCCCCCGGCACGACGTAGGTGTGCTCGTAGTGCGCCATCAGCACGCCGATGGCTCCGGCCAGGTCGGGCGCCCAGTACTGCGCCTGCCCGTTGGGGCCCATCACCCGGTCGTAGCCGCCGATGCCGTAGTTGTCCTCGGCCGAGACGCCTCCGGAGAAGTCGAGCGACTGCTTGCCGGTGAGTACCATCGCGCTCTCCGGGGTCATCACCAGGATGCCCTTGGTGTGCATCAGCATCGTCGCCTCGGCGTTCCAGTACGGCTGCGCACCTACGTTGATCCCCGCGACCACGACGTTGATCTCGCCGCCGGCCTGGGTGAACTCGACGATCCGGCGCAGCGCCCTGGCCACCCAGTCCATGTTCTCGGTGCCGGAGTCCATCGAGATCCTCGCGCCCGCGGAGACGGCGAACCACTCGACGGGCACCTGCATCCGCTCGGCCAGGTCGAGCGCGGCGATGACGCGCAGACACTCCTGCTCGGCGACGGAGCCCAACGACTTCGTCGGGTCGCCGCAGAGCACGACGCGCGTCACGCCCTCGGGATGCAGCGGTGTCGGCGTGGTCACCACCGCGGTGATGATGCCGGCCTTGTTGAGCCCGAACGGCCGGTCGACCGGGACGAGCACACCGGAGGGATCGAGGTCGTGCTCCACGACCGTGCCACCGCGACCCGCAAGGACGCCACTGAGCTCGTAGGGGTAGACCAGCCCCCGCCGGCGCGACCGCACCACCTTGGAGGCGTAGTCGTCGAGCGGCTTGAGCAGCTCGGTCGGCGGCTCCTCGACGGTGTGCGTGACGCCGGAGCCGGGTTGGGCACAGAAGCGCACCGCCATCGGGAGCGGCTCCCCGCCGGGGTTGGCCACGCGGCCCTGCGCGACGACCTCCTCGACACCGGCGCCGTCGGTCAGCGGGCTGATCTTCGTGCCCAGCGTGCCCAGGGCGTCGAGGTCGAGGTCGACCACCGGCCAGACGGTGACCCAGACGTGGTTCAGGTCGAGCTTCGCGCCGTCCGACCCACGAGCCACGCGCTCGCGCCGAATCGCCTCGAGGCACTTCTCCACCGCGCGCTCGGCGTGCGGCAACGCGCTGATCGTCCCGTCCTCGTCACGTACGACGGACATCTGCCGCACCTGCGCCAGGGCGACCAGACGTCGGTCGGACGGGTTCTCGGGGGCGACGCACTCGTAGAGGAGCACGTCCTCGGGTGCCTCCACGCGGGTCACGTGGAAGTTGCGCAGCCGCCACAGGTCGAGGCGACGTCCGACCATCGGGTGCACCCCGCGGATGAGGTCGTCCTCGACGAGGGACCCGTCCGGCCCGGGCCGGAAGACGAAGTAGCCGACCGGCCGGTCGGTGTCGGAGCAGACGGCGACACAGATCCGCCGTACATCGCGTGCCAGCGGCAGCTCGGACAACAGCGAGCGCAGGGTCTCGCTCGCCTCGTCCGAGGAGAAGGGCGCGTCGGACCAGTGCAGGTAGAGGTCGAGGACGGCCTCCTCACGGGCGTCGCGTGCCTCGACGTGCGACCTCACCGAGGTGACGAGGTCGGAACCGTCGACCAGCTCCGCCACCGTGCCGATCGACGAGACCAGGCGGGTCGGCCGCTCGTCGAGGGTGTAGCTCGCGACCACGGCGGGCCGAGCGTCGGTGTCGAAGGTGTGCAGGTCGTGCAGGTCATGCTCGCGGTAGTGGCGCCGCGCGAGGATCTCCAGCATCGGCTCCCGCGCAGGGATGCCCCGCTCCAGCCGCTCGGCCAGGAAGCCGACGATCTGCTCGGGGATGGCTGCGAGGGCCTCGATGCGTTCGGTCCGATCGCCACCGGTCGGGAGATCTGCGAGCGCGGTGAGCTCGTCACGCACGCCGAGCAGGACGTCCTTGCGCTCCGCGTCCACCGCCGGCTGGTCGAACCATCGGAAGCGGACGCTGCGGGCGAGGTCGCCGACCGCCGGGTAGCGCTTCTGCGGCACCCGCCCCAGCCGCTCCAGTACCGCACGGGCGTGCGCTGCGAGCGGCCCGACCGGCGGCGCCCCCCTGCTCCAGGAGCCGAGCAGGGCGGACACGAGCGCGACCTCGGGAGTGGTCCGCTGCTGCGCCAGGAAGATCCGGAAGACCGCGGCCTCCAGCTCGGGCGTGCGGTCCAGCGTGTCGACCCCGTAGTGCCGCAGCACCCGGGTCAGCCGCTCCCGGAACTGCTCCGGCAGCCCGCCGCGGTCCGCGTCGAGAGTCTGCAGGAAGGTGTGGAAGTGCTCGCGCGAGCTGTGCACCCGCAGCGCGGTCTCCCGGTCCTCGTCCACAGGACGGTTGCGGCTCAGCTCGGCGAGGTCGGCGAAGGTCTCCAGCAGCGACACCTCGTCGGCGATCACCGTCTCGGGGTCGGCGGCGTCGCGTACGGCGAGGTACTCCGAGAGTGCGGCGTCCTGGTCCTCGGGCGGTACGTCGTAGCCGAGCACCACGGCGCTCAGTGCGGACAGCGCTCGGGCCCGTCGCGCCGACGGTTCGAGGGCATCGCCGATGGGCAGGTCCACCCCCTGCTCCGGGGCGACCTCCTCCTCGACCGCGCCTCCGAGGCGCTCGAGCCTGACCAGTGCGGTGCCGGTGTCGACCTGGCTGCCGGTGCTGACGAGCAGCTCCTTGACGCGGGCGGGGTACGGTGCGCGCAGCACCGTCTCCATCTTCATCGACTCGAGCACGACGACTCCCGAGCCGGCCTCGACCTCGTCGCCCACGGCGACGGGGGTGGCCACGACCAGCGCCGGCGCGACCGAGCGGACCACGCCGCCCTCGTCGCGGCTCACCCGGTGGGCGACGCCGTCGACCTCGACGAACGTCGTGGGTCCGTGCGTGGCGGTGACGACGGCGTGCCGCCGGCCACCGACGACCAGGCGCCGGCGTACGTCGTCGACGTGCTCCCGATGCACCTCGACCGTCCGGGTCTCGGAGCCCGACGAGACGCTGACCCGGAAGTGGTCAGGGCCGGTGTTGACCGTCGACAGCTGGTAGGACACTCCGCGCAGCCTGAGCTCGATCGGCTGACCCGCCTCGTGCGAGGCAGAGGGGCGGCCCCCGCGCGCGGTCTCGAGGAGCCGCGCGGTCTCGGTGCCGACCCGGTCGAGGTAGGCCTCGATGGCGGCCGCCACCAGCGCGATCCCGGCATGCTCGTGGGAGACCAGCCGGCCCTCGGCCCGCACCCGGTCGATCCAGCCGGTGTCGGCCCATCCGCCGGCACCGCTCACGACCTCGGGCTGGCCCAGCAGGTCGAGCACGAAGCTCTTGTTGCAGGCGCCGCCCTCGATCACCACGGTGGTCGAGCTCATCGCACGGCGCAGCCGCGCGAGCGCCTCCTCGCGGGTGCGTCCGTGGGCGATGATCTTGGCGATCATGGAGTCGAAGTCGGGCGGGATCGTGTCGCCCTCGGCGACACCTGTGTCGACGCGGACGCCTGCGCCGGCCGGCAGGTCGAGGTGCTCGATGCGGCCGGGAGAGGGGGCGAAGTCTCGGTCGGGGTCCTCGGCGTTGAGGCGCGCCTCGATCGCATGGCCGGTCTCGGTCGGCCGGTCCCCTTCGAGGCGTGCGCCCTGTGCGACGTGGAGCTGGGCCTTGACGAGGTCGAAGCCGGTGGTGGCCTCGGTGATCGAGTGCTCGACCTGCAGCCGGGTGTTGACCTCGAGGAAGGCGAAGGTCCGCTCGCCGGGGTGGTAGAGGAACTCGACCGTGCCGGCTCCGACATATCCCACCGCCAAGGCGAGCCGCTCGGCCGAGGTCTTGAGCTCCTCGACCTGCTCCTCGCTGAGCAGCGGCGAGGACGACTCCTCGATGACCTTCTGGTTGCGCCGCTGGATCGAGCAGTCGCGGACGCCGAGTGCCCAGGCGGTGCCGTGGCTGTCGGCGATCAGCTGCACCTCGACGTGGCGGGCGCCGGTGACCAGGCGCTCCAGGAAGACCGTGCCGTCACCGAAGGACCTCAGCGCCTCGTCGCTGGTGCGCTGGAAGGCGTCCTCGAGATCCTGGGCGGACGCGACCATCCGGATCCCGCGACCGCCGCCACCAGCGCTCGCCTTGAGCATCAGCGGATAGCCGATCTGCTCGGCCGCGGTCAGTGCGTCGTCGAGCGTGTCGACGGCGCCCCGGCTCCAGGGCGCGACGGGTACGCCGACCTGCTCGGCCAGCAGCTTCGAGCCGATCTTGTCGCCGAGCTGCCGCATCGCCTCCGCGCTCGGCCCGACGAAGGTGATGCCGTGCTTGTCGCACAGGTCGACGAAGTTCGGGTCCTCGGCGACGAAGCCCCAACCGGGCCAGACGGCGTCCGCACCGGTGTCGAGCAGCGCCTGCTCGAGGACGGCCAGGTCGACGTACGGCCGGTTGGCCGCGGGTCCGAGGTCGTAGGCGAGGTCGGCCTCGCGCACGAACATCGCGTTGGACTCGCCCGTGGTGTGCAGCGCCACGGTCTGGATACCGGCATCATCCGCGGCCGCATTGAGCTCGCGAACGGCGTGGAGCAGCCGCATGGCCGACTCACCACGGTTGACGATCGCTAGACGACGAAATGACACGAGGAACCCTTCAAGTTTGACGCTGCAAACGCGAGGCTGATCTCGCGTTACTGCCTACAGTGTCACGGATCGTGGGTTACTCGCGAGTTCGTGCAGAGCTCAGGCGGTGTGAGGTGCGGCCGATCGAGGGCCGTTGTCCGCCGCTTCTGCGGCCGGTGACCCGGCGGTGGGTCGTCGCCGAGGACGCACGGACGTCAGCCCGCCACCCTCAGGAGGGCGTGCGCTTCTTCGCCGCCTCGGCCTCGGCGGCCATCAGGTAGCCGGTCACCAGCGTCTTGAGCTGTACGACGGCGTCGGGGTGGGACTGGCCGTCGCGGATCGAGAAGTTGAGCATCGAGTAGGTCACGTGGATGAGCACCTCGGCGATGGTGTGCCGGTGCTCGATGTTCGAGCCGGGAGTCAGCGGCGCCAGCAGTCGGGTCACGTCCGCCGCGAGCGCCCGCTCGTGCTCGGCGGCGATCGCCCGCGTCGGCGGCGTGGCCTGCATGGCCAGCCACACGGCACGGCGTGACGGGTCGGTGCGCCACAGCGCGGCCAGGTGGTCGAGCAGCTTCTCGAGCAGCTGCGCCCAGTCGAGCGAGGGGATCTCGGCGGCGAACTTGGCCAGCTCGTCCTGCACGTTGACGGTGTCGAGCCGGTCGAGCTCGCAGATGATGGCGTACTTGTTGCCGAAGAACTGGTAGAGCGAGCCGATCGGCACGCCAGCGCGGAGCGCGACCTGCTCGGAGGTGAACGCCTCGAAGCCCACCTCGACCAGGAGCGCACGGGCCGCGCGCAGGATGTCGTCGAAGCGACGCCGGCTGCGCTCCTGCGACGGCCGCCGCCGCGGCAGGAAGTCCGCGGGGTCGTGCGTCTGCGTGGTCACACCTACACGTTACTTGAGGGTAGACCCGAACCGCCCCCATCCACGCCTCGTGCGCCACGGTCCGCCCACCCGGTCCCCGCACTAGCCTCGACGCATGTTCTCCAAGATCCTGGTCGCCAACCGCGGTGAGATCGCCATCCGGGCCTGTCGCGCCGCGACCGAGCTCGGCGCCAGGACCGTCGCAGTCTTCCCGCACGAGGACCGCTGGTCCGAGCACCGGATGAAGGCCGACGAGTCCTACGAGATCGGTGAGCGCGGCCACCCGGTGCGCGCCTACCTCGACCCGGACGCGATCGTCGAGGTGGCCGTCCGGTCGGG
>NZ_DASSCL010000055.1:0-11135 GCF_035697785.1 Nocardioides sp.
CGGTCCAGGCGGTACGGCGGCGACGGGACCCCGTTCGCGGGCGAGTTCGCGGCCGCCGAGCTCGGCGTGCTGCTCGGCCGCTCCCACGTCGCCGCGGCCACGCTGATGGCCGACGCCCTCGACGTCCGACACCGACTGCCCAGGCTCTGGGCGGCCCTCACCGCCGGGCAAGTGCGGGTGTGGCAGGCCCGGCACGTCGCCTCCCGGACCCGGGCCACCGGCCTGTCCCTGGCGCAGGCGCGGGAGGTGGACGTGGCGACGACGCCGTACCTGGCCACCCTGCCCTGGGGACGGTTCCAGGACCTGCTGGAGGCGCGGATCATGGCCGCCGACCCGGTCGCCGCCGAGGCCCGACGGGTGGCGGCGGAGTTGGAGCGGTTCGTGGTCACCGGGCAGTCCAACGAGCACGGCCTCAAGACGCTGGTGGCGAAGGCGACCGCGGGTGAGGTGATCTACCTGGTCGCGATGGTGGACCGGATCGCCGAGATCCTCCTCCAGCACGGTGACACCGACCCGGTCGGCACCCGCCGGTCCAAGGCCCTCGGCATCCTCGCCCATCCGAGCCGGGCACTCGCCCTGCTGCGGTCGGCCAACTCGGTGGGTGGGGACCCGGTCTCGACGGGCTCGACCACCGGCGGTGACGTGCCGCTGCCGCCGGCGACCCTCTACGTGCACGTCTCCCGGGAGTCGATGCAGACCGGGGACGGGGTGGCGCGGATGGAGGGCGTCGGCCCGCTCACGATCGGCCAAGCCTCCGAGTTCCTCCGGCATTCTCACGTGACGGTCAAGCCGGTGATCGACCTCGATGAGGACCGGCCGGTGGACGGCTACGAGGTCCCGGACCGGCTCCGCGAACAGATCCACCTCCGCTCACCGGCGTCGGCGTTCCCGTACTCCTCGGCCACCGGACGCCGGATGGACCTCGACCACACCATCCCCTGGGTCACGGGCTCGCCCACCGAGAGCACCGGGCCACCCGGGCAGACCCGGATCGAGAACCTCGGCAAGCTCACCCGGTTCGAACACCGAGTGAAGACCCACGGCAAGGGTTGGCGACACCGACAACCCGAGCCCGGCGTCCACCACTGGCGGACACCCACGGGCCACCAGTTCACCGTCGACCACACCGGCACCCACCGAGCGCGAGCCTCGACGAGCGCGACCACCGAGTCGGCGTACGAACATGCGCTCGGCCGCGTCCTGGCCGCCCACCCCTCGAAGTGACAGGGGACAGCCGCTCGCGCACGCCCTAGGGTGCTGTGCATGGGACGGGTGTTGGCAATCGTGCTCGCGGGCGGCGAGGGAAAGCGGCTCATGCCTCTGACGGAGGACCGCGCCAAGCCCGCGGTCCCCTTCGGCGGCTCCTACCGGCTGATCGACTTCGCGCTGTCCAACCTGGTCAACGCGGGCTACCTGCAGTGCGCCGTGCTGACCCAGTACAAGTCGCACTCCCTTGACCGGCACATCTCGCTGACCTGGCGGCTGAGCAGCCTGCTGGGCAACTACGTCACTCCGGTGCCGGCACAGCAACGGCGCGGACCCAACTGGTACCTCGGCAGTGCCGACGCCATCTACCAGTCGATGAACCTGATCAACGACGCCAAGCCCGACTACATCGTCGTCTTCGGCGCCGACCACGTGTACCGGATGGACGCCTCGCAGATGGTCCAGGCCCATGCCGACTCCGGAGCGGGCGTCACAGTCGCGGGTATCCGCGTGCCGCGCAAGGACGCCTGGCAGTTCGGCGTCATCAAGACGGCCGAGGACGGGGTCGCTATCTCCGAGTTCCTGGAGAAGCCCGCCGACCCGCCCGGACTCGTGGACTCGCCCGAGGAGTCCTACGCATCCATGGGCAACTACGTGTTCAGCACCGAAGTGCTCGTCGAGGCGCTCGAGAAGGATGCAGCGAACCCGGCCAGCCGTCACGACATGGGTGGCGACATCATCCCGATGCTCGTCGAGGAGGGCCGAGCGTCCGTCTACGACTTCAAGCGGAACGTCGTCCCGGGCGCGACCGACCGCGACCGGGACTACTGGCGTGACGTGGGGACGCTCGACAGCTACCACGAGGCGCACCTCGACCTGGTGTCGCGGTTGCCGATCTTCAACCTCTACAACATGCAGTGGCCGATCTTCACGTCCAACTCCCAGCTGCCCGGCGCGAAGTTCTCGCAGGGAGCGAGCGTCCGCGACTCGATCGTGTGCGCGGGATCGATCGTCGGCCCGGCGAGTGTGGAGCAGTCCGTGATCGGCACGCAGAACTTCGTGGGCGACGGCTCCTACGTGCAGCGCAGTGTGCTGCTCGACGGGGTCCACATCGGCAAGGGATCCGTGGTGCGCAACGCGATCATCGACAAGAACGTGGTGGTCCCCGACGAGACCCTCATCGGCGTCGACCACGCGGAGGACCGGCGCCGCGGCTTCGCGGTCAGCGAGGGCGGCATCACCGTGCTCGGCAAGGGCCAGGTCGTCAAGCCCTGAGCGGCCCTACGCCGCAGGCTCCTCGGGTACGTCGGTCGTGGACCGCGTCGCCGCGGCCACCCCGACCACCGCTATGAGCAGCCCGATCCCCTCGCGCAGCGTCAGGGTCTCACCCAGCACGAGCCACGCCATCACAGCCGTGACCGGCGGCATCAGGAAGAAGACGCTGGCCGCGGCTCCGGCCCCCCGTCGGCGGACAAGGACGCCCAGCAGCACGAGACCGGCGATCGAGTTGACCAGCGCGAGATAGGTCAACGCGATCGCGGTACGCCGTGCGTCGATGACCGGGTCGGTGCCCTCGAGCCACAGCGCCAGGACGAGGATCGGCGGGCCGGACACCCCGAACTGGATCGCCGCCGACCAGAGCGGGTCCGGGCCGTGACCGATCCAGCGCTGCCCCAGCGTGCCGAAGCTCAGCGCGAGCACCGCCACCACGGCGAACCCGACGCCGACCGCGCCGCCGGCCGCCTCGATGTCGGGACCGAGCACGATCAGCACCCCGGCCACCCCGACGACAAAGCCGAGCAGCTGGACGCGGGTGAGCCGCTCCCGCAGGAGCAGCCCGGCGAGCACGGCGGTCAGCACGGGGCTCAGCGAGTGCAGCAGGGCGCCCAGCGTCGCGCCGAGGCCCGCGTCGAAGGCGAGGTACATCGCGCCGAACTGGATGCCGTTCATCACGAACCCAGCGATCGCGATCCGGATCGCCTCACCGCGGTCGACCCGGAGCGGGCCGCGCAGCACACGCGCCAGCACCGCCACGATCACGGTGGCGAGGATGAACCGCCAGGCGACCAGGCTCAACGGGGCCATGCCCTGGACGCCGTACGGTCCGGCGATGTAGCCGGACGACCACACCAGCACGAACGCGGCGGCCGGGACCACCGGCAGCGAGGCTCGCGTCCGCTGCGTCGTGTCCGTGGCCACCAGCTGCCTCCCGAGTCGTGCGCGGTGCTCGGCTGCCCACGCTACGACGGGAGTCATACCCACCCGACCCGCGGGTGAGGCACCCCGACGTGAATCAGGCTCAGCCGAAGGTGACGGTGCCGATCTTCACCACGACCAACGGGCCGGTGTCGGGCCCCCGGACGGTCATCGTCACTGGGCCGGCTGCGGCGAGGGTGGCCAGCTCCTCGTCGAGAGTTCCCGGCGTCCCGTTGCCGTCGAGGTCGACGCTCGCCGGGACACCGGTCCCGAAGTCGAGCAGCACGCCGTCGAGGCACCAGTCGGGCCCGCACTGCGCGAGCGGCTTGGTGAGCTCGCGTGGACCCGCCGGTGTCGGCGAGGGAGGAGTCGGCGTCGGAGTGCCCGACGGCGGGTTGCTGGGCGACGGGCTCTGCTGACTCGGACTGGGCTGACTCGGACTGGGCTGACCCGGGCTGGGCTGGGTCGGGCCTGGCTGCTGCGGCGTCGCCGCGGGTCCGGCCGGTTGCGGAGCAGGCTGGCCGGGGGCCGACGGTTTCGGCTTGGGCTTCGGGCTCGACGAAGGCGTCGGGCTCGGCTGCGCGCCCTCGCCACCGCCCTTGGCACCACCCTTGCCACCGCCCTTGCCGCGGTCGCCCTTCGCCTTGTCGTCCGACTCGCGGTCGGCCCGGTCCTTCGCCTTGTCCGACCTCTTGTCCTTCTTCTTGCCGTCCTTCTCGCCCTTGGCGTCCTTGTCCTTCTTGGCGGCCGGCGAGGGCACCTCGAAGACGCCGGTGCTGTAGCCACGCTCGAATGCCCGCACCAGGGCGACGTAGTCGTCGGAGGGGTTGTAGCGGAAGATCGCGGACTTCATCCCGGAGCCGGTGCTCACGCTCGCGCCCGCGCACAGGTAGTCACCAGCGGCGAGCGATGCGTCGTCGAGGTCGTGCGGGTTCTCGATGCCGTCGCCGTCGCCGTCGCGTCCCGCCCATGCCCAGGTCGTGGGGATGAACTGCATCGGGCCGACCGCGCGGTCCCACTTGGTGTCGCCGTCGAGCTTGCCGCCGTCGCTGTCCCGGATGGCCGCCACCGGACCCGCGCCGTTGAGGGCGATGCCGATGATCTCGGGGCGAGCGACGCCGTCGGTGCTGACGACCGAGCCGGCGAAGCGACCGTGGTTGGACTCCACCCGACCGATCGCGGCGAGCAGCGTCCAGGGCAGCTCGCAGCCGGGGTCGCTCAGCGACAGCTGGTGGGCGGCGTTCTTGTACGCCGTGAGCGCCGCAGTCGGCACGTCGTTGTCGGCGAGGTCGCTCGCGGTCCAGACGCGGGTGCCCCGGGAGCTCTCCACGCGCAACCGCTTGTGCTTGTCCTTGCGCGCGACCAGCATCGTCGTGGGTTCGGACGACTGCGGCCAGACACTCGCGAAGCGGGTCTCCCGACCCTGCACCAGCACGCTCCGGTCGTCACTCGCGACCGGTGCGGGGTCGTCACTGGCGGCGACCGCCGACATCGAGGCCAGCACCACCACGGCAGCCGCCGAGAACCGGACCGGCCGGACCAGCTTGAGAGACATGTGTCGCTACTCCCCGTAATGTGCGACAGGACCCTCTCACGCTAGCCCCACTCGCCGTTCCGACGCCAGGAACGCCCACATATGGCCCGGACGTGCCATTGGGGCCGCTTTGACGGCCGGTCAGACCACCTCGAAGCGCATCCCCGCGGCGACCAACCGGTCGATGAGGTTCTGCCCCATCGCGGTCGCCGTGGTCACCTGGCCGGCCGTCGGCGGGTTGTCGTCGAACGCGAGGCAGAGCGCCGACTCGCCCAGCATCTTCGCGGTCTCCGTGTAGCCGGGGTCACCTCCGGACACCTTGGTGTGTACCTTCTGGCCCCCGCCCTCGGCGACGAAGTGCATCGCGAAGTGGGACCTCTGCCGCTTCTCCGGGCTCGGGCCCGAGCCCTGCGGCATCCGCTTGAGGAGCTGGTCGCGCAGCGGCCCGACCTGGGCCGCGCCGACGAGCAGGCCGACGCCGACGATGCCGCCGACCACGGTCGGCAACCGGCGCGCGGCCGCGTAGTGGGCGTAGCTGAAGTCCGGGCCGAACCGGTCCAGGGCAGCGGCCGACCGCTTCACGATGAACGGGTCGATCGTCGGGAGCGGCACCAGCCAGTAGCCGGTCTCGGCGTCGTGGTGCGGTCGCTTCGCCGCCGCCCGGACCCGCCGGCCCTCGGGGCGGGGCTCCACCTCGCGCCGAGCGGCCATTGCCTTCTTCATCTCCCGCACGCGGGAGAACGCGGTGATCGCGGAGTGGAAGGTGCCGCCGGAGACCGCAGCGTCTGTGCGGAGCATGCCGCGCATCCGCACCGGCACACCCTCGGGCAGCTGCTGCACCGTGAACAGCGCACCGAGGTCGTGCGGGATCGAGTCGAAGCCACACGCGTGCACGATCCGGGCGCCCGTCTCGACAGCTCGGGCGTGGTGGGCGACGTAGGTCTTGTCGACGAACTCCGACTCGCCGGTCAGGTCGGCGTAGGCGGTGCCGGCCTCGGCACAGGCCGCGACCAGCGGACCGCCGTACTGCACGAACGGCCCCACCGTGGTGGCGACCACCCGCGTCTGCTCCGCGACCGCCCGCAGCGACGCCTCGTCGGCTGCGTCCGCCTGCAGCAGCGGCAGCTCGGCCAGTGCCGGGTCGACTCGGGCGAGCCGGGAGCGCACGTCCTCGAGCTTGGCCCGGTTGCGGCCGGCCAGCGCCCACCGGCAGCCGTCGGGGACGTTGCGGGCGAGGTAGTCGGCGGTCAGGCCACCGGTGAAGCCGGTGGCACCGAAGAGCACCAGGTCGTACGTGCGGTCGGTCGTGGGCACGGCTCTCTCCTACGAGATCTGGACGTCCCCCCAGCGCGCCACTGTGCCAGGGAACCGCGCACGGCGGGCGTGCGTCCGACGTGAGATGCGACACCGACGTGGGGGGCCCTGATGAGCAGCAGTCGCCTGCGCCGCAGCCTGCTGACCGTGGCGGCCGGCGCGACCGCGGCCACCGTGATCGGTTTCGGCGGGCCGGCCGTCGTCGCCCCACCGTCTCGGCCGGCGAGCCTGCTGCCACGCGCGGCGGCGGCCACGTTGCCCGAGTTCACCGACTGCGAGGAGCTCCGGCAGTGGTACGTCGAGACGGCCTTGCCTCGGGTGGGGCCGTGGGGCTTCGGGTCGGTGTTCGCGTTCGCGGCCGACCGCGCGTCCGAGCCCAGTGCGGGTGCGCTCGCGGACCAGGCCGTGGGCAGCAGCGACACGGGCACCAACGTGCAGGAGGCCGGCGTCGACGAACCCGACCTGGCCAAGACCGACGGCGAGATCCTGGTGCGGGTGGCGCGCCAGGACCTCCTCGTCGTCGACGTCTCCGGTGAGCGGGCCCGGCCCCTGTCACGGACTCCGCTGCCCGGCCCGCGTGGCGGGCTGAGCGAGCTGCTGCTCGTCGACGACACGGTCCTTGTGGTGGGCACCGAGACATGGTGGGGGCCGTTCGTGGACGCGTCGTTCCGGGCGGCGGTCCCGGGCGTCCAGCCCGTGCGCACGCACCTCGTGGCCGTGGACGTCAGCACGCCCTCTTCACCCGTCGTGGCCAGCCACCAGCGGGTCGACGGCACCCTGGTCGGCGCCCGCGAGTACGGCGACGGCACGGTGCGCGCCGTGGTCACGACCGGGCTACCGCAGCTCGACTTCGTGCACCCGACACCGGCCCGGTCCGGCCGCGAGGCGGTCCTGGAGAACCGCCGTGTCGTCCGGTCCGCCACCGTCGACGACTGGCTGCCCGGCATCCGGCACGGGGACGGCCGGGGTCGTCATCCCCTGCTCGACTGCGGCGACGTGCGGCACCCGGAGAAGGACGCGGGTCCCGGCACCCTGAGCGTGCTCACGTTCGGCATCGACGATCCGCGAGGCCTGACCGCCACTGCCGTCACCGCCGCCGGCGACCTGGCCTACTCGTCGTCGACCCGGCTGTTCGTGGCCACGCTGAACAGCGGGGCGTGGGACGCCGTACCCCTCGGCGACCCCGTCGTGCCCAGGGGGCTGGTCCGCCGGACCCAGGTGCACGCCTTCGACCTGTCCGGCGGTGCGACGTCGTACGTCGCGTCCGGATCGGTGCCGGGGACGGTGCGTGACCGCTGGTCGTTCAGCGAGCACGAGGGACGGCTGCGGGTCGCGACCGCGCTCGGACGAGGCTGGATGCCGCGCGAGAACGCCGTGCACGTGCTCGAGGAGAGCTCGGGGCGGCTGCGCGTGGTCGGCAGCGTCAAGGGTCTCGGCCCCGGCGAGCAGGTCCAGTCGGTGCGCTGGCTCGGCGACCTCGCGGTCGTCGTCACGTTCCGGCAGACCGACCCGCTCTACACCGTCGACCTGTCCGACCCGGCCGACCCCCGCGTGCTGGGCGCGCTCAAGATCCGAGGCTTCTCCGCCTACCTGCACCCGGTCGGCGAGGGCCTGCTGCTCGGGCTCGGCCGCGACGCGACCAAGCGAGGCGTGGATCTCGGCGGCCAGGCGGCGGTCTTCGACCTTGACGACCTCGGTCGGGTGGTGCGCACCGCCACCACCGCATTCGGGCGTTCCGCCGAGCTCGGGACGAGGTGGGAGCCTCGGGCGTTCACGTACATGCCCGAGCAGCGGCTGGCACTGGTCCCCGTGGAGACGTGGGACCGCCCTTCGGTCCGGTTGGTCGCGCTGCGGGTCGGCCCCGCGGGCCAGCTCACCCGGGCCGCTTCCTGGCCCGTGGGCCGTTGGGGAGCCTCGTCGGTGCGGGCGCTTCCCCTGGACGACGGGTGGGTCGCGGTCGTGCACCACGGGGTGCGCCTCGTGCGCATCCGGTGACTCGACGGGCTGCGCGGTCTGAACGTACGTTGGTCCCATGTGTCGCAACATCCGCACCCTGCACAACTTCGAGCCACCGGCGACCCGCGACGAGGTGCACGCGGCCGCGCTGCAGTACGTCCGCAAGGTCAGCGGCTCGACCCGCCCTTCCCAGGCCAACGAGGCAGCGTTCGACGCCGCGGTGGCCGAGGTCGCGGCGACGACCCAGCGGCTGCTCGACCGGCTGGTGACGACAGCGGCACCGAAGGACCGCGACGTCGAGGCTGCGAAGGCACGGGCCCGGGCGGCGGTCCGCTACGGCTGAGCTCGACGACGCGTTCGCGGCGGTACGACGAGTCGACTTCCTACCGCCCAAGCAGGCGCGCCACGCCGGCCGCGACGAGCCGCTCCCGATCGGCCACGGCCAGACCAACAGCCAGCCAACCACCGTGCGGCACCTGCTGCAGTGGCTCGAGGTCGAGGCCGGCAACCGGGTCCTCGACGTCGGCTCCGGGTCGGGCTGGACGACCGCGCTGCTCGGGCACCTGGTCGGCCCGGAGGGGTCGGTGACCGGGGTCGAGGCGGTGCCGGACCTCGTCGACTTCGGCCGCGCCAACCTGGCCTCGTACCCGATGCCGTGGGTGCGCATCGAGCCGGCACGGCCCGACGCGCTGGGGTGGCCCGAGGAGGCGCCGTTCGACCGGATCCTGGTGTCCGCCGAGTCCGGGTCGGTGCCCGATGAGCTGGTCGACCAGCTGGCGCCCCACGGCGTGATGGTGATGCCGGTGGCGGGCCGGCTCGTCGTCGTACGACGGCCGGGCGACCCAAACGGGGAACCCGCGGTCGAGCGCCACGGCTACTACCGGTTCGTGCCGCTGGTGCTGCCGACCGGGGGTCAGTAGGCGGGCTGCGCCGCGGACTCGGTGCGGCCGGCGCGCGGGTGCACGGCCTCCATGGCGATGCCGGTGAACGCGAACGCCAGGGCCATCACCTGCAGCACCTGCCCGACCCGGCCGAGCTGGTCGGTCATGGGGAAGCTGGCCACGAACAGCCCCAGCAGGATCGGCACCCAGACCGGCGTGCGGCGGGCGACGAGAAGCGCGATCGCGAGCAGCAGGATCCCCACGTAGAACGCGATGATCCAGCCGAACAGGAAGACCCCGAGCCCGAGGTCGCTGGTGACGTCCTCGAGACTGCCGGTGCGCAGGGCGCCCTCCTTGACCAGGGCGCGGAAGAAGACCAGCAGCATGGCGTACCCCGAGGTGCCGATCACGCCGATGGAGAAGACCGCGACGGCGATGACACCGGTGCGCCGTCCTCGGTGGGTGAACAGCGACAGGACGGACGGCAGCCCCAGCGTCAGCGCGAGCGACGCCAGGAAGAACAGCACGGACATGCCCAGGAACCGTCCGCTCTCGGCGATCATGGCCACGCTCTCGGTGGAGTTCGTCCCGGGTTCGAGGGGGTTGAGCATCGTGCCGAAGGCCAGCGCCATCACCCCGATCACCAGGGCGGACGCGGACAACGGGATCCAGTCCCATCTCATGTGCGAACCGTAGGCCGGTTCCCGTATCCGCACCACGGTTTCGGCCCCATTCGTCCCGATCCGTTCCACAAGTCACGCCGGTCCCGCCCGGAACCGACCGGGTGGTCCGGACCCCGACGTACCGTGGTCGGGTGCCCGTCCCGCCCGACTCCGCCCGCGCGGCCCTCGACGTGCTCGACGGCCGGTCGTTGCTGGTGCTCACCGGGGCGGGCATCAGCACGGACTCGGGGATCCCGGACTACCGCGGTCCCGGCTCGCCGGCGCGCACCCCGATGACCTACCAGGAGTTCGTCTCCGGGCCGCGTGCGCAGCGCAGGTACTGGGCGAGGTCGCACCTCGGCTGGGCGCGCATGGGTACCGCGCAGCCGAACGCCGGGCACCGCGGGGTGGCCGCCCTCGAGGCGTCGGGCCGGACGACGCTGACGATCACGCAGAACGTCGACGGCCTGCACGAGGCGGCAGGCTCGCGGAACCTCTGCGCCCTGCACGGTCGGGTCGCCGACGTGGTCTGCCTGGGTTGCCGCGCGACGACCCGGCGGGCCGAGCTGGCGGCGCGGCTCGACGCCCTGAACCCGCACTGGCTGGAGCGGCACCGCGATGTCGCCTCGCGGCCCGACGGTGACGTGGCGCTCGACGAGACCGACGACTTCGTGGTGCCCGGCTGCACGGCGTGCGGTGGGGTGCTGAAGCCCGACGTCGTCTTCTTCGGCGAGAACGTCCCGAAGTCGCGGGTGGAGCGCTGCTACGCCGCCGTCGACGAGCTGCCCGGCCGCGACGGCGCCCTGCTCGTGCTCGGCTCGTCGCTGACGGTGATGTCCGGCTTCCGCTTCGTGCGCCGGGCCGCCCGGCTCGGCGTACCCGTCGTGATCGTCAACCGGGGCAGCACCCGCGCCGACGACCTGGCCACCGTCAAGCTGCACACCGGAACCACGGAGTTCCTCGCCGAGTTGTCAGAGGTTGAGACGGCCGGGACCGGCTGACGCTCTGACAACTCCGGGCTGTTTCCACAGTTTGCGTCGACCCGTCCACCGCGATCCCCAGTTGTACGACGGTGGGGCGGTGACCGACCTCGTCCGACTCCTCCGCAGCCAGTCCGGTGTTGCGACGATCGACCAGCTCGTGGCCGGCGGCCTCACCCGACACGAGGTGGCCGCCCACGTGACGGGGCGCCGCTGGCAGCGCATCGGCGACCGATGCGTGCTGACCCACAACCACGTCCCGACCCGAGAGCAGCTGCGGTGGCTCGCCGTGCTCGACTACCGCGTGCCGGCCGCGCTGGCGGGATGCACCGCGCTCGAGGTCGCCGGGTTCCGCTACTTCGGGCGTGAGTTCGAGCTGATCCATGTCGTGGTCCCCCGCGGGGCC
>NZ_DASSCL010000056.1:0-10835 GCF_035697785.1 Nocardioides sp.
GCTCCGCGACGACGCCAACCGGGACGGCCTGTGGGCCGGCCTGCTCGACGGCACGCTCGGCATGGTCGTCTCCGACCACTCGCCGTGCCCGGCCGAGCTGAAGCGGACCGGACCGCGCGGCCTGGCCGATGCGTGGGGCGGGGTCAGCTCGCTGCAGCTCGGACTGGCGGCGACCTGGACCGAGGCCCGGCCTCGCGGGCACGGGATCGACGACGTGGTGCGCTGGATGTCCACCCGACCCGCGGACCGGGCCGCCCTGTGGCACAAGGGCCGGATCGCCGAGGGCGCCGACGCCGACCTGTGCGTCTTCGCACCCGACGAGAGCTTCGTCGTCGACCCGGCCCGTCTCCAGCACCGGCACCCGGTCACGCCGTACGCCGGCCGGACCCTGACCGGCGTGGTCCGGCAGACCCTGCTCGCCGGGCGGCCGGTCGACCTCGACGCACCGCCCCGGGGACGCTTGCTCGCCAGGAAGGGATCCCGATGAGCCACGACTTCACCGACCTGCCCGACGTCGCGTCGCGCGCGCTCGGCGCCGGCGTCGTCCACGTCAACGACGACCTGTTCGCGGCGGCGGAGAACCTCGTGACGCCGGGGCGGCCGGTGCACGACCCCCTTGCGTTCGGGCCGCGCGGGAAGGTCTACGACGGCTGGGAGACCCGGCGGCGTCGCACGCCCGGCCACGACCTCGCGATCGTGCGGCTCGGCGTGCGGGCGGAGGTGCGCGGCGTCGTGGTGGACACGTCGTACTTCGTGGGCAACTACCCGCCGAGGGTGGGCGTGGCCGGCGTCGACCTGGGCGGGTACCCGGGTGTCGACGAGCTGCTCGGGGCGTCGTGGCGACCGCTGGTCCCCGAGAGCGACGTGCGCGGCGACAGCCTCAACGCGTTCGCCGTCGAGGGGTCACCGACCTGCACGCACGTGATGCTGACCCTGCACCCCGACGGGGGCGTGGCCCGGCTGCGGGTGCACGGTCGCCCGGCACCCGACCCGACCTTGCTGACCGGCACCGTCGACGTGGCGGCGCTGGAGAGCGGTGGCGACGTCGTGGACTGCTCCGACGACTTCTACTCCTCGGCCCGCAACCTGCTGATGCCCGGCCGCGCGCGCACCACCGGCGAGGGCTGGGAGAACGCCCGCCGCCGCGACGCCGGCAACGACCACGTGACGGTGCGGCTGGCCGGTCCCGCCACTGTGCGTCGTCTGGTGGTGGACAGCTCCTGCTTCCTCGGCAACGCGCCGGCCGAGGTGCAGGTCCGCGGCTGCGTCGGGACGCCGGAGCGCGACCGCACCGATGGCTGGACGACGCTGCTGCCGCGCACCGCGGTGCAGCCCGACACCCGCCACGTGCTGCCGGTGGACGCGTCCGCGGCCGGCACCCCCGTCGACCACGTGCGGCTCGACGTCTACCCGGACGGCGGGCTGGCGAGGTTCCGTGTGCTGGGCGAGCTCTGCTGACTCACTGGCCGGTGCGGCCGTCGATGCACTCGCGCAGCAGGTCCGCGTGGCCGGCGTGCCGCGCGTACTCCTCGATCATGTGCACCAGCACTTCGCGCAGCTCGATCGAGTCGCCGTGGTGCGTCGCGGTGACGTCGAGGGACGGTGCGGCGGCGACGTACTCCTCCGCGTGCGCCACCTCACGTCGCCACGAGCTCCAGGCGTCCTCGACGACCGCAGGGTCCGCGACCGCGCCGTTGAAGTCGAGGTCGCGGTCCTCCGCGCTCCAGTACAGGCGGTCGAGGGGCTCACCCTCCATCACCCGGCGGAACCAGCTGTGCTCGACCTTGGCGAGGTGCCGGATCAGGCCGAGCAACGACAGCGTCGACGGCGGCACCGAGCGGCGGGCCATCTGCTCGGCATCGAGACTTTCGCACTTCATCTCGATGGTGAGCCGGTAGTGGCGCAGGTATTCCAGCAGCGTCTCGCGCTCTCCGCGTGGCTGCGTGTCGGTGGCGCGCGGGTCGTCGTCGGGGTCGACCCACAGGTCGGGAAAGGTGCGCTGGCTCATCCGGACACCCTGTCGGACCGATCCGCCGCCGACAATCCCTTTTGTACCTGACCTCTTCGGCGATCTGGTGTAGACAGGCCCCGACGGGAGGATGTGGATGCAGGGACCCTTGAGCCCGACTGACGACGAGCTGCGCGCGTGCTGCGCGGCCGACGCCTGGCTGAGCCGGATGTCGCTCGCGCGGCCGTTCCCGTCGGCCAAGGCGGCCGCGGACCTCTCCGACGAGATCCTGCTCGGCCTCGATGATTCGGGCCTCGACCAGGCCCTTGCCGCGCACGCTCGGATCGGCGAACGCCGCCTCGGCAGCACGACCGAGGACCGCTGGTCGCGCAGCGAGCAGGCCGGAGCGCTCGTGGTCGACACCGACGTGCAGCAACGGCTGGCCGAGGGCAACCTCCGCTACGAGGAGCGCTTCGGACGCGTGTTCCTGATCCGGGCGGCCGGTCGGTCCGCCGAGGAGATGCTGGCCGCGCTCGAGGAGCGGCTCGGCCACGACGACGAGAACGAGGCCGCCGTCGTACGACAGGAGCTCGCGGAGATCGTCCGTCTCCGGCTCATGAAAGTGGTGGGCTCGACGACCTCGACCACCTGGAGCCACCGATGAGCCTTTCCAGCCACGTCCTCGACGCGGTGCGCGGCACGCCGGCGCGCGGCGTCACGATCCGGTGGGAACGGCAGCACGGCAACGGCTGGGAGCCGGTCGCCGACGCGGTCACCGACGCCGACGGCAGGGTCGGCTCCTGGCCGGCGGACACGACGGCAGGCGTGCACCGCCTGGTGTTCGGCAGCGGCGACTACTTCGCCGGCCAGGGCACCGCGACGTTCTACCCCGAGGTGACGGTGGTCTTCGAGGTCACCGACGCCGACGCGCACCACCACGTGCCGCTGCTGCTCAGCCCGTTCGCCTACTCGACGTACCGCGGGAGCTGACACATGGACCGACAGGCCCGGCTGGGCGACAACCAGTACGGCAAGGCCGAGATCCGGGTCATGAAGGTGGACCGGGACCGACCGCGGCACGTCCTGCACGACCTGACGGTCGACGTCGCCCTCGCCGGCGACATGGACGCGGTGCATCTCACCGGCGACAACAGCACGGTGCTGCCTACCGACACGCAGAAGAACACCGTCTACGCGTTCGCCCGCGAGCACGGGGTCGAGCAGGTCGAGGACTTCGCGCTGCTGCTCGCCCGGCACTTCGTCGGCACCGTGGACTCCGTGCACCGGGCGACCGTCACGGTGCACGAGCACCACTGGGAGCGGCTGGCGGACCACTCGTTCGCCCGGTCCGGGCGGGAGACCCGCACCGCGACCGTGGCCCACGACGGCACCGGCACGACGATCCGCTCCGGGCTGCGGGACCTGGTGCTGCTCAACTCCACCGGGTCGGAGTTCCAGGGTTTCGCCACCGACGACTACACCACCCTGGCCGAGACCGACGACCGGATCCTCTGCACGTCGGTGGAGGCGAGGTGGCGGCACGGCGAGACGCAGGCGGACTGGCGGGCGTCGTACGACGCGGTGCGATCGGCACTGACGACTGCCTTCGCCGACACCTACAGCCGGTCCCTGCAGCAGACGCTCTACGCCATGGGGGCTCGGGTGGTGGCCACCTGCCACGGCGTTTCGGAGGTCCGGCTGAGGCTGCCCAACGTGCACCACTTCCTCGTCGACCTCGAGCCGTTCGAGCTGGACAACCCCGGCGAGGTGTTCCACGTCGACGATCGGCCCTACGGCCTGATCGAGGCGAGCGTGCTCGCGGACGGCGCGACCGCCGACGCCGGGGCGTGGTGAGTGCGGTTGTGAGCATGGACATGGTGCAGCCGACGGTCTGGGCCGAGGCCCTCGAGGTCCGTGCGGAGCGTCCCGACCTACTGCCGATCGCGGGCGGGACCGACGTGATGGTGGACCTCAACTTCGACCGGAGCCGCCCCGCCGGTCTGCTCGACCTCAGCCGGGTCGAGGAGCTGGCGACCTGGTCGGTCGACGACGGCGTCGTCCGCATCGGTGCGGGCGTCACCTACGCCCAGGTCGAGTCCGACCTGGCCGAGCTGACACCCGGTCTGGCGATGGCCTCGCGCACCGTCGGCTCGCCGCAGATCCGCAACCGGGGCACGGTCGCGGGGAACCTCGGGTCCGCGTCCCCGGCCGGCGACGCCCACCCGCCGCTGCTGGCGGCAGGCGCCGTCATCGAGGTCGAGTCGGTGCGCGGCAGCCGGCTCATCCGGGCGGACGAGTTCTTCGTGGGCGTGAAGCGCAACGCGCTGGAGCCCGACGAGCTGATCAGGGCCGTGCACGTGCCGGTGACGGGTGGTCCCCAGCAGTTCGCGAAGATCGGCACCCGCAACGCGATGGTGATCGCGGTCGCGTCCTTCGGCCTGGCGCTGCACCCGGCGACCAGACGGGTCGGCACCGGCATCGGGTCGGCCGCCCCGACCCCGCGCGGTGCCCCCGCAGCGGAGGAGCAGCTCGCCGGGGAGCTCGACTGGGACGGCCGGGCGCCGGTCGGCGCGGACGTCGTACGACGGTTCGGGGAGCTGGTCGCGGACGCGGCCGACCCGATCGACGACGTACGCGGCAGCGCGGCCTACCGACGACACGCACTGGCCGTGCTGGCCGCCCGGACGGCCACGTGGGCGTGGGACGAGTACCGCGCGGAGGAGGCGTCATGAGGGTGCGCTGCACGGTCAACGGGGAGCCGCGGGTCGCCGACGACGTGTGGGCCGGCGAGAGCCTGCTCTACGTGCTCCGCGAGCGGCTCGGCCTGCCCGGGTCCAAGAACGCCTGCGAGCAGGGCGAGTGCGGCTCCTGCACGGTCTACCTCGACGGGGTGCCGGTCTGCGCATGCCTGGTCGCCGCCGGGCAGGCCGAGGGACGGACGGTCGTGACGGTGGAGGGGCTCGCCGACGACGACGGCCTGCACCCGGTGCAGCAGGCGTTCGTCGAGGCCGGGGCGGTGCAGTGTGGGTTCTGCACACCGGGCCTCGTCGTCGCCGTGCACGACCTCCTGCAGCGCGACGCCGACCCGTCCGACGCCGACGTCCGCGAGGCGTTGTCGGGCAACCTGTGCCGGTGCACCGGCTACGAGAAGATCCTCGACGCGGTGCGGCTGGCCGCGTCGCGCACCGGGAGCGAGCGATGACCACGGTGATCCAGGGCTGCGCCGTCGCGACGGTGGACGCGGCGGGCACGGAGCACGTCGACGGCCACGTGGTCTTCGACGGCGCCCGGATCGTCGCGGTCGGTCCCGGCCCGGCCGATCCGGCGGTCACCGGCGACGCCGACACCGTCGTCGACGCGACCGGTTGCCTGGTCACCCCGGGACTCGTCAACACCCACCACCATCTCTACCAGTGGGCGACCCGCGGCTTGGCCCAGCAGGACGACCTGTTCGGCTGGCTCACCACTCTGTACCCGGTGTGGGAGGGCCTCGACGAGGACGTCGTCGGTGGCGCGGCAGCGGCCGGGCTCGGGTGGCTGGCCCGCACCGGCTGCACCAGCACGACCGACCACCACTACGTGTTCCCGCGCGACGGGGGAGACGTGCTCGGTGCGACCGTCGCGGCCGCCCGCGAGGTGGGGCTCCGGTTCCACCCGACCCGCGGGTCGATGGACCTCGGCCGGTCGCAGGGTGGGCTGCCGCCGGACACCGTCGTCGAGACCACCGACGCGGCGCTGGAGGGCACGGTGCGGGCGATCGACGACTTCCACGACGCCGCGCCCGGGTCGATGCTCCGGATGGGGGTCGCGCCCTGCTCGCCGTTCTCGGTGACCGAGCACCTGATGCGGGAGGCCGCCGCCCTGGCCCGCGAGCGCGGCGTGCGGCTGCACACCCACCTCGCAGAGACGCTCGAGGAGGACGTGTTCTGCCGGTCGCAGTACGCCTGCTCCCCGACGGAGTACGCCGACAACCTCGGCTGGCTCGGCGACGACGTCTGGCTCGCCCACTGCGTGCACGTCGACGAGTCCGCCGCCAAGCGCTTCGCGGCCTCCGGCACCGCGGTCGCGCACTGCCCGACCAGCAACGCCCGGCTGGGCGCCGGCATCGCCCCGGTCGGCGTGCTGCGCGACGCCGGTGTCTCCGTCGGCCTCGGCGTCGACGGCTCCGCCTCCAACGAGGAGAGCTCCCTGGTCACCGAGCTGCACGCCGCTGTGATGGTGGCCCGGCTGCGCGGCGGGCCCAGCGCGATGAGCGCGCGGGACGCGCTCGCGCTCGCCACGATCGGCGGCGCCCGCACCATCGGCCGGGCCGACGAGCTCGGCTCGCTGGAGCCCGGCAAGCTCGCCGACCTCGCGGTCTGGCGCGTCGACGGCCTGGCCCACGCCGGCTGCGAGGACCCGGTCGCCGCGCTGGTGCTGGGGTCCCGGCCGCCGCTGTCCCGGCTCGTCGTCGACGGCGTGACGGTCGTGGAGGACGACGTACTCCTGACCGCCGACGAGCGCATCCTCACGGGTCGGGCGGCGACCGCGGCCCGCACGCTCCTGGAGAGGAGCCGGCGATGACGACGAGCCCCACCCGCCCGAGCCCGACCCGGCGATCGAGCCCACCCCGTGACGGCGTGGGCACGAGCGCGGCAAGGCCGGACGGCGGGCTCAAGGTGCGCGGGGAGTTCGCGTTCTCCTCCGACCTCTGGATGGACGGCATGCTCTGGGGTGCGACCCTGCGGAGCCCGCACGCGCACGCCCGGATCACCGGCATCCGCACCGAGGCCGCGCTGGCCGTCCCGGGCGTGTTCGCGGTGCTCACCCACGAGGACGTCCCGGGCGTGAACGCCTACGGCCTCGAGCACCGCGACCAGCCCGTGCTCGCCGACGACCGGGTCCGCTACCAGGGCGAGGCGGTCGCGCTGGTCGCCGCCGACCATCCGGAGACCGCCCGTCGCGCGGCCGCGCTGGTAGAGGTCGACTACGCCGAGCTGCCACCGGTGACCGACCCGCGGGCCGCGGTGCGCGGCGATGGCGAGCCGGTGCACGAGGGCGGCAACACCGTGCGACACGTTCGCATCCGGCGCGGCGACCCCACGGCCAGCGCGCCGGTGGTGGTCACCGGCGACTACGAGGTCGGCATGCAGGACCAGGCGTTCCTCGGGCCCGAGTCCGGACTGGCGGTGCCGGCCGTCGACGGCGGGGTCGACCTGTTCGTCGCCACCCAGTGGCTGCACGTCGACCGCAGCCAGGTCGCCTACGCGCTCGGCCTCGACGAGGAGCTGGTCCGGATCACGCTGGCCGGCGTCGGCGGCGCGTTCGGGGCGCGCGAGGACCTCTCGATGCAGGTGCACGCGTGCATGCTCGCGCTGCGCACCCGGCGGCCGGTCAAGATGGTCTACTCCCGCGAGGAGTCGTTCTTCGGGCACGTCCACAGGCACCCGGCGTGGATGCGCTACGAGCACGGCGCCGACGAGGACGGCCGGCTCGTCTACGTGCGCGCCGAGATCGTGCTCGACGGCGGGGCGTACGCGTCGAGCACGCCGGCGGTCGTCGCCAACGCGGCGACGTTGGGCGCCGGGCCCTACGTCGTACCCAACGTCTCGATCGACGGCTACGGCGCCTACACCAACAACCCGCCGTGCGGGGCGATGCGCGGCTTCGGCGCGGTGCAGGCTGCGTTCGGCTACGAGTCGCAGATGGACCGGCTGGCCGAGGCCGTCGGCGTCGACCCGGCCGAGATCCGGATCCGCAACGGTCTCGCCGAGGGCGACCACGTCGCCACCGGTCAGGTGCTCGACTCGGCCGCACCCGTGGCCGAGCTGGTCCGGCGGGTCCGGGACATGCCGCTGCCCCCGGACCCAGGCCTGACCGTTGGTCCCGTCGAGACGCGCGACATCCGGTCCCTGCCGGGCGGCGTGTCCAACACGACGCACGGCGAGGGAGTACGACGCGGCATCGGCTACGGCGTCGGCATCAAGAACATCTGCTTCTCCGAGGGGTTCGACGACTACTCCACCGCACGGGTGACGCTGCGGGTGGTGGCCGGCGAGCCGCTGGTCACGGTGCACACGGCGGCCGTCGAGGTCGGGCAGGGGCTGGTGACGCTGCAGGAGCAGATCGCCCGCACCGAACTCGGGATCGCCCAGGTGCGCGTGGAGACCGCCGACACCCGGGTCGGTTCGGCCGGCTCCACCTCGGCGTCCCGGCAGAGCTACGTGACCGGCGGTGCGGTCCAGGCCGCCTGCCGGGAGGTGGCCGCGGAGCTGCTCGCGCGGGCGTCGGTGGCGGCCGGAGTCGAACCGTCGTCACTGACCCTCGAGGACGGTTCGGTGGTGGGCCCGACCGGCGAGCGGGTCGCGGCGGTGGCCGACCTGGTCGGGCAGGAGGCCGTGGAGCGCACCGTCGAGTGGCGGCACCGCCCGACCACGACGCTGGACCCCGAGACCGGTCAGGGCAGCGCGCACGTGCAGTTCGCGTTCGCGGCGCACCGGGCCGTCGTCGACGTGGACGTCGAGCTTGGCCTCGTCAAGGTGGTGGCGCTCGACTGCGCCCAGGACGTCGGCCGTGCACTCAACCCCGGCGCGGTGCTCGGCCAGATCCACGGCGGCAGCGCGCAGGGCCTCGGGCTCGCGGTGATGGAGGAGATCCAGGTCGTCGACGGGCTGGTCCGCAACCCCTCGTTCACCGACTACCTGATCCCGACCGTGCTCGACATGCCGCCCATGCAGGTCGACGTGCTCGAGCTCGCCGACCCGCACGCGCCGTACGGCCTGCGCGGTGTGGGCGAGCCGCCGACGATCTCCTCGACTCCCGCCGTGGTCGCCGCGATCCGCGCAGCCACCGGCCTCGCGCTCGACCGGGTGCCCGTGCGGCCGGAGCACCTGACCGGCACGTGATCGGCTGCGGGACGGGGACCCAATTACCACGGTCCCGTGGTAATCGGCACGTTCCCGGTGTGAACTCCCTGGGGGAAGCGGCAGTTCACCACGGGACCGTGGTAATTGTCCGCCCGGCCAACGGCACCCCCAACCACGCCGAGGAGGGGCCAATCCACCGGGTACCTAGTGGACTGGCCCCTCAGCTCACGGGCGCGCCGGGCCGAGCGGTGCGGGCGGCGCCGCGTAGTAGTGCATGCGCAGGTGCTCGGTCTTCGAGCCCCAGGGGTCCATCGCGAGCAGCTTCCAGCCTCGCTTCTCGACGAACGCGATGCCGTCGGTGCTGGTGCTGACCACGTCCAGCACCGGCACCAGGCCGTGCGTGCGGATCTCGTCGACGGCGACGTCGAGCAGGTCGCTGGCGATGCCCTCCCCGCGCACCCGCCGCCGGACGAACAACCGGCTGATCCGGCGCAGCTGGGTGACGTCCCGGCCGGTGATCTCCTGCCAGCGCACCCGGGAGATGCCGTTGCGCGGCACCGTCGCGATCGCGACGTGGCCGAGAATCTCCCCGTGCTCCTCGGCCACGTAGGCCGAGAGTACGTCGGGTCCGGCCAGCCAGGAGCGCGGCGCCTCCGGCCAGCGCGCGGGGTACTGGTGCTCGGTCGCGACGACCCGCAGCAGCCGTGCGCACGCGGGCAGGTCCTTCGGCCGTCGCGGCCGGATGCCGTGCGGCAACGTCGGCACGCTCTCCGGCTCTGGATGCCGTTGTCCGGGCAGCCGCACAGCGCGCTCGGCCAGCCACTCGGGGACCGCTCGCATCTGGCCCCTCCCTCTCCCGTTCACCAAGACTGTAAGGCTCGCGCCGGTTCGCGGGAGAGATCTCGGAGGGAAACCGCCCAGATGGGCTACTTCCAGGTCACAGCGGGATGTTGCCGTGAAGACCGCGCTGCACGATCCCGGCGTCGGCGATCGCCTTGGCAAGGGCGGTGCGGGTGACGGTCGGCTCGACCACCTCGTCGACGACGCCGATCTCGACGGCCTTGTCCACGCCGCCGGCGATCCGCTCGTGCTCGGCGGCGAGCTCGGCCTCCACCTGGGGACGGATGTCGGGGGCGACCTCGGCGAGCTTGCGCCGGTGCAGGATCCGGATCGCCGCCACCGCGCCCATCACCGCGACCTCGGCGCCCGGCCACGCGAACACCTTCGTCGCGCCGAGGGACCGGGAGTTCATCGCGATGTAGGCGCCGCCGTAGGTCTTGCGGGTCACGAGCGTCACCCGCGGCACGACGCACTCGCCGAACGCGTGCAGCAGCTTGGCGCCGCGGCGTACGACGCCGTCCCACTCCTGCCCGACACCGGGGAGGTACCCGGGCACGTCGACCACGACGATGAGGGGTACGCCGAACGCGTCGCACATGCGCACGAACCTCGACGCCTTCTCGGCCGACAGCGAGTCGAGACAGCCGCCCAGACGCAGCGGGTTGTTGGCGATCACACCGACGGTCCGTCCGCCGAACCGGCCGAGCACGGTGACGATGTTGGGCGCCCAGCGCGCGTGCACCTCCTGGGAGGTGCCCTCGTCGAGGATCGCCTCGACGAGCGGGTGCACGTCGTAGGCCCGCTTCTTCGACTCGGGCAGGAGCGCCGCGAGGTCACGGTCCTCGACGCCGGCCACGTCGAGCGAGCCCTGCGAGCCCAGCAGGGAGGCGACTGTGCGGGCGCGGTCGAGCGCCTCCTCCTCGGACTCGGTGAGGATGTGGACGACGCCCGAGCGGCGGCCGTGCGGCTCCGGTCCGCCCAGCCTCAGCATGTCGACGTCCTCACCGGTCACGGAGCGGACTACGTCGGGACCGGTCACGAAGATCCGGCCCTCGGGACCGAGGATCACCACGTCGGTGAGTGCCGGGCCGTACGCCGCACCGCCGGCGGCCGGACCCAGCACCACCGAGATCTGCGGGATCTTGCCCGACGCGCGTGTCATGATCGCGAAGATCTGCCCCACCGCGTGCAGGCTCCCCACG
>NZ_DASSCL010000057.1:0-5717 GCF_035697785.1 Nocardioides sp.
TCTCGTTGGCCTGCTTCAGCGACAGCGAGATCCGGCGACGCTCGAGGTCGATGTCGATGATCTTGACCATGACGTCGTCGTTGACCTGGACGACCTGCTCGGGGATCTCGACGTGACGCTCGGCGAGCTCGGAGATGTGCACCAGACCCTCGATGCCCTCCTCGACGCGGACGAACGAGCCGAAGGGCACCAGCTTGGTGACCTTGCCCGGGACGATCTGACCGATCTGGTGGGTGCGGGCGAAGTGCTGCCACGGGTCTTCCTGGGTCGCCTTCAGCGACAGGGAGACGCGCTCGCGGTCCATGTCCACGTCGAGGACCTCGACGGTGACCTCGTCGCCCACGGCGACGACCTCGGACGGGTGGTCGATGTGCTTCCACGACAGCTCGGAGACGTGGACGAGACCGTCGACGCCGCCGAGGTCCACGAACGCACCGAAGTTGACGATCGAGGAGACGACACCCTTGCGGATCTGACCCTTCTGGAGCTGGGTCAGGAAGCCCTGGCGGACCTCGCTCTGGGTCTGCTCGAGCCACGCACGGCGGGACAGGACCACGTTGTTGCGGTTCTTGTCGAGCTCGATGATCTTGGCCTCGAGCTCCTTGCCGACGTACGGCTGGAGGTCGCGGACACGGCGCATCTCGACGAGGGAGGCGGGCAGGAAGCCACGCAGGCCGATGTCCAGGATGAGACCACCCTTGACGACCTCGATGACGGTGCCGGTGACGACGCCGTCCTCTTCCTTGACCTGCTCGATGGTGCCCCAGGCGCGTTCGTACTGGGCGCGCTTCTTGGACAGGATCAGGCGGCCTTCCTTGTCCTCCTTCTGGAGGACGAGGGCCTCTACCTTGTCGCCGACCTCGACGACCTCGGAGGGGTCGACGTCGTGCTTGATGGAGAGCTCGCGCGAGGGGATGACGCCCTCGGTCTTGTAGCCGATGTCGAGCAGGACCTCGTCGCGGTCCACCTTCACGATGGTGCCTTCGACGATGGATCCGTCGTCGAAGTACTTGATGGTGGCGTCGATGGCGGCGAGGAAGTCCTCTTCGGACCCGATGTCGTTGACCGCGATCTGCGGCGCGTCCGAAAGAGCTGGGGTGATCGTCATAAGGGAATGAAGTCCTTGGGTGGATGTGGAGTTGTGCGGACGCGCGAGAAGTCCGGTTTCACTACCCTGGTTGTGGTCCCACCGTGCGGGTCCCGCGAGGGTCACCGTCGGGTGAGGAGATAGCGAGCGAGAGGCTGCTACGTCTGAGACTCCAGCAGACTCCTGCGCACCGTCCAGGATACGCGTGGTACGTCGCGGGCGTCCAACCGGGCCGTCGGTCGGCGGTCGGGCCCCCCGAGACCCGTCCACAGAATCTCGACGCGGCCGGATCCTGTCGGCGATCCGGAGTAGAATCGAACACATGTTCGACACCGCCTCTCCGGCCCTCACCTCGACCCAGGAGGTCGCGGCGGTGGTGGCTGCGCTGGGCCGACTCGACCGGATGGTGTCCGACCAGGAGCGGATCGAGCAGATCCGGGTGCTCGAGGAGCTGAAGGCCGCGGCTGCGGCAGCCCAGGCCCGGGCTGCGGCCGACCTGGACGCGTCGGTGCGACAGCAGCACGCCGACCTCGGGCTGCCGGCCCGGGAGCATGGCCGCGGGGTGGCTGCCCAGGTGGCGCTGGCCCGGCGGGAGTCCCCCGTCTCGGGCGGGCGGCACCTCGGCCTGGCCAAGGCGCTGGTGCACGAGATGCCCCACACCCACGCGGCGCTCACCACCGGCCGGCTCTCGGAGTGGCGTGCGACGCTGCTGGTCCGCGAGACCGCCTGCCTGTCGCGCGAGCACCGGGCCACCGTCGACGAGAGGCTGGCCGGCGACCCGGCTCGGCTCGAAGGGCTCGGCGACCGCGCCCTCGCGGCGGAGGCACGGAAGCTTGCCTACCGGCTCGACCCCAACGCCGCGCTCGCCAGGGCACGCAAGGCGGAGTCCGAGCGCGCCGTGACCGTCCGTCCGGCTCCCGACACGATGAGCTACCTCACCGGCCTGCTCCCGGTCGCGCAAGGGGTCGCCGCCTATGCGGCACTGGTCCGGGCCGCTGATGCGGCTCGTGCGGCCGGTGACCCGCGGAGCCGTGGCCAGGTCATGGCCGACACCCTGGTCGAGCGCGTCACGGGTCAGACCGCTGCGGCCGCCGTGCCGATCGAGGTCGAGGTCGTCATCACCGACCGCGCCCTCCTCGACCCGGGCGGTCCCGACGGCCAGGAGCCGGCGTGGCTGCCCGGCTACGGGCCGGTGCCCGGAGGCTGGGTCCGCGACGTCATCGGCTCCAGCGCCGCAGAGGACGCCCGCGTCTCCATGCGGCGGCTCTTCACTCATCCCCGGACCAACGAGCTGGTCGCGCTGGACGCGCGCTCACGCACCTTCCCCGAAGGCCTGCGCCGGTTCCTGCGGCTGCGCGACCGGTCCTGCCGCACGTCATGGTGCGACGCTCCCGTGCGGCACGCCGACCACGTCGTGCCGAGTGCGGCCGGAGGCGACACCAGCGCCGCCAACGGGCAGGGGCTCTGCGAGCAGTGCAACTACGCCAAGCAGGCGCCCGGTTGGCGCTCCGTGGTCGCCGCCGCTCGACCCCACGAAGTCGTCACGACGACACCGACCGGTCACGCCTACCGCTCGCGCGCACCGGGCCAGCCGGGCGCCCCACCCCCGCGCACCAGCCGGCTGGAGCTCTCGTTCCGGGACCTGGTGGTCGAGGCGGCCTGACCTAGAACGGCCAGGCGTGCAGGTCGCCGGTCGTCGCGATCGCGCGCAGAAGGGCGTCGGCCCGATCGGCCACCGGGTTCTCCCCACGCCGTCCGGCCAGGTCCACCAGGGCCAGGAGGTCCGCCGCGCGCGCCCGGTCGAGCAGGCGCTGCCGGCCGTCGGGTGCGTCGAGATCGTCGAGGTGGCCGGCCACGCGCAGGTAGCCGTCAACGACCGCCTCGGCGAACACCGGCTCGCGGTCGAACCGGAGCAGGTTGCCGAGGTCCGTGCCGGGCACGCCGGCGTGGGCGAACTCCCAGTCCAGCAGTCCCGTCACCTCGCCCGTCGCGCGGTCGACGAGGAGGTTCTTCGGGTTGACGTCGCTGTGCACGAGACACACGCGGTCCACCTCGTCGAGATGCGACTGGGCGCGCGCGGCGACCTCCTGGAGATCCTGGTACGCCGGCTCCGGCCACTCGGCGAGGGCGGTCGTGCCGCGCTGCTGCTCCACCCAGCCGGCCAGGTCCCCGAAGCCTGTCCACGGCTCGATCGAGAGGTCGCCGTCGACGACCATGCCGGCGCGCGGCAGAGGCATCTGCGCCATCCGCCCGAGCATCGCGCCGAGCTCGGCGCCGACCGTTCGGCGACGGTCGGCGTCCAGGTCGGGCAGCAGCAGGTCGAGGCGCTCGCCCGGCAGGAAGCTCGTAACCAGCAGTCCCGGCGTCCCGGACGTCTCGTCGGGACGGCGTACCTCGAGGACCTCGGGCACCGGGAGCAGCCCGCGAACCAGCCCGAGCAGTGCGGCGTCGATCTCCGGGGCGGCCGGTCCGCGACGGGCGCCGCGGTCGGCGTAGATCCGGACGACGGTCCGCTCCCCCGCGGCCTCGCCAACGAAGGTCTCGCCGCTGTACCCGCCCGCCAGAGGTCGGAGCCCGAAGTCGTCCATCGCGCCGATGCTCCCAGACCCCGGGCTCGCCCGGGCTCCGAAGGGGCGTTGCCATACGCTTCGGTCATGGCCCTGCTCGAGTCCGGTGGCTGAGTTGTCGAGCTTCGACCCAGCGGGCGTCCACCCCGTCCGGCGCACGCTCTCGGAGGCGGAGACTCGGCGCGCCAACCGCCGGGACTGGGACGACTACGCCGACGAGTACCAGTCCACCCACGGCGCCTTCCTGCGCGACATCGGGTTCGTCTGGGGGCCCGAGGGCGTCGACGAGGGTGACCTCGGCATCCTCGGTGACGTCAACGGACGCGACGTGCTCGAGATCGGCTGCGGCGCCGCTCAGTGCGCGCGCTGGCTCACCTCGCGCGGGGCGCGGGCGGTGGGGCTGGACCTGTCCGTCCGGCAGCTCCAGCACTCCCGGCGCATCGACGACGACCACGGCCTCCGCGTCCCGGTGCTGTGCGGTACGGCGACGCACCTGCCGTTCCGCGACGGGTCGTTCGACGTGGCGTTCTCCGCGTTCGGGGCCCTGCAGTTCGTCGAGGAGATCGGCCGAACTGTCGCCGAGGTCGCGCGCGTGCTGCGACCCGGCGGCAGGTTCGGGTTCTCGATCACGCACCCGATCCGGTGGGCCATGCCCGACGACCCGTCGCGCGAGGGTCTGGTGGTGACGTCGTCGTACTGGGACCGCACGCCGTACGTCGAGCAGGACGCCGACACCGGAGAGCCCCGGTACGTCGAGCACCACCGCACCCTCGGCGACTGGGTGTCCCTGCTCGCCGGCAAGGGGTTCAGGATCACCGACCTGGTTGAGCCGCAGTGGCCCGAGGGTCACGACCGGGTCTGGGGCGGCTGGGGTCCCGAGCGCGGGGCGCTGATCCCCGGCACCGCGATCTTCGCCGCCGACCTGGCATGACGAAGGGGCGCCGCCATCGGCGACGCCCCTTCGTTGTTCAGCTGCTTCAGACCAGACGACGGCGGAGCGCGAACGCACCCGCACCCGCGCCGAGCACCGCGAGGCCGGCGAGACCGCGAGCCATGTTGCGGCCGCTCTCACCGTTCTCGCCCTCGACCACGAAGCTGTAGGCCGTCAGACCCTCGGCACCCTCGGGGGCGCCGTAGGCCATGTTCTCGGTCTGCGCACGCTCGGAGCCGGCCTCCATGGTCGCGTACAGCTCACCGAAGTTCTGCGCGGTGTCCTCGCCGGCCTCGACCAGCTTGGACGTGCCCTCGTCGGACAGACGCTGCGCGCCGTCCACGAGCTTCGGCGCACCGTCGGCGGCCTGCTCGAGACCGTCGGTCAGACGACCGGAGCCGTTAGCCGCATCCTGCAGACCGTCGGCCAGCCGGCCGGCACCATCCGCGAGGCGACCAGAACCGTCGGACGCTTCATCCGTGCCGTCCGCGAGCTGTCCAGCACCATCGTTGAGCTGACCTGCACCATCGCGAAGCTTCCGGGCACCTGCGTCGAGCTCACCTGTGCCGTCCGCGAGCTGGAACGCACCACCGCTGATCCGGTTCAGGCCAACCGCGAGCTCGCCGAGCTTCTCGTGGATGAGAGCCCCACCTGCGTCGAGTTCGCCCGCGCCTGCGGCCAGCTTCTTCGTGCCGGCCTTGAGCTCACCGGTTCCATCCACGAGCTGACCGGCGCCGCAGAGCAGAGTCGGATTGGCCGGGTCGCAACCCGCGCCGGGCACCGAGATGCCCGCGATGAGCGTCTGCGAGATGTTCGCTGTCAACTGGTCGACCAGTTGGGGGACGCTCACCTTGAAGAACGCAACGGCCTGCTGAACGCCGCAGTCGTCCGCAGGACTGGAAGTCCCAGCACCAACCGCGCAGTTCGCGTTGGCACCTGGGTTGTTCAGACCACCCTTGATCCGGTCGATGCCCGGAAGGAACTGCGTGTTGATCGCGCCCTTGATCTGGTTGAGACCATCTTCGAGGTCGTTGAGATTCGTGACTCCATCAGTGAGACCGGACGCGATGGTGTCCAGCGCTCCCCGCTGAAGTTCCTGGACCTGCGGCACGGGATGGACCACGGCCGGTAG
>NZ_DASSCL010000058.1:0-26194 GCF_035697785.1 Nocardioides sp.
CGCTCACCTCCGCTGCCGCGGGTCGGGGTCCGTGCCGCCGACCAGCCGCGGACGGGACCGGGCCGGCTCCTGCCCCAGGTGTCCGGTGACCACGGCGAGGAAGGCACCGGCGTCCCGCACCAGGTCGTCGGCCTCCCGCTCGGTGACCGCACGCCGCGATCCCGCCTCGGCGGCCGCCCGCTTGTCGGCCCCGGCGGCGAAGAAGCTGGCCCACTCGGTGAACTCGGGGGCGACCTCGGCCAGCAGCACCCAGGCGTTCTTCTGCGCCGGGCGCCGTCGGGATCGGCCGGTCAGCGGGGTGGCCCGGGCGGCCAGCAGCGCGGCAGTGGCCCGGAGCGCGGCGACGTGGGCCTGGGCATAGCGCAGCGGCACCTCGGTGGTGGTGATCGCCTCCCGCAGGGACTCCGCGGAGCGGGCGAGGTAGGCGTGGCTGGCGGCGGGCACGTGGAGGGGGTGGGTCATCGTCGCTCCTAGTCCTCGCACCGGGTGAGCTGCCAGCTGCCGTCGGCCCAGTCGTAGACCAGGTCGAACACCCCGCCGGTGCGCGCGGCGCTGATCCCCCGGGCCGCCTCGACCCGCCAGACCTCCCGCTCGGCGAGCAGGTCGGCGCCGGCGGGGGGTGTCGCGTGGTCGGAGCCGAGCACCGCGTGCGCGCCGGCGGACTGCCACCACGGCCCGGTCTCCACCCAGTGCGCGACCACGTCGCACACCTTCCACAACCGGCCGCGCCACAGGAACTGCTCGGGACCCTCCTGGGCCCCACCCGGTCCGTCCACCATCCCCCGGCGTACCTCCACGGGGTCGTCGTAGCGCCGCATCAGCCCTCCTTGCTCGTCGCCGCTCCTCGGCGGGACGGGGTCGAGTCAGCCCCGCCGAGGGAGATATTCGAACACTTGTTCGAACACTTCGACGGTACACCGCATCTCCGACAGGGCGTCAACCCCCTCAGGTAAGTCAGGTCGGACGGGCTATTGCCGATCGGGCTAGACAGGCCAAGAGTGGAGACACTCGACTGGAGGTACTCCCATGGCCACTACCCTCCGCGCGCGCGCCGCCCTCCTCACCGCGGCCGCGCTCCTCCCCGCCGCCGTCACCACGACCACCCTGGTCGCGAGCGCCGACGCCTCGACCGCGGCTGCTCCGGTGGTGCTCCGCGCCACCTTGAGCCCCAGCGGCGACCCCAACGGGTCGGGCAGCGCGGTCGTCCGCCTCAACAAGGCCAAGAAGCGCGTGTGCGCGGTCCTGGACTGGAAGAAGATCGGGCAACCCGACGCGGCCCACATCCACAACCGCAGCGACGGCACGATCAAGATCGACCTGGTCAAGGCCGCCACCGCCCCCGACGGCGCCGGTTGCACCAGGGGCGTCAAGAAGTCCGAGATCGCCGACGTGATCGAGCACCCGGCTCGCTACTACGTCAACGTGCACAACACGAAGTACCCGGCCGGCGCCATCCAGGGCAACCTGCACCGCTGACCGAGCGCTCGTCCTCCGCCCCGGGGCACGGGGTCCACCGCCGTGCCCTAGGGTCCGGGAGCATGAGTGACGAGCACCCAGCGATCGCCCACTTCCGCAGCGAGCTCGAGCGGCGAGGCGGCACCGGACGCATCGTCGTCCTGCCCGGCTCGGTGCACACCGCCGCCCTCGCCGCGGAGGCGCTCGGCTGCGAGGTCGGCGCGATCGCCAACAGCCTGCTCTTCGACGCCGGCGACCGCCCGGTGCTGATCCTCACCTCGGGCGCGCACCGTGTGGACACCGAGCGGGTCGCCGAGCGGATCGGCGTGCCCGCGCTCCGGCGGGCCACCCCCGACTTCGTCCGCGCCCACACCGGCCAGGTGATCGGTGGCGTCTCCCCGATCGGGCACCCGGCACCGGTGCCGACCTACATCGACCCCTGGCTCCGGAAGTACGACGAGGTGTGGGCCGCCGCGGGCCACCCGGCCGCGGTGTTCAGCAGCAGCTACGACGAGCTGATGGTGATGACCGGCGCGGTCGAGACGGAGGTCGACTGACCATGGAGATCTGGGTCAACCCGTCGTGCTCGAAGTGCCGGGCGGCGACCGCCGCCCTCGACGAGGCGGGCGTCGCGTACACGGTGCGCCGCTACCTCGACGAGCCGCCGACGGTCGAGGAGCTGCGTGCCGTCGTCGAGCGCCTCGGCGTCGAGCCGTGGCACGTCGCCCGCGACAAGGAGACCCGCGCGGCCGGCATCGACCTCCCCCGCGACGCGGACCATCGCGACGAGTGGCTCGCCGCGATGGTCGCGCACCCCGGCGTGATCCAGCGGCCGATCCTCACGGCCGACGACGGCACCACCGTCGTCGGCCGCGACGGCGACAGCCTCGACCGGGCGATCGCCGCTGAGGGCTGACCGGCCTCACTGGCCGGAGAGCACCCGGACGTCCTCGGCCTTGACGTAGCCGAACCGGTGTCCGACCCAGACCTGGTAGTACTTCTGCTGCCCAGTGACCACGGTCTTGTCGCCGGGGAGCGAGTTGTCGAACGACTTGGCGTAGTAGTAGTCGGTCGGCACCGTCTTGTCGGCGAGGACGTACTGCTGGCCGGGCTGCAGCGTGATCGGCGTCTTGTTGTCCGCTCCGGCCAACGTGGGCTGACCCTGGTAGGGGACCGGGGTGCCTGCGTACGCCGCCTCCTCGGGGTAGGCCCGCTGGTAGACGGTGACCGGCCCGGCGCCGGCAGCCTCCACGACCTCACCCTGCGACGGCACCACCACCGGGTCGTCCTTGGGGCTCTTGATCCAGCCCTCGAGTCCGTCCCACCACACCTGCAGCCAGTCACCCTGGCGGTCGGCGACGTAGAACTGGTGCCCCGCGACGGCCCGCGCGTTGCGGTCGGAGACAAGCTCGGTCGACCCCTCGACCAGCGGTGCGGTGTCGCTCGGCGCCGTGCGGACGTCGACGTAGTTGGTGCCGAACGCCGGGCACGTCGGTCCCGCGCCGTAACAGCCTTCGAGAACCCGCTGGTTGTCGGCGAAACCGGGCTTCACCGTGACGATGTTGCTCGTGTGCTTGTTGCCGTGCCCCCTGATGGGCGCACCGAGGATCTGCATGTAGTGCTCCCAGTCCCAGTACGGCCCCGGGTCCCACTTGTAGTTGGAGGAGCCGAACTCCTCGTGACCCACCACGTGGGCCCGGTCGAGCTCGTAGCCGTAGTTCTTCGCCAAGTACCTCACCAGCTGGGCCGACGAGCGGTAGAGCGCCTCGGTGTACCACTGCCCGGGCTCGCCGGCCTTGCCCTCGTGCTCGACACCGATCGAGTGCATGTTGAGGTACCAGTTGCCGGCGTGAGCCGCGACGTTCCGGTTGGCTACGTGCTGGTCGACGTGACCGTCGTTGGAGCGGATCGTGTAGTGCCAGGAGACGAAGCGGTTGGGCTCGGCCTCGCCCTTGATCAGCTTCGTGCACACGTCGTAGGTGCACTCGGTGTTGTGCACGACCAGGTAGTCGACGGACAGGTCCTTCTCCCGGTCGGCCAGGTCGTAGTTGACGTACTGCGTCGGCGCGGGCCCGGTGGATCGGTACTGCGCCTCCACGACGTCGCAGGCGATCGAGCTCGGGCACTCGAGCTCCTGGACGCCGGGCAGCAGCAGGCGCGAGTCCTCCACCGCCTGCGTGTCGACCGTCGCCCCGGGGTGGGCGGCCAGGGTGACGGAGTCGCCGAGGTCGTTGGTAGCGGTCGCGCCGGTGCGGAGCACGTCGAAGACCAGGCGGGCGTAGTGCAGCGCCTCGTCCTCGGCGGCGGTGCCGGCGTTGAGCGCGACCGCCTTGCTCCAGGCGGCGGGTGCCTGCGCGTTGGTGGCCGGCTGGTACGACGCCAGCACTGCGGCGCCGCCGCAGATGTTGGCGACGGGGTCGTTGCGCAACCGCGCCGCCCCGATGCCGGTGATGTCGGCAGCCAGCGGTAGCGAACCGGCCCGGTCGGGCAGGCCGCGGTTGCGGTCACCCTTCGCCGCGCTCGGCTCGGCCGTCACCGGCTGGTCGGTCAGGTGCATCACCCCGTAGCCGCCCGACGTGCTGGGAGCGCCGTCGTTGTGGCTCCATCGCGAGCCGAGGTAGCCGACCGCGAGCAGCACGTCCGTGGGGACACCGCTCACCTTGGCCGCCCGCTCGAACGTCGCCTGTGTGTCCGAGGGGCCCTCCAGGCAGGCGCTCCAGTCCTGAGCCGCCGCCGAAGGCGTGATGAGGGCGAGTCCGGCGAGTGCGAGTGCGCCGACGGACGCCCCCACCCCGAGCCGCAGCCGACCTGTCTGTGTGCGCGTCAAGGCCGCGCCCCTTTCCCGAGATCGAAACCCGACAATTCGCCGAGCTCCGTCAGCCAACCCCGCCGGCCGCACCGGCGTCAAGGGTTTCGGGCGGTGCAATTAGTCCGTTGGTCCATTTCCGTGCCGACGGTCGGGCCGGCCCTACGATGTGCGCGTGGACCTGCTGCCCCTGGTGGTGTCGAGCGGATGGGCCAGCGGCGTGAACGCCTACCTGGTCGTCCTCGTCTTCGGCATCGCCGACCGCGCCTGGAGCCTGGCCGAGATCCCCGACGTGCTGGCCCGCACCGACGTGCTCGTGGTGGCCGGCGGGCTCTACGCGTTCGAGTTCGTCGCCGACAAGATCCCGTACATCGACTCCACGTGGGACGCGATCTCGACGGCCATCAGGCCGACCGTGGCCGCGGTGATCGCGGTGCTGCTGGCAGGGGACGCCTCGACGCTGGAGCAGGCGGTCCTCGCCGTCGTCGGTGGCGGGACCGCGCTGGCGTCCCACGGTGTCAAGGCCGGTCTGCGGCTGGCGATCAACACCTCTCCCGAGCCGGTCACCAACAGCGCCACCAGCCTCGCCGAGGACGTGTCGGTGGCCGGCGTCGTACTCCTCGCCCTCGCCCATCCGTGGATCGCGCTCGCCGTCTGCCTGCTCCTGCTCGCCCTCGGTGTCACCACCGTCTTCCTCCTGGTACGCCGGATCCGGCGCGGCTGGCGCAGGTGGCGCACGCGCGAGCCCCGCGCCGGGGTGGGCGCCCCGTAAACCGTTCGCCGCACGCGCCACGCGTTCCTAGAGTGCCGTCCATGGACCTCGGGGACGAGCAGCAGCGCGCGGAGTGGAAGGCTCGGCTGGGCTCGATGTTCCGGGACCGCAAGGTGCTCACCGGAATGCTCCCGCTGGCCGCCATGACTCCCTGGGTGGCGATGCTGCGGGAGGCCGGGGCACGACGGCCTCTGGTGCTGGCGACCGGGACCGGCGCCGGCCCGGTGCCCACCGAAGAAGAGGCCGAGGTCCACTTCCTGGAGACCGACCACCATCGCTCCATGACCGAGGAGCTGCGTGCCGTGGACCACCTGGCCCGGCACCTGCCGGAGCCGGCGGCAGCCGCGGTCGCCGCCTACGACCCCGACCGCACCGGGTGGTGGCTGGCCGGCCCGTTCGTGGCGGCCGAGCCGATCGACGGTCGCCCGGTCGTCGGTGGGCGACCGGCGGCCTGGCTCGCCCTGGAGGACAAGCTCCTCGCCGAGGGGATCTGGTCCGAGGTCGGCGCCCTGCACGCCGAGGCCCGGGTGCGGCCCGTGGACGCCGCGGTGCTCCGCGACGCGTCGGCCGACGTCGATGAGGGCGCCGGGGTCGTCTGGGCCGGGGACGCCCGCGACGGCTTCAACGGTGGCGGCGACTTCACCCGTTGGGTGCTCACCGACGAGGACCGGGCCGCGGCCCTCGCCTTCTTCGCATCCCGGTGCGACCGGGTCCGCGTGATGCCGTTCCTGGACGGGGTGCCGTGCAGCATCCACGGCATCGTGCTGCCCGACGGCACGGCGGCGTTCCGGCCGGTCGAGCTGGCCATCCTGCGCGGTCCCGACAGGCAGTTCGTGTACGGCGGCCAGGGCACGACCTGGGACCCGCCCGAGGCCGACCGCGAGGCGATGCGCGAGCTCGTCCGGCGTACCGGCGAGCACCTGCGCGCGCGGGTCGGCTACCGAGGTGCCTTCGGCATCGACGGCGTGCTCACCGCCGGGGGCTTCCGCCCCACCGAGCTCAACAGCCGGGCCGCCGGCGGCCTGAACACGCTCGCCACCGGCCTCGACGGCGACGGGTTCACGCTGCTGCAGATCGTGTGCGTCGCCGACCGGGACCCCGGCGTGACCGTCGCGGAGCTGGAGGGCTGGGCGGTGCCGGCGATGGACGCACATCGGGTCGCGAAGGCGATCGGAATGAGTCGTCGTCGGGTCGTCGAGCAGTCCGTCGACCTGCCGGTCGTCTGGGACGGCACGACCCTGCGACGAGCCGACGCCGAGCAGGCGACCGCGACGGTGCAGGTCGGCCCCAGCGCGGTCGGCGCGTTCTGCCGGCTCATGGGCGACGTGCTCTCCCCCGGTGAGCGTCTCGGCCCCCTCAACGCCGCATTGTTCGGGTTCCTCGACGACGAGCTCGGCACCGGCTTCGGACACGTCGAGGTCGCGCCCGACCTGCGGACCGCCACGCCGTAGGGTGCCCGCCATGGCACGGGTGGTGGTCGTCGGCGGTGGGATCGGCGGCACCGCGTCGGCCGTCCGGCTCGCCAAGCTCGGTCACCGCGTCACCCTGGTCGAGCGCCTCGACCGGGTCGGGGGTGCGGTGGGCTTCGTGGAGCGCGACGGCTTCCGGTGGGACACCGGCCCGACGTCGACGGCGCTGCCGGCGGCCGTGCGCGACCTGTTCCGCAAGTCGGGCCGCCCGTTGGAGCGCGAGCTCGAGCTGGTGCCGGTCGAGCCGATGCGCGAGCACCGCTTCGGCGACGGCGCCGTGCTGTCCCTCCCTTCGGGCAGCCGATCCGCGCAGATGGACGCGGTCGACGCGGCGCTGGGACCCGGCTCTGGACGCGCCTGGGCCGACCACGTGCACTCCTTCGCGGAGCCCTGGGACCTGCTGCGGCGCAGCTACTTCGAGCGGCCATACTCCCCCGACCACCAGGACCGACGGGCGGCCGACCTGCTGCACACCCGGTCGACGCTGCACCGGGTCGTCCGTCGGGCGTTCCGCAAGGACGAGCGCCTGCGCGGGCTCGCCCTCACCCATGCCGTCCTGGACGGCCACGACCCGCGCAACGTGCCCGCCTGGCTCGGCCTGCTGGACTACGTCGAGCAGAACTTCGGCACCTGGACCGTCCCCGGCGGGATGGGCCGGCTGGCGGAGGCGATGGACAAGCGGCTCCGCGAGCGGCGGGTGGAGGTGGTCCTCCGTACGACGGCGCGCGACATCGTGGTGCGCGGGGAGCGGGCCGTCGCCGTCGCCACCTCGGCCGGCGACCTGGACGCAGACGTCGTGGTGTGCGCGATCGACCCGCGCGGCCTGCCGGCCCTCGCCGACCACGTGCGGCGCACGATGCCAGCGCTCCCGCCCGTGGTCTCGCACCTCGGCCTGGTCGGCGACGTGCCCGCGCTGCCGCACGAGGTCGTCCTGCACGGAGACCCCACGCTGGTGCTGCGCACCAGTGGCACCGCTCCGGAGGGCGCCGCCGCCTGGACGGTGCTCGGGCGTGGCCGGCTCGCCGAGGACGTGCTCACGGCCCTGGCCAGGCGGGGCCTCGACGTCCGCGCGCAGGTCAGCGTGCGCGTCGACCGGTCCCCCCGCGAGCAGGTGGTCGCCTGGGGCGGGTCGCCGTACGGCGTGCTGTGGCAGGGCCGCGCGACGCTCACCCAGAAGCTCGGCACCGCCACCCCGGTGCCGGGGGTGTACTGCGCCGGCGCGCACGTGGCCGGGGCGACCGGGCTGCCGTTCACCGCGCTGACGGCGGCCGTGGTGGCCGAGCAGGTCGGCAAGGCGTGAGGCTCAGGCGCTGCTGGTCTGCCAGGTCACGGTGACGGTCGCGGTCACCGACGCCGCGCCGGGCTCGAACGTCGTCGACGCCGCCGCGACCCGGATCGCCCCGAGCGGGCTCGGGCCGCCGGCGTTGCCGCCCTCCACGACCGTGAGCGCGCCGTCGACCCGCTGCCCGGCCAGCGCCGCGAGCTGGTCGGCCTTGGCGCGCGCATCCGCGAAAGCCAGCTCGCGAGCCAGCGCCGCCATGTCGCCGGTGACCGTGACGAACGGCTCGACGTGGTCGACCCGGAGCCGGCGCGGCGCGGCCTCGGCGAGGGCGTCGATGAGCTCGCCGGCCCGGCCGAGGTCAGGACAGACGACCTCGAGGTTGTGGGACGCCTCGTAGCCGTCGGGCTGGTCGGGGCCCTGGTGCCACTCGCCGATGCGCATCCCGCGGCTGCCGATGCCGTCGTCGGTGAACCGCCGGGCAACCGCGACGACCGCCTCGAAGGCGGAGGCACAGCCAGCCAGGGCCTCCGCGATCGAGTCGGCGCGGTGCCGCACGGTGAGGTGCAGCCGCAGCGCGTCGGGCCGTCCGGGCGCCTCGCCCTGGCCCACCGTCGTGACGGTCGTCGGCCCGCCGGGCTCGGCGACCGGGTCGGCCATCAGCCCACCGCCGCGCGCAGCCCGGAGTAGATCTCGCGCGTGGCCTTGGAGCGGTTGAGCGTGTAGAAGTGCAGCCCCGGGGCGCCACCGGCCAGCAGGGCGTCGCAGAGCTCGGTCGCGATCGCAATGCCTTCGGCGCGCACCGCCGCCGGGTCGCCGTCGTACTGGGCCACCCGGGCGACCGTCTCCTCGGGCAGCGCCGCGCCGGACAGCTCGGCCATCCGGCGGATCTGGTTGAGGTTCGTGATCGGCATGATCCCGGGGATGATCGGGATGTCCACGCCCAGCGCGGAGACCCGGTCGACGAGCCGGAAGTAGTCCTCCGGCCGGAAGAACAGCTGGGTGATCGCGAAGTCCGCGCCGGCACGTGCCTTCGCGGCCAGCACCCGGGCGTCGGAGTCCGCCGACGTCGCCGACGGGTGCGCCTCGGGGAACGCCGCCACCCCCACGCAGAAGTCGCCCAGCGACTTGGTCAGCTCGACCAGCTCGACCGCGTAGCGCAGCCCCTCCGAGTGCGCGACGTAGGGGGCCGACGGACCACCGGCCGGGTCGCCGCGCAGCGCCAGCACGTTGCGCACGCCGGCCCCGGCGTACGACCCGATCACCGAGCGCAGCGTCCGCACCGAGTGGTCCACGCAGGTCAGGTGCGCGAGCGGCGTCATCGAGGTGTCCTGGGCGATGCGCTCGGTGATCCCGACCGTGCGGTCCCGGGTAGAGCCGCCGGCGCCGTACGTCACCGACACGAAGGTCGGGCTCAGCACCTCCAGCTCACGCAGCGCCTTCCAGAGCTGCTTCTCCCCCTCGAGGTCCTTCGGGGGGAAGAACTCGAACGAGAACGACCGCTCCCCGGCAGCGATCAGCTCCCGGACGGTGCTCGCACCGCCGGGCATGCGTGAGGGCAGTCCCAGAGCCATGGGCCCAAGGATAGGTGCCGCACGCCGCGCAGACGCGCCACGTCCAAGCCGGGTGCGCCGAAGTAGGCTGCGCCGGTGACCTGGGACCCCGCGGACTTCCGTGCCGCCGTGCAGGCGGAGCTCGACGCGTTCGTCGCCGAGCAGTCCCGCCGGCTGGCGCCGCTCGGCGCGGACGCCGACCAGCTGGTGCTGGCCGCACACGAGGCGGTCCGCGGCGGGAAGCGGTTCCGCGCGTCGTTCTGCCACTGGGGCTACCGGGCGGTCCGCGACGACGTGGCCGACCCGGCCGCGCTCGTCCGCGCCGCCGCCGCGCTGGAGCTGCTGCACGCGAGCGCGCTGGTCCACGACGACTACATGGACGCTTCGGCCACCCGCCGCGGGCGACCGGCCACCCACACGATGTTCGAGGCGCGGCACCGGGAGCTCGGCTGGTCCGGGTCACCGCAGCAGTACGGCGCGGCCGCGGCGATCCTGCTGGGCGACCTGCTGCTGTCGTGGTCCGACGAGCTGCTGCGCCGCTGCGGCTTCGCGCACGACGTGGTGCGCGACGCCCTGACCGTGTTCGACCACACCCGCAGCGAGGTGATCGCCGGGCAGTTCCTCGACGTGTCGGTGCAGGCGCGCGGCGAGTCCGACGTCGCACTGGCGATGAAGGTGCTGCGCTACAAGTCGGCGAAGTACTCCGTCGAGCGGCCGCTGCACGTCGGCGCCGCGCTGGCCGGTGCCGACGGGGGCACGCTCGCGCAGCTCTCGGCGTTCGGCCTCCCGCTCGGCGAGGCGTTCCAGCTCCGCGACGACCTGCTCGGCGTGTTCGGCGACCCGGAGGCGACCGGGAAGCCCGCCGGGGACGACCTGTCCGAGGGCAAGCGCACCGTGCTCGTCGCGCTGGCCCTCGACGCCGCCCCCGCCGACGAGGCCGCCCGCCTGCGAGCGGGTCTCGGTCGCGAGCTCTCGGCGGCCGAGGTGACCGAGCTGCGCGGCGTGATCGAGCGGTCCGGCGCGGCGGCGGACGTCGAGCGGCGGATCCACACCCTCACCGAGGAGGCGCTGGTCGCCCTCGAGGCCGGGAGGTTCGCGGAGCCGGCCCGGGGGGCGCTGCGCCAGCTCGCGGACGCCGTCACCCAGCGCGTGCACTGACCGGGCGTCCGCCGTCCGCCGGGCGTCCTCCCGCGGTCCGGCACGGCCCCGGTGCGGCACGATATCCGCCATGCCGACCCCCAGGACACTGGCCGCCACGGCGGCGTACGTCGCCCTCGCCGCCACCGACACCGTCCTCGCCGGCCGGACCGACAGGGTCGCCCGTCGGGCCCGGTTCCTGGTCAAGCCGTTGCTCATGCCGGCCCTCGCCGTGGCCTTCCACGAGGGCACCCGCGCCGGCGACGATCCGATGCTGCGTCGTACCGCCGCCGCCCAGGCGTTCTCCTGGGGCGGGGACGTGGCGCTGCTCGGCCGCGGGGAGAAGGCGTTCCTCGCCGGCGTCGGCTCGTTCTTCGCCGCGCACGTCGCCTACGTCGCCGGGTTCGCCTCCGCCCGCGCGCCAGCGCCTACGGGACCGGCTCGGGGCGGGGTGAAGGCGGCCGCCGCGCTCTGGGTGGCGGCCGGTCCGGCGATGGCCGTGGCGGCCGGACGCCGGTCGCCCCGGCTGGCCGCGCCGGTGGCGGCGTACGCCGGGGTGCTGGCGACCATGTTCGGCGCGTCCACCGCCCTCGACCCGGCGATGCCGCGGCGAGCACGGACCACCGTGCGGGCCGGCACGACGCTCTTCCTGGTGTCCGACACCCTGCTCGGCGTGCAGGACTTCCTGCTGACCGAGCCCCACCCGGCTCTCGAGCGTGCGGTGATGGCCACCTACACCGCAGGTCAGGGGCTGATCGCCTGGGGCGTCGCCCAGGGCCTCGATCGTTGAGACGCGCCTTGTGAGGCCTTCAAGCGCGCGCATGAAGACCCCGCGGGGCGCGTTTCAACGGGAACAAGCGAAGGACGGAGCCGCACCAGCGGCTCCGTCCTTCTTCCCCTATGCCAGCGACCCGGGTCGAGGAGGTCGGCGGCAAGTCTTGTGGGGCGAGCGTCACGCTCGCGGTGGCTCAGCCGATCGGGACGGCGAGCTCCTGGCCGACCGCGACCCCGGAGCCGGACATCGCGTTGAGCTCCTGAATGCGGTGGGTCATCTCCCGAACCTCGCCTGGGGCGGCGACCTCGGCGGCGATCCCCCAGAGCGTGTCGCCGGGCTCGACGACGACCGAACGGGTGGGCACGGGCGTGCCGGCCTCGCCGGTGGCCGCGGAGGTCGCTCCGAACACGGTGAGCACGACCGACACGACGACCAGGAACAGCACCGTCAGCACCAGTCGGCCGCGACGGGTGAGCCGCACCGGAGCGGCGGGCGCGGCGACGGGAGCCGCAGCGACGGGCCGGGCGGGTGCGGGGCGGCGGCGCGGGACGGTCAGGCCGGGCGTGGCGGCGATGGTGCTCATCTCAGACCTCCGGGGGAAGGATTCGGCGGCGGTGTCCATGTCCGAAGGTGTACCGAGGTGCACCGACAGTTTTCCGAACCGGCCGTACCCGGCAACCGGCCGGGAGTCGAATGCCTGTTCGATCGAACACGTGTGCGACGTTAGAGCATGTGTTCGAATGAATCAAGCCTCGCTTTCGCAGGCGTGTTCGAACGGGATCGGCCGGTCCCAGAGGTCAGCGGGGGTCAGCGGCGGCGCATCACCCGACGGCCATAGAGCTCGAAGGCCCTGAAGCCGCCGCGCGCCTGCGACGGCAGCAGCGAACCCGCCCGGATCAGCGGCGACCGCCAGGTCGGCAGGGTGCGGACGACCCGCCGGGACCCGATGAGCGCGACCGCCGCCTCGGCCACCTCGTCCACCTCGAGCAACCGGCCGCTCGAGTGCACGATCGCCTTGGCCGGCCCGTCCGGGCGCATCGCCGCGACCATGTCCGTGTCCACACCGTCGGGGCACAGCGCGTGCACCCGCACGCCGCGTGGTGCCTCGACCGACGCGGAGGTGGTGACGGAGACGACGGCGGCCTTCGTCGCGGCGTACACCGCGAGTCCGGGGACCGGCCCCAGCGCCGAGGCGGACGCGATGTTGACGATGTCACCGCCCCTTGGCCCGAACGCCCCGAACGCCGCCCGCATCCCCCACAGCAGCCCCAGCAGGTTGACGTCCACCAGTCGCCGCACGGACTCGGACGTGACCCCGGTCAGGGTGCCGTCGTCGCCGACCCCGGCGTTGTTGACCCAGACCGCGAGCCGGCCGTGGCGGGCCGCCTCGTCGACGGCCCGCGCGTGCGAGCTCTCCTCGCGGACGTCCTGGGCCAGCCAGCCCGCGGCGCCGATCTCGTCGGCCGTACGACGGACCGCGTCGCCGTCGAGGTCGGTGACCACCACGGCGTACCCGCGCTCGACCAGCCGGCGCGCCACGGCCCGGCCGATGCCGCGGGCCGCCCTGGTGACCACGGCCACCCTCGGGCGCTGGGAGTCGGTGGGGGCTGCCGTCATGTGCGGCAGCCAACCACGACACGCCGTTCGAACATGTGTTTGAACCCACGGCCCCTCCCGCACTACGGTGGTCGCACCCGCTCCAGTGAGGACCCCGGCTCCGCCAGGGGAGAACAGGACACGTCATGGCAGGCAAGAAGAGCACCGCAGCCGGCGCCTCGGGACAGGTCGCCGAGCTCCCCGACGGGCCTCCCGACGCCAGCGGCCTGACCCCCCGCCAGCAGCGCGTCCTCACCGTCATCAAGGACTCCATCGAGCGCCGCGGCTACCCTCCGAGCATGCGCGAGATCGGCGAGCGCGTCGGGCTGACCAGCTCCTCCTCCGTGGCCCACCAGCTGCGGGTGCTGGAGGAGAAGGGCTACCTCAAGCGCGACCCCAACCGGCCCCGGGCGCTGTCGGTCTTCGACCCCGACACCAGCGGGTCCGTGTCGGGCCCGGTCGACGAGACCGGCGTGGGCGACGCGATGCCGGCCCCCAACTACGTCCCGCTGGTCGGGCGGATCGCCGCCGGCGGGCCGATCCTGGCCGAGGAGCGCGTCGAGGAGATCTTCCCGCTGCCCAAGACGCTGGTCGGTGACGGCACGCTGTTCCTGCTCGAGGTCTCCGGCGACTCGATGATCGACGCCGCGATCTGCAACGGCGACTACGTCGTGGTGCGCCAGCAGCCCACGGCCGAGAACGGCGAGATTGTCGCCGCGCTGCTCGACGGCGAGGCCACCGTCAAGACCTTCCAGCGCAAGGCCGGCCAGGTCTGGCTGCTCCCCCACAACGACGCCTACGACCCGATCGACGGCACCCACGCCACGATCCTCGGCAAGGTCACGGCGGTGCTGCGCCGGGTCTGACCGGCACACCGCGCTACGCGCCGGCGAGCTCCACGAGCAGCAGCGGGCCGCCGTCGTACCGACCCCCGTCGATCGCGACGACCAGCCCGTCGGCGTACGCGATCGGACCCTCGATCTCGTGTGACGGCTGCCCCGTCAGCGTGCCGATGATGCTGTGCCCGTGCACGATGCAACCGCCGCCGAGCGCGCCGAGGACGTCTCGGGCCACCCGGGTCCCGTCTCCGCGGGCGAAGTCGTAGCGACTGGTCAGCGAGGCGAACACCTCCCAGTGCGCCTCGGCATCGTCGTCGGCCAGCAGCGAGGTCACGGTGGCGTTGATGTCGTCGACCGAGTCGCCCCACTCCAGGTAGTCGGTGGTGTCGGAGTGCATCAACAGGTAGTCACCGTGCCGGGCCACGACCGGCAGTCCCCGCAGCCATTCCACGTGCTCGTCGGTGAGCCGGTCCTGGTCGGACTCGTGGCCGCCGTTGATCGCCCACACCTCGCCGAAGCGAGTGTCGGGGAACAGCTTGTAGCCCAGGGCGAGCGCCTCGTGGTTGCCCATGAGCATGTGCACCTGCTCCGGTGCCTGCTGCTGCAGCGAGCGCACCAGGTCGATTGCGCCGACGCCGTCGGGGCCCCGGTCGACCAGGTCGCCGAGCACCCAGAGCTGGGCGTCGCCACCGGTCCATCGCGCCTCGTCGTCGACCAGGCCGGCTTCCGCGAGCGACTGCCGGAGGTCGGCGACGTAGCCGTGCACGTCGCTGACCACGAAGAGGGACGTCATGTCCTCATCCTGTCAGCCCACCGTCCGGCCTCGTAGGCTCGCCACATGGACCCCGGGGCGGCCCGCTGGTGGCGGGCCGGAGCAGCCGCCGTCGCGCTGGCCGTGACCCTCGGCTGCACCGCGGACTCCGATGGCTCGCCTGACCCGTCCGGCAGCCCGTCGTCGGCACCCTCCTCCAGCGCGTCGCCCTCGCAGCCGTCGGGTACGCCGTCGTCGCCACCGACCCCGTCCGCCTCCGCGTCGGAGCCGGCGACCGAACCGCCCGCGCCGGCCGAGCCGGTCAGGTTCTCCGGCGCCCGCGCCAACGCCGACGTCCGCCACCTCGCCGGCCGGATCGGGCCGCGGTTGGCGACCGGCCCCTCCTACCGCCGCGCCGCGGACTGGGTGGCCGCCCGGTTCCGTCGGCTCGGGTACGACGTGCAGCGGCAGACGTTCCCGGTGCCGGCCGGGGACTCGTGGGGCGTGCCCGTCGGGGCCGGGCGTTCGGCCAACGTGGTGGCCACCCCGCCCGGCTTCGACGCGTCCCGCCCGCACCGGCTGGTCGGTGCGCACCTCGACACGGTGGCGGTCGCGCCCGGCGCCGAGGACAACGCCAGCGGCGTGGCGGTGGTGCTGGAGCTGGCGCGACTGGCCCGGTCGGAGGAGCCCGCGCTACCGACGGTGTTCGTGGCCTTCGGTGCCGAGGAGCCGGTGGGGGACGGCGACGCGCTGCACCACTTCGGCTCGAAGCGCTACGTGGCCACGATGACCCGCCCGCAGCGCCGGGCCCTCCGGGCGATGGCGGCCTTCGACCGGGTCGGGGTCGGGCGAGTGGTGCCGGTGTGCACCGGGCCGCTCTCCCCCGCCGTCGTGCAGCGGCAGGTGCTGCGCACGGCCCGCCGGCTCGGCGTACCGACGACGGCGTGCGGTGACAACACGACCAGCGACCACTGGTCGTTCGAGAAGGCCGGCTATCCCGTCGCGCGGTTCGGGAGCATCCCCTATGCCGGCTACCACTCCGCCGGCGACGTACCCGCCGTCGTCGCGCCGGCACAGCTGGCGCGCACCGGCCGGGTCGCCTGGGCCTGGCTGCGTTCCTAGTGCCTGCCTAGTAGCGGAAGGCCGGGCCGCTCGTCGCGCCCAACAGCCGCAGGGTCGGCAGGCCGGCGCCCCACCGGACGAAGCGAGGGGTGAACGAGGCATCCATGCGGTACGGCGCAAGCTCGGCCGCCAGCAGCCGGTTGCCCCACCACGTCGTCTCGAGCACGACGCCGAGCATCGTCTCGGTCATGAAGTCCATGTCGAACACGAAGTTGCCGAGCGACTGAGCCACCAGAGCCTCCCCTACGGTCGAGACGCCCTGCACCCAGTGCGGGTGGCCGCCCACGACCAGGTCCACACCGGCCGCGACCAGCTCCCGGGCGACCCGACGCTGCACCGGCTCGGGGCGGTTGGTGTACTGCGTGCCCCAGTGCGGGAGCGCGACCACGACGTCGACCCGGTCGTCGAGGCGGCGTACGTCGCCGAGGAACCGGTCGAGCTCGCGCGCATCCAGCGGCCCGGTGCGCGGCGGCATGCTCACCGACACCGCGCCGGTGGTGCGCGGTCCGGCCTCCGGGGTCTCGCCGATCGCGTTGAAGCCGACGAACCCGAACCGGGTCCCGCGCACCTCGACGATCGCCGGTCGGCGGGCCGCCGCGAGGTTCCGGCCCGCGCCGAACGGGGTCAGTCCCGCGGCCTCGAGGCGGGTCACGGTCTGCCGGAGCGCCAGCGGACCGAAGTCGCCGGCGTGGTTGTTGGCCAGGCTGAGCACGTCGAAGCCGGCGTCGGCCAGGGCGGGGCCGACCGCGGGGTCGGCCGCGAACGAGTCGCCACCCTGTCGCGGCGCACCGGCCCGGGACAGCGTGCTCTCCAGGTTGCCGACGGTGACATCCGCCGCCCGGAGCCGTGCAGCCGTGGGCCGGAGCTGGCGGCCGTGGTCACCGGCCGCCGCGGACGCCACGCCGCGGCCAAGCATGACGTCGCCCACCACGGTGAGCGTCGTCGGCCGTGGCGGGCACTCGTCGGCCTCCACCCGCACCGGGTACGCCCGCGGCCGCTTCAACGGGTGCACGCCGTCGACCACCGCGACCCGCACCCGGGGGTCGACCAGGTGCGCCGGCAGCACCGCGACCGCGGACGGGTCGCGCACCACGGCGCGGACGCTGCTGACGAGCCGCGCCCCGGTCGCGCCGTCCGCGACAGCCCGGGCGCGCTGCTCGGAGAGCCGCAGCGGGCGGCGCGAGTGGTGCCGAGCGATGACGAGAGGCTCCGTGCACTCCGGCTCCCCGTCATCGGTCCCGGTGGCGTTTTCGCCCGGTGAATCGGTCGGTGACTCGGTCGGTGACCCGGCCGGTGAATCGGTCGGTGACTCGGTCGGTGACTCGGTCGGTGACGCGACGGACCGGGTGGTCGCGTCCGCGGGGCGTGCCTCCGGCTCCGTCGTACACGCGGCGGCGGCGAGCGCGACCAGTGCCGCCGCGCCAGCACCCCACCGGCTCCGTCTCACCCTCCTGACGGTAGCGGGGGTGGATTACCACGGTCCCGTGGTACTCGCCCGCTTCCCGGTGTGAACTCCCCGCGGGGAGCGGTGGATCACCACGGTCCCGTGGTAATTGGCCCCCGAAAACGGCCGACACCGGACCAACCGCCGATTCCGCGAAAGATGGGTGCTAGCCCCCATTACCGGGCCGTCGGATGCCGCCAAGGATGGAGATCAGGCACGTACGTCGCCCCGGCTCACCCAGCCGGGCCGACGACCCCAGTCCCGCCCGGAGGCGATGGCGCAATGCAGCTGGAAGTCCAGGAGATCGTGGAGTGGCTGGCCCGCAAGGGTCGACTCGAGACGGCTTTCGAGGTGGAGGGTGCGCTCCCGCCGCACGTGGACACCGAGCGCGACCGGGACCTGCTGCGAGAGGCCGGGCTCGACGTCGACGAGCTCGTGTCCGACGTCAAGCGGGGCGGGTGAGTCTCGCACCCGCTGTCTGGGCCCCGACTGTCGGCCACGAGCCGTCGCGCTTCGACGCGTGGGCGGCGACCTACGAGCTGAGTGACCTGCAGGCGCTGGTGTTCGACCCGGTCCACGTCGTGGTGGCCGACCTGCTCCGGCGCCACGCCGACGGCCGCCGGGCGCTGCTGGACCTCGGCTGCGGCACCGGACGGCTGCTGCGCCGGCTGCGGACCGAGCCCGGGGGCATCGCCGAGGCGGTCGGTGTCGACCCCGCCCCGAGGATGCTGGCCGAGGCCCGCAGGAGACGTACGCCAGCCCGGCTCGTGTGCGCATCGGCGGAGCGGCTGCCGTTCCCGACGGGGGCGTTCGAGGTCGTCACCGTCTCCATGTCGGTGCGGCACTGGCAGGACCGGGACGCCGGCCTGGCGCAGGTGGCCCGGGTGCTGGCCCCCGGCGGCGTGCTGGTCGTCGGCGAGCCACGCCCGGCAGGTGCCTCCGCTCCACGGCCCCGACGTCGATGGGGCCTGTCATCGGCAGCCGCCTGGCCGGGGCTCGAGGTGCTGGGCGGTCACGGGCTCGATGTCGTGGACGCGAAGCCGGCACCGGTACGCGGGCCGGTGCCGCCGGTCGACGTGGTGGTGGCCCGACGGAGGTGACGGGGCGCCCGTAGCGGATTCGTCTGCGGTCGGCCCGCCTGAATCACCCCATAAAGCGCAGACGAATCGTTGTTCAGCCGGCGAGCCGCTTGAGCGCGGTCAACACCACGTCGCGGTCGGTGGTGCGCCACATCGGGGGCAGCGAGTCGGCGAGGAAGCGGCCGTAGCGGGCGGTGACCAGACGCGGGTCGAGGATCGCCACCACACCCTTGTCGGACGTGGTGCGGATCAGCCGGCCGGCGCCCTGGGCGAGCAGCAGCGCGGCGTGCGTGGCGGCCACGGACATGAAGCCGTTGCCGCCCGCGCGGTCCGCGGCCCGCTGCCGCGCGGACATCAGCGGGTCGTCGGGGCGCGGGAACGGGATCCGGTCGATCAGCACCAGCTGACAGGTCTCGCCTGGCACGTCGAGCCCCTGCCACAACGAGAGCGTGCCGAACAGGCAGGCGTGCGGGTCCTCCACGAACAGCCGCGACAGCTCGGGCAGCTGCGCCTCGCCCTGGGCGAGCACCGTCAGGTGCGGCAGCCGCTCCCGGGCCGACTCCGCCGCGGTCTCCGCGGCGCGCCGCGACGAGAACAGTCCCAGCGTGCGCCCGTCGGCCGCGTCGACGAGGTCGACGATCTCGGTGAGCTGCTTCTCCCCCAGCCCGTCGCGGCCGGGCGGCGGCAGGTGCCGCGCGACGTAGAGGATGCCCTGGCGTGGATAGTCGAACGGCGACCCGACGTCGATGCCGCGCCACGGCTCCCGATGGTCCTCCGAGTCGGGACCGACCACTTCCGGGTTCTCCGCCGCCGCGACCAGCGGTGAGGGGTCGGCGTCCTCGTCGACCCGCTCCGACGGCTTCAGCCCGATGCTGGTCGCCACCGACGCGAAGTCGCCGCCCAGCATCAGCGTCGCACTGGTGAAGACCACGGTCTTCTCGGCCAGCAGCTTGGCGCGCAGCTGTCCCCACACCTGCAGCGGCGCCACGCAGAGCACGTCGCCACCGCGCTGCCGGTCCCGCCGCGAGAGCCAGAGCACGTCGGACTCGAGGCCGGCGGCCATCCGCTCGACGTTCTTGAAGATCTCCTGCACCCAGCCGCGCGCCTGGGTGCGTCCGGGGTCGACCTCCCCCTGGCCGGACTGCTCCTTGGGGAACGCCGACAGCAGCGCCCGGGCGGCGTCACGCACCAGCACGAGAGCGTCGGCGAGCTCGGTCGGCAGGCTGTCGAGCCGGCCCTCCTCACACCCCTCGAACGCGTCGCGGAGCGCGTCACCCGCGTCGGCCAGGTCGTCGGCCTCGCTCCCGCTCCCCGCGCCCGAGGAGACGTGCTTCTGCGAACGCCGGGCGGCGCGGAGGATCTCGGGCACCGACAGCTCGTCGGTCGCCGCCTGGGTCACCCGCGCGGTCAGCTCGTGGGCCTCGTCGATCACGACCACGTCGTACTCGGGGATCATCGGCACGCCCTCGATCGCGTCGATCGCGAGCAGCGAGTGGTTGGTGACCACGACCGACGCCTGAGCGGCCTTCTCCTTGGCGCGTTCGGCGAAGCACTCCATCGCGAACGGGCAGCGGGTGGCGCCCAGGCACTCGCGGTGGTTGACCGAGACCTGACGCCAGAGCTTGTCGGTGTGCTTGGGTGCGGAGTCGCGGTCGCCGGGTCCGCCGGTGTCGGCCTGCTTCTCGGCCCAGGCCCGCAGCTTGAGCACCTCGGAGCCCATCGTGCCCTCGGGCACGTCGACGAGCACGCCCTGGTCGTCGGGCACCCCCTCGCGGACCCGGTGCAGGCAGGCGTAGTTGGACCGGCCCTTGAGCACGGCGTACGACGGCGTGCCCCCCGGCAGCAGATGGTCGGCCGCCTCCAGCAGGGCGGGGATGTCGCGCTCGACGAGCTGGTGCTGCAGGGCCAGGGTGGCCGTGGCGACCACCACCCGCCGGTCGTGGAGCAGCGCAGGCACCAGGTAGCCGAGCGACTTGCCGGTGCCGGTGCCGGCCTGCACCAGCAGGTGCTCGCGGGTGCTCATCGCGCGGGCGACCGCCTCGGCCATGCGGATCTGGCCCGGGCGCTCCTCGCCGCCGAGCTCGGCCACCGCGCCCGCTAGCACCTCCGTCACGGAGGGGGTCGGGAGAGTGGTCTGCTCGGGCACCGAAGAACCCTAACCGCCGGGACCGACCGACCGTGCCGAACGGTCCACAGCGACCCTAGACTCGGGGATGACCCCTCCGTCGCACCCCGCCCCTACCAGGAGGTGGACCCACCATGACGACCAAGGCATGGAACGTACAGGTGCGCATCGACGAGCAGGGCGACGACACCATCGCCGACGCCGTGCTCAGCCTGGACAACAAGATGGAGGTGCGCGGCCAGGGCCGGAGCCGCCGCAACCCCGCCGACGAGTCCGTGCACCTGATCGGCGACGAGCTGGCCACCGCGCGGGCGCTGTCGGACCTCGCCAACGAGCTGCTCCACGTCGTCGCCTCCGACATCGAGTCCAGGACCCACGTCCCGGCCAGCCTGCAGATGTGACGGCCGGTCGGGTCAGCCGACCGGCTCCAGCCGCAGGAACGCCATCGACGGCATCCGGAGCGTGACCTCCACGCTCAGCGAACCGTGCTCGTCGGCGTGCACCGCCCGGCCGGGCGCCAGCTCCTCGAGCCGGTCGGCGGCGCGCAGGGCCTCCCACTGCTCGTCGGTCGGCCACGCCTGGTCGTCCGCCTTGATCGCTCCCCAGGTGCCGGCGACGTTGGAGTGGTCGGCGTCGACGCCCTGCACCGTCAGCTGGTACGACGCTCCCGGGGTGAGCCCGTCGACCCGCACCGTGACGTCGCGGTCGAGGGCCGCCGACCCGGCCGCCTTGGACTGGTCGAGCGTCATGTTCCAGGCGAGCACCGACACGCCCCCCGCGTCGTCCCGGGTGGCGAGCGCCTCCACCAACGAGCCGCCGCCGTCGCCGGTCAGCGTGACCGGCAACCGGGCGTCGTCGAGACGCTCGAGCAGCCGCAGCGCCCACCAGCGGGGCTTGCGCAGCTCACCGACCGTGCGCAGGCCGAAGCCACCGTGCAGGAGCGCCGGCGGGCGGCCGAGCTCCTCGAAGTGGTCGGACACCACCCAGTAGGACAGCGCCTCGATCCGGTCCATCGCCGAAGCCATCCCGCGGAGCAGGAACACCCCTGAGAACACCGCGTCGCTGACCTCGTTGAAGTGCACGGGCGTGACGCCCCACTCGGTCCACCAGATCGGCGTGCCGGCGCGGCCGTACCGCTCCAGCGACGGCCGGAAGTCCAGCGGCGGGCTGCCGTAGGTGTGGGTGGAGACGAAGTCGAGCGGTGCGCCGGACTGCTCGACGTGCGCGAGCAGCTCCTCGACCCAGCCGGCGGCTGCGGACGAGGGCCCACCCACGACGAGCCGGTCGTCGACCGCGCGGACCGCGGCCGCGGTGACGTCGTACATCTTCATCCACTCGTCGGGGGTGCCCGACCAGAAGACCTCGAGGTTGGCCTCGTTCCAGACCTCGAACGACCAGTGCTCGACGACCTCGTCGATACCGTAGCGCTCGACGATGTGCGCGGTGAGGTCGCGGACCAGGTCGCCCCAGCGCTGCCAGTCCTTCGGCGGCGACACGATCGCGCCGTAGTCGAACACCGTCTTCGACGGGTCGCTGGCCAGGTCGTGCGGCATGAACGAGATCTCGACGACCGGGTACAGCCCGAGGCTGCGGATGTGGTCGTAGACGCGGTCCACGCCGGTGAAGTCGTGCACCGGCTCGCCGTCCACCTCGGTGTAGACGTGCAGGTCGTCGCAGAGGATGCCGTGCGCCCGCACCGTCTCCACGCCCAGCTCGGCGACGGCGGCCTTCAGCGCCGAGGTCAGCTCCTCGCCGATCACTCGGCCGCCCGTGGTGTCGCTCGACACCGCGTGCGACAGGTGCTCGCTGCCGATCATCGGCCGCCACGGCCGGGCCAGGGTGCCGGCCGGTCCCGCGGCGTCGACGGCCAGCTCCACCCGACCCGCCTCCCTGCCCGGGGTCGCCGACACCCGCTCCGACGGGTCGCCCTCGACGGCGACGTCGGAGAGCGTCGTGACTGCGTACCAGCGCTCCTGCCCGGGCGTCCCGGTGGTGTCGACGTACGGCGGGTGCGGCACCGCCTTCACGTCCATGCCCCGGTGGTCGACCGGTGCCAGCTCGCCGTCCGCGGAGTCCGACACGTGCACCTGGTAGCCGACGGCGCCGGCCACCGGCTCCCAGTCGAGCGTGACCTGCGCACCGCCGGCCGTGGCCGTGACCCCGGCCGGCGGGGCGAGGCGCGGGGCCCTGTTGGCGGAGGGGCCGGTGGTGGCCTCGCCGGAGCGGATCCCGATCCGCTCCTCCCAATCGGTGCGGGCGTCTGTCGTCACGGTCGTCCTGCTTTCGTCGTGGGCGGGTGGGTCGGTTCCGGGATGTCGTCCCCGAGTTCGGTGGCGAGCCGGTCCAGGGCCGCGGTCAGCGTCCGGACGTCGTCGGCGTACGCCGGGTCGTCGTACACCGACCGCATCTCCTCGGGGTCGGCGACGAGGTCGAACAGCTCCCACTCGACCTCGGTGGTCTGCTCCGACGCGCCGGGCTGTCCGCACCCCGAGCCGTAGTAGTGCACGAGCTTGCGGTCGTGGGTCCGGATGCCGCGGTGTGCCGCCACGTGGTGGCTGCCGTCCAGGTGCTCCCAGTAGCGGTAGTAGGACTCGGTGCGCCATCCGACCTCGACCGGGTCCTCCCCGGCCAGCAGCGGCACCATCGAACGGCCCTGCATCCTCGGCAGCGGGTCGACCCCGGCGAGCTCGAGGAACGTCTGCGCGAAGTCGACGTTGAGCACCAGCGCGTCGGTCGTCGAGCCGGGCGGCACGAGCCGCGGGTAGCGCACCAGCAGCGGCGACTCGAGGGACTCGCGGTACATGAACCGCTTGTCGTACCAGCCGTGCTCGCCGAGGAAGAAGCCCTGGTCGCTGGTGTAGACGACGACCGTGTCGTCGGCCTGGCCGCTCGCGTCGAGGTGTGCGAGCAGCCGCCCGACGCTCTCGTCGACGGCGACCACGCAGCGCAGGTAGTCGGCGAGGTAGCGGTCGAGGGCCCAGCGGGCGTGCTGCTCCTCGTCGAGCCCTGTGGGCGGTTCCTCCTTGAGGTCCTCCAGGTTCAGGTCCCTGGCCACCCGCATCCGGGCCTCCCGGGCCGCCGTGGCGCGTCCCTCGTAGTCGTCGAAGAACGTGCGTGGCGGCTTGAAGCCGTCGGTGAACAGGTCCCGGTGCCGCTCGGCCGGCACCCAGGGGCGGTGCGGCGCCTTGTGCTGCACGAGCAGGCACCACGGGTCTCCGCCACCGGAGACGGAGTCGAGCCAGTCCAGGCTCAGGTCCGTGATCAGGTCGGTCGCGTAACCCGGCCGCACGTGGGAGCTGCCGTCGGGGAGCAGGAACTCCGGGTCCACGTAGTCGCCCTGGTCGGGCAGCACCTCCCACGTGTCGAAGCCACGCGGGTCGTGCGGCTCCCCGTGCCCGAGGTGCCACTTGCCGAAGAGGGCCGTCCGGTAGCCGGCGTCCCGGAGCAGCTCCGGGAACGTCGGCTGCCGGTTGTCGAACTCGGTCGACAGCGTGGTCACGCCGTTGCGGTGGTTGTAGGTGCCGGTGAGGATCGTCGCCCGGCTCGGCGCGCACAGCGAGTTGGTGCAGCCGCACGCGTCGAACCGCATGCCCTCCACCGCGACGCGGTCGATCTGCGGGGTCACCTGGTGGGCGCCCGGATAGCAGCCGACCGCGTTCACGGCGTGGTCGTCGGCGACGACGAGGAGGATGTTGGGGCGAGAGGTCACTCGGCGCGTCCCGCGGCGAACTCCTCCATGCGCATCATCGGCTCGAGGTGCGTCTTCATCGCGCCCTTCGAGACGTAGCCACGCAGGCTGTCGTCGGCGAGCCGGTTGCCCAGCGCGGCCATGACCATGCCCTGGTCGAGGGCGAGGTAGCGCTGGGACACCTGGCCGCTGCGCACCGCGACTGCGTCGTAGAAGCCACCGGCTCCGTAGGCGTCGAAGTCCTCCTTGATGTTCCGAAGGTTCTTGAGCGCGGCGTCCTCGGCATAGCGGAGGGCGAGGAATGACGCATGCGGCGTGACCACGCCGTCGCCGTACTCGGTGGGAGCGGGCGAGCCGGCGCGACAGTCGCCGTAAGCCTGGTCGACGGAGGTGCGCTCCTGGTCGGAGGTGTAACCGGCTCCATCCATGCCGAGCTGGTCGACGCCGTACTCGCGGTAGCCACCGGCAGGGTTGTTCGAGGGTGAGAAGCCCCAGTAGCCGTAGCCGGCCTCGTCCATGCCGTGCTCGATCTGGCCCTCGACGAACAGCGGGTGGTTGACACCCCACGACCGCGGACCCCACTCCTCTTCCGGCACGAAGAGCGGCACCATCAGCGCCTCGAACATGCTGCCGCCCCAGGTCGGGACGACGTGCAGGCCGCGGTAAGGGAGCGCGCCCTCGAACACACGCTGGCCCAGGTACTCCCGCCATGTGCCGACCGGCTTGGTCTCGGTCCACGACCAGTCGCAGTTGTCGTTGGGGAAGGTCCGGTAGGTGCCGAAGTAGTGAACGTCGGGGATCTGCCCGGCGGCGATGCCCAGGTAGGAGGCGATCCGCGGCTCGGTGTTGAACGCGCCGTAGTGGTGGCCGGTGTACCAGACCTCGGGGCCGCCGCAGTAGGCACCCTTCACCGCCGCGGCGTCCTGGGGGTCCTCGTCCCAGAACCCGCCGCGGATCTGACCGCCGGGGGCGTTCTCGGCCGGGTTGTAGTAGCAGCTGAAATCCATGCCCTCGCGGATCTCGCGCGCCTCGTCGGCGAGCGCGGGAACGGCACGCTCGGTCAGCAGCAGGCCGTTGGCCAGCCAGCCGTTGTCGACCGAGGAGAGGAACGGCTTGATCGGGTCACCCGACTCCGGGAACGTGTACAGCTTCTTGCCGTTGTTGGGGTTGTACCAGTTGTAGAACATTCCCGACGGCTCGTGGCGCTCGAGCTTGGCCACGGACGCCAGGGTCTTGGCGATCCGCTCGCGCGCCTCGGTGCCGCTGATGAGGCCGATGTCGCGCGCCGCGACGGTGCTCCAGAGGTAGCCACCGATGTTGGTCGGCGAGGTGAACTCGCTGCGGGTCTTTTCCTTGAGCGAGCCACCGATGTTGTCGCTGGGCAGTCCGGTGCGGGGGTGAGCCATGGCCGCCATCGACCTCCAGGTGTCGGCGGCGTACTGCTCCAGCACGGCATCGTTGTCGGCAGCCGCGGCTGTGCCGGTGGCGCCGACCGAGGCCACGAGACCGGTCACGACGGCGACCGCCGTGGCCGCTCCGAGGATCCTTCGTCTGCGCGTGCGTAGTGCATCGAACATGTCGTTCCTCCCGAGAGGTGGATGGACGTGCGAGGTGTCGGTTACTTGATGCCGGTCATGGAGATGCCCTGCATGATGTGCCGCTGCAGGAACAGGAACACCGCGATCACCGGGATGACCGTCACGACGGAGCCGGCCAGGAGCAGGCCGTACTGCGTGGCGTTCTGACCCACGGCGTAGAGCGCGAGGGCCACCGGGAGGGTGTACTTGTCCTCGTTGGTCGCCACCACGAGCGGCCACAGGAAGTTGTTCCACGAGGACAGGAAAGTCAGGATCCCGAGCGTCGCGAGCGCCGGCCAGCACAGCGGCATGATGACCGAGAAGAAGATCCTCAGCTCCCCCGCACCGTCGATGCGGGCCGCCTGGATGAGCTCGTCGGGCAGGCTGAGGATGTACTGCCGCATCAGGAAGACCCCGAACGGGCCGGCCAGGAACGGCAGCGCCATGCCGGTCAGCGTGTTCGCCAGGCCGAGGTTGACCGTCAGCACGAACAGCGGCACGAACGTCACGACGCCGGGGATCATCAGCGTGCCGAGCACGATGGCGAACAACGCCTTCCTACCGCGGAACTCGAGCTTGGCCAGGGCGTAGCCGAGCATCGAGCAGAAGATCATGTTGCCGAGTGTCACGGCGACGGCGACGACGATCGAGTTGACGAAGTACGTCGTGAAGTCCAGCCGGGTGAACAGCTCGTCGAAGTTGGCCCAGGTCATGGACTCGGGCCACA